>CAYGQW010000001.1:0-45042 GCA_964352175.1 uncultured Halobacteriovorax sp.
ATTGTTGGCCTTACAGCAAATGCAACAACACAAGACAGAGAAGAATGTATGTCAATCGGTATGGATGATTACATCGCTAAGCCCGCAAAGTTGAAAGATATACAAAAAGCACTACAAAAATTTAGTTAGGAAAAATTATGGAAGAATCAAATTTTCAACAAAGACGAAATAATCTAGCAGGATTGTTGCCTGAGACAGCAATAATTGTTGCTTCTTCAAAAGAAGTCACAAAAAGCCATGACAATGAATATCCTTTTCATCAAAATACACATCTTAGATATCTTACCGGTTTTCGCGAGGCAGATTCACTCCTAATCATTACTCAAAGAAAAGATGAGGGTGTTAAGTCTCATTTCTTTGTTCGCCCTAAAGATGAATTTGCAGAGATGTGGCAAGGAAAAAGGCTTGGCGTTGATGCTACAAAAGACCTCTTTAATTTTGACTATGTCTATGAGATCTCAAAGTTAGGAGAAATGCTTCCAAAGCTTTTAATCGGTCATAAAAATGTAGCTTGTGACTGGAGTGAACAACCTGACTTAACGACGCGTTTACTAAAAGTAATGACGAATTTAACAGGGCAAAGGAAAAATAAAAAATATAAACCTGCAAAATTACTTAATCTTGCATATGCAATTGGTACATTAAGAATTACTAAAGATGCCAACGAATTAAGCTTTATGCGTAAGGCTGCACATATCACATCACTCGGTCATCAAGCAGCGATGTCAATTTGTGAGCCCGGAAAAACTGAGGCTCAAGTACAAAGCTACATGGAATATATCTTTAAAAAAAATGGAGCTGAAGACAATGCTTACCCAAGCATTGTAGCAGGTGGTAAAAACGCCTTAACACTTCACTATGTAGATAACAATGCCTTACTTCATGATCAAGACCTACTTTTAATTGATGCCGGATCGCAGGTTTCAGGTTACGCCAGTGATGTAACGAGAACTTTCCCCATAAATGGTAAGTTCACTCAATTACAAAAAGAAGTTTATGAAATAACTCTTGCCTCTCAAAAAGTTGCTATTGCTATGGCGAAGCCTGGAACAACAATTCCGATGATTCACCGTGAAGTAGAAAAGGTCTTAGCCCGAGGTCTTCTAGATGCAGGACTTCTTGCTGCAAAAAAAGAAATGTCTCGTGAGTCCTTAGAGGAAATTTTACTTACAAAAAGTGATAATGATAATCATGCATTAAAGACATATTATCCCCACGGAACTTCACATTGGCTCGGCCTAGATGTCCACGACATGTCTCCCTACCTTGATGATGAGCTTAATGACATTCAACTTGCACCAGGAATGGTCATAACGATTGAGCCAGGTTTGTACTTTAATAAACCACACGCGCAAATAGTCTTTAAACTACCGCTACAAGGTTTAGGCATAAGAATAGAAGATGATATTCTTGTAACAGATAAAGGGCACGAGAACTTAACGGCTTCAATTCCAAAAGAAATTGCTGAAATTGAAGAGGCTTGTAAAAAAGATCCAAAGGATTTTTTATGATATTGATTCTTGCTTTATTTATGTTTCCAGCATTCGCGCAGAACTCAGTATTGATAAACACTGAAGACTTCAGTTTCTCTCATCCTACTTGCCTGATTCGCTTCGATAAAACACAAGAGTTTGCTGGTAAACTTGCTTCAAATCTTACAAATAAAGGTTTTAAACTTCATGATTTCATCGATAAAGATAAACTTAACTCTGAAGATTTGTATCTTAGTCTTTCCATAGAAAGAGAGGGTCTTTTTTTCAAGGACTGTAAGCTTCATCTAAGAATCATGCAGGCTAACTCGGCCAAGCGCATCTCTTCTGACAAAATATTATTAGAATCAAAGACGATACGAGCCATTCCAAGGGTAACTTTTAGTGGCGACGAAAGGTGTACTAGAGGGATAGATGACTTATTTGTAGATATTCCAAAATGTACTTCAGGTGCATTACTTAAAAGTAATAATTTATTTGACTAGTAAGTTCTACGTCCAAGGTAGTGGACAATTTCGATTAAAGGCTCTTTGGCTTTATTGATTTGCACTAAAGATAATTGACTATGAAGAGGAATCTCTTTGCTCATAATATCAATCAATCCAAGACATTTATCCAAATGATCTCTAGCTCTAGATTCAACCAAGTTTACAGCTTGATCTAGATTTTTTTCAGTCCAAAGAGATGAGGCTGACTCACCTTTTAAAAAGCGCTCTTTAAGATCCGGATTGAACTCCATCCATTCGAATAGAACAGAATTGATAACGCCGTTTTCAAGATCTAAAAGATGGTCTTTTTTTGAGTTACCACTAAAGTCCAGAGTGTCATCCATTTGTTGAAAAGCAAGCCCAAGATGATATCCAAAGTCTCTAGCATAACCAATGATCGCTTCAGGCATTGAGGCCACTGTAGCAGGCGCCACAGCACACCAACTCATCACTGAAGCTGTTTTCTTAACCGCAATTATTTCAATTAACTCACGGCTATAATTTCTAGATTCAGCTGAATCAAGTTGAATCCACTCACCTTCAGCAAGTGCCTGAATAACAAGTGACATCTCTTTTACAAGATCAAGATTACCCATTTTTGTGAGTTCAACGATGACATCAGCAAGAAGATAATCACCTGCTAATACAGCATGTTTATTAGTCGATTCGGCATTTATTGATGGTTTCCCGCGTCTGGTCTTTGCGCCATCAACGACGTCATCATGAGAGAGGCTGGCAGCATGGACCATTTCAATGGCTTTTGCATATGTATCAAGCCTTTCAGCTGTGACGCCGAAAAAATTACCACAGAGATAAGTTAAAAGCGGTCTTAACCGCTTGCCGCCAAGCAGCACTGTTCGCTGTAAAAGCTGATTTATCGAGCGGTTACAACTTTCAGAGGACGTAACCATATCGAGATCGCGAACGCGGCCTAATAGCTCTGGAGGTATTGTGGTAAAAAACTTAGGGATCATGCAAGGTCCACCATGAATTCAATTACTTACTATTTAACATTGGAAGAGCTTCAAGTCCATCGACAATAGCTAGAGTAACCTCGACTATTAAGCCGCAATTCGGTATCTTGCTGTTAATAGATAAGGAATATGATGAATAATACAACAGGCTCTCTAAATGAACGCAAAAAAGAATCATTTCGTATCTTTGACGATATTGCAGGAACTTATGATTTGCTCAATCGTTTTTTATCTCTTGGTATTGATGTCTTATGGCGAAAACGAATGATGAAAGAGCTTCCTGCTGGGGATGATCTTGTCGCATTAGACCTGGCAACAGGAACAGGTGACGTTGCTCTAGAGTTAGCAGCACAAAAAAGAGTTTCTAGAGTTCGAGGTCTCGACTTATCAATAGGTATGATCGAGATAGGCAAAATAAAAATTGATAAAAAAGGATTCGCAGATAAAGCAGTTTTAGATATTGGTGATGGCGTATCAGTTCCAGTCGCAGATGAATCTCAAGACGTGGTTACGCTATCTTTTGGTATTAGAAATTTCCCGGATCCTCAAACTTCTCTTAAAAATATCTATCGTGTTCTTAGACCAAATGGTCGCGCGCTAATAATGGAATTTGGTTTACCTAAAAATTTTTTAGTACGTGCTTTTTATTTATTCTATTTCAGAAAGCTTTTACCATTTGTCGGAAATTTAGTTTCAGGCCATGGTGATGCGTACACATATTTAAATAAGACAGTTGAAGATTTTCCATATGACCAGGATTTTTTAACTTGGATGAATGAAGCAGGATTTAAAAAAACTAAAGCTATTTCCTTAAGCTTCGGTATAGCGTTTTTATATGTGGGAGAAAAGTAATTGGGTCAAAGTCCATACACTCCACTTTATACTTTAAAACTAAAAATCCTAGATAAACTAAAGGATTTTCTAGCTAATACTGATAATGCTAGTAGCATAAAAACACTAAGCATTTCACTAGATTCAATTGATCTTATCAGTTTACTGCCATTTCTTGACCACTCTCAAAAGATTTTATTTTGTGATAGAGAGGGGGACAAACAATATCTAGGAATTAAATTTTTAAAGATTTTCAGCAGTAGTTTTTCTATCAATCAGGCTAGGGAATATATAAGAGAGAATCCAAAACTTATAATTCTTGGTGGACAAAAATTTCACCCAAATACAATTTCAAAAACAGAATGGGCAGAGATAGGAAATCAGCATTATGTCATTCCGCAATTTATCTTCGTGTCTGATAATAAACGAACTATGTTTCACATCAATATTAACAAGGAAGTTTTTGAAAACTCAACTTTAGTAAGTAAGTTAATTCTTGACTTAGATACACTCTTAACTTTTAAGGGTTACTCTCAAAAAGAAGTAAAGCTAACAAAAGAAACTGACTCTCCCAAGAAAGCAGATTGGATACAGCAGGTTAATAGTGCTAAACGATCAATTCAATCTGGTTTATTACAAAAAGTTGTTCTATCTAGAAAAACTATTTTCAAAGCTGATAAACCAATAAAGCCAGATGACTTATTTGAATTAATGAAGTTCAGACCGGGTGAGCATTTCATCTTTCACCTTCAGTGGAGAAGAGATAGAAGCTTTACCTCTATGACACCTGAAAGATTATTCAAGTTAGAGGACTCAACTATCATCACTGATGCCATCGCAGGAACAAAACCAAGAGGTAAAACAAAAGACGAAGATGATGAATATGAAATTGCTCTAAAAGAATCTTCTAAAGAGTTACAAGAGCACCGTTTTGTATCATCCGCAGTATTAGAGACTCTCAAAAAAGTTGGATGCACTGATGCATCCATCGTAGGCGAAGCTGAAAAAATCTTGAAACTTAAGCATGTTCAACATCTTTACACAAAACTAAGTGGTCATCTTCTGCGTACAAATAGCGTTTCAGATTTAATTTCAGCATTTCACCCTACTCCTGCAGTTGGTGGTACACCTAAACAAGAGGCATCTGACTGGCTTGCTGATAATGAAAGCTATGACAGAGGTCTTTATGCTTCTCCAGTTGGTGTTATTACAGCCAATGGAGCTGATTTTTGTGTGGCAATTAGAAGTGCCTTAACTGAAGGCGATAAACTTCATGTTTATGCAGGGGCTGGTATTGTCGAACAAAGCGACCCTCAATCTGAATGGGACGAAACTCAAAGTAAAATGAAGAACTTCACTTTTACTTCTAACCAAAAATACAGCAACGCTAAAGTTACAAAAGAGATTATAGATGAGCCACGCTCTTCTCACTGAAAACATTTCAAGATTGTGGTCTAGTTTAATCGCTAATCAATTGCAAAAATTGGGCACAAGGCATGTCTTTGTAGCACCTGGTATGAGAAATGCTCCTTTAATAGCAGGTTTCCAATTGCAAGAGGATATTGAACTTCATGTTGGTATGGATGAACGCGGTTTAGCCTATCAAGCATTAGGTTATGCTAAATCAAGTGGGAATCCTGCGATCTTAGTTTGTACATCCGGTACTGCCGCTGCCAATTTTTACCCTGCCATCATTGAAGCACAGAAATCGCAAGTACCACTTATAGTTATTAGTGCTGACCGACCAATTGAACTAGCCCAGACAGATGCCAATCAATCTATTGATCAAAAAAAGCTATATGGTAATCATGTTAAAAGTTTTCTGGACCTGGGAACTGCCGAAGACTCAATGGATTTAAAAGCACTTTGTCGTATGGTTGCCTTTTCTTGGGAAACAGCTATCAAAAGACCTTTTGGGCCAGTCCATATCAATATAGCTTTTCGTGAACCTCTAGATGGAAAAGAAACGCTTCTCAATGATATTTTGAAACAACGGGCTCAAGAAATCGTAGGCCGACCACAAGCTTCAAGACAGCATTTAGGTAACCTCCTTAGTGATATTACACCTATACTTTCTTTTCTAGAATCTGCGAAGAGACCACTTATCGTTGTAGGAGAGCTCTCATTATGCGATGTTCGAAACTTGCGTACAGAAATTATCGATTCACTAAGAAATTGTCCCTATCCTCTTAATGTCGACGTTACTAGTTCTTTAAAATTTGACTTCAGTCTTGAAGATGGCCTTATTCCTACTTTCGATCATCCTGAAGTCTATGATTACTTTCATGATAATTTGCCTGACCTAGTTTTACATATTGGCGGTAGACTAACCTCAAAGCATTATTATCGTTTCCTAAAAGATCATAGTGATAAATTTCCAGTTATTCATTTATCCCAAGCTAGCCAATTAAGTGATAGTGGATATTCAGTAACACATTCACTTAACGTCAATCCAACTCTTGCAATTAAAGAACTTGCGAACTACTGGAAAAGTAAAGAACCAATTAAACCATCTGTTTTTCAGTCCTTCATTAAAAGAAAAATTGACGTTATAGAAGGATCTGACAAAGTAGCCTTTCCATATATTTCAAAACGTGTCATTGAGATGATTCCACATGGACATAATTTGGCCGTTGGCAATAGTACAATGATTCGCTCATTTGATTCCTATGCATCCTTGGCAATAGCTAAGGGTTTAAGTGTTTTAACTCATAGAGGAGTTAGTGGCATCGAAGGTTTTTTTGCCAGTAGCAGCGGCTGCGCTTTAGCCACCAACACACCTGTCACTCTGGTCTTAGGTGATGTGTCTGCTATACATGACATCAATTCACTCGAACTTATTTCAAACTCTAAAACTCCAATTATTTGCATTATCTTGAATAACTATGGTGGCGGAATCTTTACCTTACTCAATTTAGAAAAAGGCGAAGAACTATATCCTATAATTACATCTCCTCACGAAAGAAAACTAGCTCCAATTGCTAAAGCTTTTGGTCTTAAAACTTGGGAAGTATCGACAAGAAAAGAATTCGAACATGCCTATCAAGAAGCATTAAAACTAAGTAGATCTACTTTCATCGAAGTATCGATTGATACTGAAGCCAATAATAAGATTTATCAGCAATTAAGGACGATAAAATTATCATGAGTAAGTCTAATCCATGGGTCTTGGCTGCTAGACCAAAAACTCTCCCGGCTGCCTTAAGCCCGATAATTTTAGCTCTTGGTTATTGCTTACATTTAGACCTCAAAATCGACTACGAAACAGCCGGCATCACTCTGTTTTGTACACTGCTCTTACAGATATCGAGTAATTTTATTAATGACTATTATGACGGAATTAATGGTGTTGATACAATAGATCGACTTGGCCCAACTAGAGTTACGTCTGCAGGTTTATTACCGCCCCAGGCAATCAAAATGGGTTTCATTGCAACGCTAGGTCTGGCTTTTTTACTTGGATTTCACCTAATGAATGTTGGTGGGCTGCCTATCGTTATCATAGGCATATCTTCGATATTTTTTGCTTGGGCCTATACAGGGGGACCCCTTCCTTTATCAAAAAAAGGTCTTGGTGAAATAGCGGCACTTATTTTCTTTGGTCCCGTAGCTGTTTGGGGAACTGTCTGGCTACAAAACCCAAAGGGAATTGATCTAGTACCGATCTATCTAGGTTTTGGACCTGGACTTATTAGTGCCGGCATACTAGCAATCAATAATCTCAGAGATATCAACTCAGATTCAAAAACAGACAAAAAAACGATCGCCGTCCTGCTTGGTGAAAGCTTTGCAAGAAAGTTTACCTTCACATTGATTACACTTTCACTTTTTGTTCCGATCTATTTTTCTATCATTCATAAAAGCATTTTTTTTCTTCTACCTATTATTATCTTTTTTCTCTTCTTTAGAAATTGGAAAACAATTCTTTGTGATCCGATTAGTAGAAAGCTAAATCAAACTCTCGCCAATACTGGAAAGTATTTATTATTTTATTGTCTCACCCTATCTTTCGCATTGATATGGAAATAGATCTCAAAGTTATTACCAGGAAGTTTAAGCAACCAATGTATATTGGTAGTAAAGTAGTTTCTGAGAAACAATTTCTAGAAGGTACAATTGATCATATAAATTTTGAACTTAGTGTGCTTGAAGGTCTTCATCAGGAAAACTTTGAACAAGCAAGAGTTCAACTTGAAGAGTACTTTGATCAAAAAATAGATAAAACACAGCTATACCCTAGCGTCTTGTTTGCAATTGAATCATGGGAATATTTAAAAAACGCTGTCTCTCCACCTCCTTTGGAAATTGAACAAAATGCCTTGCTGTTGACACCTAATCTTAAAGAACTTCAATCTCTTAGGGAGCTTGGGTTTAAATCATTTAAATTAAAGATTGCACGCCTGGAATCTGCGAATGAGATTAAGACCTTTTTTGAACATCTATTTCTGCATGAAAAAATAAGATTGGATGGTAATCAAAGGATGGTGCCAGAGCAGTTAGAACAGCTTCTCAAGCTTCTCAAACCCTATTGGGAAAAGATTGATTATATTGAAGAACCTTTTAGTGATCATTTAGAAACTTTAAATTGGTCTCACCCTGTTTCATTGGCCCTTGATGAATCACTTCCCTATTTTTTAGTTACTAAACTTCCATTTCATATTAAAAATATCATTCTTAAACCTGCTCTGTTCGGTTTCAATCGCAGCCTAGAGATCATTGAAAATATGAATGCAAATGGTGTTGCAGTTACTCTAAGTAGTTCTTTTGAAGGTCCAATAGGAATAGCGGCAATATTTACCCTCGCTAACTATCAAAATTCTTATCAGTCAAATTCCGCCGGTTTAGATACATTAAAGTACTTCCAAGCTCTTTAGTATCAGAGTTACATTAGCCCCAAAGCCGTGCCTAAATCATTCCGACAATACTTCACTAAGGAAGTGAGAGCAGGTTCCGTATAGGAGGTATTATAGATTCGAGGTAAACTATAACCAAGGAGGCGACCATGAAAAAAACATTCGCTCTTATCGCCCTATTAATAGCTTTAACTTCTTGTGCTAGTCCCGAGCAAAGCCGTGAAATCGCTCAAGAGAAATGTGGGGATAATTATTTTGTAGACTATTATACCCAAGTACAAAATGTAGATAGATGTAACGGGTTTTAACAAATTTTCCGAAACAACTAACTATTTCATTTAATATAATGATTGAGACTACAGGAATTGATGTAAACAAATTCGCATACCGGCTCGCTTCAAAAAATCATTCTGGATCTAACGAGTTAATGGGCTCAGCTTAAAAATTGTACCAAGATCTGTACCTACTAATATATTACCTAATGAATCTAGCTCTATTGAACGAATACGCTCATCAAGTTCATTTAAATAACGCTCTTCTTTTACTGACTTATCATTTTTCATTTCAACTCTATTAAGATGAGTGAGGGCCAAGGCTCCAGAGAGGAAACTTCCTTTCCAAGCTGGAAATGCTGCACCTTCATAAATGATTAGCTCGCTCGGCGCAATTGAAGGGAGCCAGACGTGACGAGGATCTTCAGCAAAAGGAAGTGTCACATTATCAGAGACTCTTGGACCATAATATTCTCGTCCATAGGTGGCAAGAGGCCAGCCATAGTTTGCAGCCTTTATAACTAAGTTAATTTCATCTCCACCTTTTGGCCCATGCTCATTAACCCATAATTTTTTATTATTTTTATCAAAAAATAAGCCTTGTGGGTTTCGATGACCATAGCTCCATATTTCAGGTTTTGCTTTTTTATCATCTACAAAAGGATTATCTTTAGGAATTGATCCATCAAGATTAAGTCGAATGATTTTTCCCATATGTGCAGATAGGTCCTGAGCGAGATTTCTAATATTTCTTTCACCAATGGAGACAAATAAATGTCCTTCTCCATCAAATACAATTCTTGAACCAAAGTGATAGGGAGTATTCTGAACGGGCCTAGCTGCAAAAAGAATTCTTTGATTAGTTATCTTATCTTGCTCAAAAGTTGCACTAGCTAGCGTTGTGGCCGAACCACCTTTTTCAAGAGCGGAATATGTGTAAAAAATTTTCTTATCATTTTTAAAGGTTGGACTTAGCACAAGATCTAACAAACCTGCTTGTCCATCTGCATAGACTTTTGGAGCTCCCGAGACATTTTTAAGATTTTTAGTCTTTGGATCAAATACTTTAAACTCTCCTTCCCTAAGTGCTAATAAATAGCGTCCATCGGGGAGAATCACAAAACTCCAAATAACCCCACCTGCATCTTTAAGCACAGTCTCGACGTTCATTGGAACTTCAGTATTTTTAACTTCTTTGATGGGTACTTTAGGCGGCTCTGTCGAAGAACAAGCTGAAGTCATAACGAGAATAAGAAGGACGTATAAGTATATTTTCATACGTCCACCATAACAAATTTATATTAAATTGCGATAGATTTTGTGTGCATCTTATTTGCCCGACCAGAAGGATCAGCATTATAATCCTGCCACTTTGGAATCCATCGACTAACATTTTTAACCATTCCAGCATGACCAAAATGATCCTCAAAGATACCTCTAAACAAGAAGGCCTCTTTAGTCATTGGAGTATTATGCGGATATAAATCTGCTGCCTTAGAAAAAATTTCATCATCAACCGTACGCTCACCTAGATCTTTTAACAGATCAATCCATGAATAACCTACACCGTCAGAGAATTGTTCTTTTTGACGCCATAAAACTTCTTCTGGTAACCACTCCCCTTCTATAAAGGCCTGGCGAAGAACGTCTTTTTCCATACGTTTACCAGGAATAATAATTTTATGTTCTGGAGAAACACCCATTGCTGTTTTTAGAAACTCTGGGTCTAAAAATGGAACTCGTGCCTCAACTGCTGCGCCCATCGTTGAGCGATCTGCGCGTAAAACATCTGAAGTATGAAGTCTCTTAACTCGACTCACACATTCTTGATGAAATTCAGTACTTGATGGCGCATGAGCAAAATAAAGATATCCTCCAAAAATTTCATCAGCTCCCTCACCTGATAGAACCACTTTAACACCACTCTTAGCAATCACTTTGGACATTAAATACATTGGAGTTGAGGCTCGAATGGTGGTGATATCATATGTTTCAGTTAACCAAATCATGTGTTCAATAGCTTTGATTCCATCTTCAATTGTTAGCACCACTTCGGTGTGATCACTGTCAATATGTTTGGCCACTTCTCTGGCGCGAATGAGATCGGGTGATTCTTTATCAAACCCAACGCTAAAAGTTTTTAAGCGTTTGCCTCGAGACCTTAGAAGTCTAGCTGCTATTGAGCTAACCAAGCTTGAATCAAGTCCCCCTGATAAAAGTGCTCCGACTGGTACGTCGCCCATAAGTCTTTTTTCTACAGATTTTATTAATGAATCACGAAGAAGAGTTCCGTCATGAGAAGGAATAATTGAATCATCGAACCAAGTAGGTTTATACCAACGCTCAAAACCTCGCTCCATGGTAAAAGTATGACCAGGTGGGAACTCTTCGATTGTTTCACAATGCTCAAAAAGTGCTTTTTGTTCAGATCCAAACCAGAGACCGCCAGTTGCATCACGACCAACGTATAGAGGCTTTATACCGATAGCATCTCGAGCAGCAAAAATTCGACCTTGATCGGCAATTACAAAAGCGAAGTCGCCATCGATATGATCGATAACTTTCTCACCCCAAGCTTCATAGCCACGAAGAATCGCTTCTGAATCTGATTTAGTCGTAAAGACATCACCGAGTTGGCCTCTAAGTTTTTGATGATTCCAGATTTCACCATTATGAACTAGTGCTATTTTTGAACTACCAACGATCGGTTGCTTTCCAGTGTGAAGATCAACAATGGCCAAGCGCTGGTGAACCATAACAATGCCCTCCGCGGTTACATGATGAGCTTTCTCATCAGGTCCTCGATGGGCCAAATGCTCTGCACTTTGAAGAATTTGTTCTTGTTCAACTTTGCTACCAACTACGACTACGAATCCACACATAAAGACCTCCACTGATGTCTATTATTCAATATAATCGACATTTATTGAAGATAATTTAATTAAAAATGATTTATTTGTTATATTGACAATAAAAACATGAAAAATTGATGATATTGCATAATTCAAACCAAACCTATATGGACTACTGAAGAATCTTCAATCACAATAGGAATAAATTGATGATCAAAAGGCTGTTATTTATGTCACTCGATGAAAATAAGAAGTTCTGGGAACAAGCATGGGCAGATGGACGAACAAGATTTCACCGCCAAGAAGCTAACGATAATCTTATAAAGTATGCCAGCTCGGTTTTTGATCCGAGTGATCGTATCCTTGTGCCCTTATGTGGAAAAAGCATTGATTTGATATGGCTGGCAAAGCAGGGCCATGGTGTCGTTGGCGTCGAGTTAGCAAAGCAAGCGATTGACGAATTCATCACTGAAAATAAAATTCATGGAAAATGGGAAGATAACCGCTTTCAAACTAATGTCAGTAGACTCAGCATTTATCATCAAGACTTTTTTCATCACGACAGTAAATATGAGGCGATCTATGACAGAGCATGTTTAGTTGCTCTAGGACCAGAGCTTAGAGCAAGAATGGCGCAAAAATATACAGACCTATTAATTCCAAATGGCAAAATATTACTTGTAACACTCGTTCATGATTCTCAAGAAGGTCCACCCTACTCTATTAGCGACCAGGAAGTTCAAAAGCTTTTTGGTGATAACTTTAAGATAGAGTTTTTAGAAAGAGGCCCCCCGCTTGAAAGAACAGTTGAGGTTAGAAAGTTGACTAAAATTAGTTAAGTAAGCGCTCTGTCTCGGCTGCTACAAAGTTAATCTCCTCTCGGTCACAATTAGTTTGACCAACGACAGTCAGACGGTGAAGTCCTATATTTTTAGAGCCTTTACTCGTTGCTTTAAGAGAAGTTATTTCGATTAAGTCATCATTTCTTGAGGCGACTCTATCGGGAAGGACAGCAGCAATAGCACCACCACTCGCAGCCGCTCTAAGACTTTCAAAACTGTCACTAAGAATCATGGGTCGATCGATACTCACTTGTTTTAAGAATTTAGAAAAATATCGTGGCAAGCCATCACGACCTGGCTCAAGTGATCCATAGCCAATTTTATCTAATAGCTTTTTAGAAGGTGTAAGATTTTTAGAAATATAAAGACCTAGGCGATCTTCAGCAACGTCAATAGTATAAAAACGATCAACATTATCATTTTCAGTAATCAAGGCCGAACAAAGCTCACCCTTCCTCAGCATAGTTAATAGGCTTGCCGTGCGAGAAATTTTCAAACCAAGCCTAAGGTTTGGAATTTTCTTTTCAAAAGCACTAATAAGACCAGGTAAGATATTTATAGCGATACTTTCGTAAGTACCAAAATTTATCCAACTTAATTCAGGCACTGGCGCACCATTAATATCTTTAAGTTTTTCAAAAGCTTCAAAGGCGGGCTTAACAATCTTTAAAATAGCAATAGCATCAGGAGTAGGAAGCACACTACCCTTTTCACGTATTAATAAAGGTCGTCCAAAAGACTGCTCCAAAGAGGTTAGAGTCTGTGAAATAGCACTTGGTGTCACTTTTGCTTGTAAGGCAGCATGCTTTAAGCTTTTATGAGCTAAAACAAGGTCTAAAATCCATAATTTCTTAATCTGATCAACGTTTAAATCTCTCGACATAAGTCCTCCTGAATAATTAGTAAAACTAAACCCTCAATTAAGCAACACTAATCGTTACATAAGAAGGATTTACCTTTAAAAATTAACTAACGAAAACTGGAGGAAGAAAAATGCAATTAAGATGGAACAAAGTATTGAAAACAAGCTTATTGATGGCAATCCTTGGGATGATGACTTTAGCCGCTAAGGCTGATGATTTTAGAAATATAGAGCAATACAACCTAGAAAACACTGTCTCTCTTAAGGGATATGACCCTGTATCATATTTTCCTGAAGGTGGATCAAACCCACAGATGGGAAATGCAGAATTTTCACTTGAGTATAAAGGAGTCACTTATCTTTTTACCTCTCAAAGTAATCAAGATCAATTCCTAAGCGATCCATCAAAATATGAGCCAACCTATGGGTCATGGTGTGCATACGCAATGGCGTCTGGATCAAAAGTAGATATTCAACCACATTTATTCACCGTAAGTGGCAACAGACTTCATCTCTTTGTGGCCTCAAGAGCAAAGAGAAACTTTGATCGTGCAATTGAAGATCACGAACAAAGAGCTGATAGGTTTTGGAAACAAATTTCTGGCGAAGACCCAAGACTTTAACAATTATTGCCACGGGGGGAAAAATGAAAATATTAGCAATACTATTTATTCTTACTTCCTGTGGTAATTATTCTGAAACAAAAGGTGTCCTTGAAGATTCATTTAGCAGAAATTTAGATGCACCCATTGATTTTGAAACTATTAATGAAGCAATCATTCAACCTCATTGTATAAGTTGTCACCAACAGTATTCAACTTATGATGGAGTTAAAAATGAAGCAAATAGTATCCTCAATGCAGTGACAACAAATAGGATGCCTAAAAATACTGCCCCTTTAAGTAATTCGAAAAAAGAACTACTGGCCGCATGGGTGGCAGCTGGTACACCTCTTGGAACAGATGCTCCGCCGCCAGTTAATCAAAAATTAGAAGCAACATGGGTATCACTTTCGAGCAAAGTATTTTTTCCCAAATGTCTAGTTTGTCATAACCCTCAAGGTCAGGCGAAGTTTTTAGATCTTTCAAGTAGACAAGCTTTTTTTGAGCAAAGAGATCGCGATTTCGGCGGAGAAAAACTACTTAATTTTGAGCAACCTGAAGAGAGTTACCTGATCAGTGTCATTAACGACCCCTTTGAGCCAATGCCACCAATTTGGTCAAACATTGAACAGTTAAAGCCAGAGGAAGTTGAAGTTATCATTGAATGGATTGAGAAAGGTTTACCTTAGGAGACAATATGAAAAAACTATTAATTATCTTATTATTTATAACAAGTACTCAAGCAGAGGTTTTAAAACTCTCCCAAGGACAAGTTGAATTTAAAGCAAAAGGAAAGCCTGCTCTGATCAGCATAGACGGAAAGTCAAACCTTCTCAGAGGGACACTGACCGGAGAAGACAATCTTTTCGATGGCGACTTTGATCTTGAACTTACCAGCTTAGATACTGGTATCGAATTAAGAGATGATCATCTTAAAAACAAATACCTTGAAGTCGAAAAATTTCCAAATGCCAAGCTCACTTTTACGAAAACAAGAATAGAAAAAAATAAAGAAGTAGATTTTGAAGCAAAACTCAATCTTCATGGTCAAGAAAAAATGGTGCAAGGTACTGCCATGCTAAATGATGATAATAGGCTAGAAGCTGAGTTTAAGATTAATCTTTCTGACTTTGGGATTGATATACCGAGCTTTAAAGGTATTACCGTGGCCAAAGAAGTAAAAATTAAAGTTAACGGAAAAGTTGAATAGGTATATTTATGAAAGCTTTTTTGCTTTTATTTTTTATAGTTCCAAGTATTTCATTAGCTTATATTGAAAATGTAACTCATGGTTACGTGAACTGTATGGCATGTCATGTCTCGCAAAGCGGTGGCGGTGTACTTACAGACTATGGAAGATCATTATCAAAAGAGTTAATGAGTACTTGGGCCGGATGGGATGGAATGGAGAGACCACTTCTTGGAGCTGTCTCAAATACAGAGAATGTCAAAATTGGTGGAAATTTCAGAACCATTCAAACTCACCTTAAAAACGATAATATAAGCCAAGGGCGTAAGTTTGTTATGCAGCAGAATATTGAAGTTGCGACGAAGTATATGGACCTATGGATCGTTGCAACAGCTGGTGTGCAAGGCGGTCCTAGTCAGACTCCAACAAAGAATGATTTTTTATCAGAGAGACATTATATCTCTTGGGATGTAACTGATGAAATCAAGTTACGTGGTGGTAAGTTTAGAAGAAATTACGGCCTCAATGATCCGACACATACTAGACTTACAAAGTCGCCATTAGGGTTTGGTTCAAATAGTGAATCTTACCAGTTAGAGTTTTCGAAATTCAGTGATACAGATGAGATCTTTATAGCGACAGACTTTGGCGATATTAATGATCCAAAAGCGACGGTAAATGAAAAATCATTTCTAATTAATTATGCTCGATATATCGGTGGAAAATCTAAACTAGGCGTTAACTATCTTTATGGAGAAACAGGTGCAAATAGAAGAAACCTTTTTGGTATCTACTCTATCCAAAAGATTCCCAACGACTTTTATCTTAAGGGAGAAATAGACTATCAACAAAATTTCTCTGGTGAGACAAAAACTAATTTATTAGCCTCGACATTTACGTTTGGATACCAGGGTATAAAAGGATTACTACCATATTTTGTCACAGAGTTTTTGCAAAGAGACTTAAAACAGCATAGTTCCAGAACCGACTTAGCCGGGATAGGCTTTCAATGGTTTCCACTAGCACACTTTGAATTTCAAGTTGAGTATCATAAAAGAACTGACAGAAACCCAAGAAAGACTAAAAGCGACATCTCTTGGCTTATGTTTCATTTTTACCTGTGAGCTAGGATGAATATACAATTAGAAAAAAGTATCAACTTTTATAACGAAATGGCGACAAGAAGATCAATTAGAGAGTTCTCTAATCAGTCGGTTGATTCATCAATTCTTATTAATGCAATTAAAACAGCTGCTACTGCGCCAAGTGGTGCCAACAAGCAGCCTTGGCATTTTGCTTTAATACAACAAACAGATATAAAAGAAAAAATCAGAACAGAAGCAGAATCAATTGAAGAGGATTTTTATAAACGTAGAGCACCTAAGCAATGGCTAGAAGACCTAAAACCTTTCAACACAAACTCAAGTAAAGCATATCTAACCGAGGCAAGCTCATTAATCGTTGTGTTCTCCCGCACCCATTCTGAAGACGAGCTAGGATTATTACAAAAAACATATTACCCACTTGAATCAACGGGTATTGCAGTTGGTCTACTACTGGCCTCACTTCATCAGTCTGGACTAGCAACTCTAACTCACACACCTAAACCGATGGGCTTTTTAAATCAATTATTAGATTTTGATAAGACATACAAACCTTATATGATCATTGTGACGGGTCATCCTAAGTTACCCTTAAATTTACCCAATATTACGAAAAAGACTACTGATCAAATTCTAACTATCTTTTAAATAGTTTTGATATAATTTGAAGTACAGCTTCTTGTAATCATCGTCCTTTAGTATTGAAGACCAATTTTTTCTGAAGTTCACAAAACTTTCAAAGTCAGCACTAAAACCATTAAATTTTGAGTGATTCATATTAAAAATCGATTCCAATAAATTAGCAACCGCCTTGATCCCAAATTTCTCAATACCTATTTGTCTCGTATCGACTTCCTTTTCCAGAGAGAGAAACATTAGCTGAGCGAATTCTTTAATGGAAAAGGTTGGGCCAAACTTATCAAATTTTACATTGCATCCATCAGCAATGCCCTCTTTAGTTAAGTCTAAAAAACCTCCCCAATTTGTTAAGACACAAGGAATATTTTTTAAGACCGCCTCTCTTGGTGCAAGTCCATAATCTTCATCATGAAAAGTACTAGTACTTACAAAGCAATCCGTCTCATCTAGAACTTTATTAACTGAGGAGTAAGGTACAGCAGGATGAAACTCAATAAGCTCAACATACCTAGAAGGAACCTTTGATAACTCTAATTCTAAATATTTATTAAAGTCTTTATCGGGAAATTGTATTTGCCTAACGGGACACCAAATATGATCTACATCCCCATATATTTTCAGTTTCACATCTTTATTCGTCATTTCTTTTAATAAGCAAAAAGCTGTGACTAATTGTGGAATATTTTTAGCGAAAGAGAGTCGGCCGATATAAGTGAACTGAAATATATCACTTTTAGATGTTATTCTTTTGTTGGCAAAGATTTCATCTTGAAGTGGAAAAGGAGATTTAAAAACAATCTCTTTGTTTTTAACATAGCCTTTTAATAATTTAACCTGAGCATCAGAAGCACATAAAAATGCTGTCTTTAAGTTTTCGAGGTAATGACCTAACTCAAACCACTTAATGGCATCTAAATGAAATATGCCATAGATATAAAAAATAAAGGTACATGAGTTTGAAATTTTTTCGGCTTGTAGCTTTTTTATCAGATTAATAGGAACCGGTCTATGATCAGCAAAGAAAACAATCTCAGGATGTAGTGTTCGACATATGGAGACTATACTGTCTTCTTGTGCATCAATTGAATTATGATCTAAAAAAGCCTCTTGAAATCTATAGTTACCCTGCAAGTACGCTAGACTGGCTTTAATACCATCTACAATCACCTTTCGACTCATCCAGTCATCATCGTTAATTGAAGATATCACTATTACTGTTTTTGTCATTAACTAATAATTTATCATATATAATCTACTGAATATATCTCTATCTCGAAATAGGTTTTTAGATGAAACTTTATACTGATCTAAAAAATAAAAATGAATACTTAGATTGCCAAATTAAGTTAAGGAATCACAAACACTTAATTGTTAAGGACTTTTTCAAGCATGAAGTTTTGAATTATGTACTTCAAATTATGGGGAACAATGAAGTTTACTTTAGAGATAAGGGTCGTTCATACATCGGAAATGACGAAACATTTGATTTCTTCCACTTCAAATCTAAGATGAATGTATTAATCAATGAAGCAGCTTTTATCAATCAAATTAGAAAAATAACTGGTGACGAAAGTATAATAGAAGCAAGAGCAAGGTACTACAGGCTCATCGGAGAAAAAAAACATTTTCTTGATTGGCATAACGATGACGGCGAGCCAAATAGAGTTTTTTCATGCCGTATAGAACTTTCAAAGAATGAATATACTGGTGGTGAATTTGAAATCAGGGAGAAAGAGAACCAAAAAGTGTATTGCTCTATAGGAGCCCTTGATTTTGGTAGTGCCCTTTTCTTTCCTATTGATTATGTAAACTTAGAGCATCAAGTCAAACCCGTGACCAGCGGAGAGCGGTACTCAATCCTTCTTTGGTTTTATTGTAAAAACAAATAGTTAGGCAACACATGCCCACATATAAAGGTACTTCCGTCTTAATATATTTTTTAAAAAAGAAGTAAAAACAGATAATTAGTATAAAATCTGTTTAAATATGGATATAACATGCTACATTATTATTAAATATAATATTACGGAGCAGTAGAAATGAGTGAAGATTCTAATGACTTGTTTAATAAGAAAGTTATCCTAAAAGATGAAGTCCTTGGTGAATTTTCAGTATTTGAAGTTCCTGAAGATGAAGACTTAGGTATATTCGCATTCGGTAAACTCATCGAACTCTAAAGACATCTAAATGATAAGTGTTATCGTACCGACACTAAATAGTGAATCAACACTAGCACTTTGCCTAAAATCAATCTTTGATCAACATATATCTTTGCCCTTTGAGGTTATTGTCAGCGACTGTGGAAGTAGCGACACAACCGTCCAAATCGCGAAACGATTTAATGCACACATTACCTTAAGTCAAAAGAAGTCAGCGTCTGCTGCCAGAAATAAAGGCGCACAAATAAGCTCAGGTAGCTATCTTGCGTTTATAGATTCAGATGTTGTCTTAAGTGATAACTGGCTTGAACAGAACTTTCAATCACTGAACGAAACAATCTTTGATGTTTCTCAATCACCAGTAATACCAAGCGGCCCAAGTACATTCATTAACTCCTATCGCAAGCAGTTATCAAAGATATACACCAAAGGTACTTATAACCATATTGATGTCGATCAAGTGCCTAAAATGACAGTTAATACTGCTGCTTGCATGCTAAAAAAGGAAGCCTTTGTAAAAGCCGAAGGCTTTGATGAAAACCTACTAAAGTTAGAAGACACAGATCTCATGACGAGAATTTTTTACTCTTGTGGAAATTTCACCATTAGTAAGAATACAACTGCGCAAGTTTTTCGAACCGGCAACTTGCTGGACTATATAGCTAGAAGCTTTCAAATAGGCTGTCAAACTAAAAGTTTCAAAAATAAATGGCAGCATACTTCCACGATACCTAGTCATCCATACTTTACAAACTTCAAACATAGTATATTTTTTAAGTTTTTATTAATGACAAGTAAAGTGGGTGAACATTTAAGCCAAAACACAAACACCAACTTTAAAAAATATATACCAAAAACAATAAAGTCGTACAAAAAAGCAGTGATTAAAAACGGAGATCAAACATATATTTTAAATCCATTTTCTCGAATCATAAATGGAACCTTCAAATCATACATCTACAACATTCTAACAAAGAAAAGTCATCCAATTGAAATCATTAACTCTAGCAACAACCAGCTATTCATCAGTGCAAAGAATATTGAGCAATTAAAAAATGATAACATCCTCTATGAAATATAAGCCGAATCAACAGGGAAAAACTTCTCTTTTCTTCCAGAATGTCCTGATACAGAGAAAACGATATTACCTTTAAGGTCATCAACAAGAGATGTGCGTTTCCTTATAGCTAAGCTACAGTCAAAATAATCAAAAAATAGATTTTTTGTAGCATCAATTAAATTCTGTTTTAAAAACTCATCTAACGACAGAGAACTAGCATGACAAACCTTGTTAGCACTGTCTAGCTTGAACGGAAAATAAAACTGCTCATGATTAATAATTCCATCAACCGTACTAGTTAATGAGGATCGATCTGAATCAACGAGTGAATCTTTACCTTTAAGAAAGCTGCTTACTAAAGTATAGGAAAGTTTTAACTTACGATCCAATTTTCGATTGATATTAAAATTATGAACTTTTGATTTTACCTCAGACTTGGAATTAATTAGTGTAAAGGAAGTAGAGTCAAAAATTTTATGACCTGAGACAACAGAGTCGAGTCGGCCGAATTGAATCTTACTAAAAGAGTCTTGTTCATTAAGGTCGTCTAAAAATAAGTTAAAGGCTTTAATCGTAAAAATTTTTAAACTATTAATATCTAAATCACAGTTATCGTAAAGGTTTCTTAAAGCCGTAACAAAAAGCAAGCAGTCAGAACTATCAACAAAAGTAAGGCGTGCCATTTGGGAAATGTAGTTAAAGAATAAATCCTCAAAATGACCAAAGCTATAGTTTCTTAAAAGGTTGGCTTGCTTAAATTTTTTAAAATAAATATGAAGTGTATTTAAGAACTGCACCAAGGAACAATAAGCATGTAAAACATCCTTACCTTCAAGGTCACAAAGATCCTCAATCATGTGAGTAAGCTCACCGCTCCCCTTGTCGCGTTCTACAGAGAACATAAAAGTATAGTTACCAGGGCCAAACTTATTATCTATCCCCTGCATATCAACTAATTTGCCATCAACGCAAAAGTTTTCATGATTAAAATGAGGATGATTAAAACCCATATGCACAAAACTTGCTAATTGAAACACAAGGTTGGAAAAATAAGTTTCGCCTTTGTCTTCATCAATTGAACTAAGAAATAAAAAATCATTTGCAGCTAAAAGGTCTGTATTTAACTGTGAAATTCTTAGCGAATAAGGCTCTCTTGCCATGGGATAAGAGAGTAAATTATTTGTAGATTTTGCATAAAAAAGTGCAATACTTGAGACTGAACCTAAAAAGGTACCAGAAGCGACAATTCTTGATAAGAAAAGTGAGTATATTGACTCGTGAAGACTGGAACCTCCCCAACTATTGCCCAAATCGTCAAATCCAACAAATTGATTTCGGCCAATGCCTTTAATCTCGATATTACCTATAAGGTAGTTTCGTCCTTTTCCAAAATGAGCTTTAAAAGATGAGCAAAATGATTCAACTAAAACATACAAAGAGTCATTATCCAGACTACCATGAGAATTAATCAGTCCACCTGGGTTATCATTAGTAAGATAGATAAGATTTTCAAACCTATAAGTAGAGGAAGATGAAGGTCTGCTAAATCCGTTACGATAAGATAAGCATAGATCATCAATATTATTAGGACGACTATTTTGAGTGGTAGTCTTCAGACGTTCAAGAAAAGATAGCGACTCAATCAAATCTTTTTCTTTTCTACGATCAATATAAAAAACAAAAGAATCAGAAGGTTTTGAAACAGAAACGGCAGAAAAAAAAGAACTCCAAAGATGACGATAATCCTTGGTAGATATCAAGTTTATATGATTAAACACATCATTTGTCATAAACAATGAATAAGCGCAAAAATATAAATTGAAACTGTAAATTTGAGTTAGAGAACTGCTTAAACAAGTTCAATGAGATCCTGTTCTTCAAGCTTTTTAATAAAGTCAGACACCTTATCTTTAACGCTATCATTAGAAAGCTTTAAATCTTCAACTTTTTTATAAAAGTCACTTTCATCTATGCCGTCTTCAGATAAAAGCAGCCAGATATTTTTGAAGTGACCGCGTAAAGTGTAAAAAGCTTCATTACCTGTAAATGAAACCAAGTAGATTTCATCTGCTTTCTCTGTCACCACTACAGAACTTTTAATTTTAATAATACTCATTGATACCCCTTAATTAAGTATTATAACTTGAATATATTAGGATATAAATAAATAAAACCTAACGCCCCACACTAAATACGAGGTTGTCATGGAAATCTCAAAGCCATTCGCCTTAAGAGCTTGGAAAAATGAGACTGTACATATTCAGGATCAAGAAACAAGAACAATATTGCAATACAAAAGCTTGAAAGAAAATATAAGTGAATAACAGGGATAATCAAAAGATGGAAAATAATAAAGCAAAGCACAACATGCTTTTTATACCTAGACCATAAGGCAAAAGCTCCCAATGTTTCACCAATGATAACTGCATAGTTTCCAATATAGAGTATAAAATAAGGCAATATTGGCAAGTTTAATGATTTAGAAAAGTGAAGGAGTGCGTCTCCCGTATACCATATTTCATTATTGAATTTTGCAAATCCGGCATTAAAATAGATAACTGACAAACTTAACTTCATCAAAAAAACAAAACTGTTATGTATTGGAGTAAAGTATTGAATATTTTTTGAAATAAGCTTTGGCCGTTTTGATAATTCAAGAACTAAATGCTCGTTCGTAACGATAAAACATAGACAGAACAGAGCTCTACATACAATTCGATCTATACCAGTAACATATAGAAAGCTTCCATGTATAAAGAAAATATTTATAATAAAAATAATTCTAAGTAATTTCACCCCTCCCCAACCTAATCCATAAAAAATAATCAAGAGCAAAAAAACTAGATGAAAATATGGGGTAAAAATGAAATCGAAGAAATCAAAAAGATTTACAAGTCCAAAATATTCAAAACTAAAATAAGTCGACTTAATATAATAAATATTAAAATTTATTTGTCTTTCAAGATAAAAAACAAAAAGCAAAATAGAAAATACGATTCTAAATATCGACAAATTATAAGTTGTATCTTTTGTCCAAAAAAAAGAATCGAGTTTATCTATAACCTTAATCATAATTTAACTCCTTACAATCAATTTCAATTGTATTAGTTAAACTACCTTCATCTAACTCTTGCTTTGAATGATATGTATCAATAATACTATCTTGATTCTTACCACTAACTTCATAGATGAATATCTTCAAGCGAGACGAGGGATCGAGTCCCGAGCACAGATGCCTATTCCTATGAGAAACTTGATATTTTTTATAAAAAAACATCGCTTTATAAAACATATTATTGTGGCGATGGTCGAACAAAACATTGTAAGGCAGCATAGATCTGTTTTTAACAAATAAAAGATGTTCTTCATTGTTTATATATTGCACTACTTTATATTTAGTATTATATTTTTTAACTAAAAAAAGCGCCCAACTTCCGTCTTGAAAGAAAGTCTTTCCCAGTACATTAAAAAACGATTTTTTGTAGTAATTGTTTATCGTCGTTCCCTCGAGAGGTATGACGATAAACAGAAGAGATAGAAATATCAACAGCAAGAAAGATAAAAGGGTTTGATATTTTTTTTTAATTATTACCCCATGCTTTAATTATCTAATTCATCAAATCAGACAAATCTAAGTCTACATAAGTGAAATTAGAAACATTTATAATATCTCTTGATAACTTATGTCTTTGTCCAAATGGATCAGTCATAAACTGATGATCGATGGAGAAATAAGAATTATCAATAAAAACAATCTTTTCGAGCTCATTAATCCTAATGACCATGGATTCTCCTTCTTTCAGAAAAGTAGAAACAGAGGTCAACAACTGAAGTCTTTGGTCGTCAGAAATAGAATTAACTATATTTATATTTTTATGCTCGAAGGAGTAAATAGTCTTAAAAATTTCATTCTTCAGCTTAAAGCCTTCATTTATAGATTT
Source organism: uncultured Halobacteriovorax sp. (assembly GCA_964352175.1). Lineage (GTDB taxonomy): Bacteria > Bdellovibrionota > Bacteriovoracia > Bacteriovoracales > Bacteriovoracaceae > UBA4207. Next base: position 24,158 of record CAYGQW010000001.1, read on the forward strand.
ATAATATATTTTATAATTAATAGTCGTCCTATAAATACCTGGTGCAATCACGAAAAATACAATAACACTGAACCATTTGGATTTATTATTTTTAAAAAGTATATGCATCATGCTCAAAATAATAGGGACTAACCACACTGAGCGTGAAATTGCTGTATGATTGGAAATGAGACAAAATGGCAATGCAATTGCCGATAAAGCCAAGAAATAACTTAAAAATAAGCGAATCTCTTTCTTCTTTTTCAAACTCACATAGAATAAAGCCAAAATAAATAAGACAGGAGCAATAAAATAAAATGAATGATTATAGCTGAGCAATAAACTGGCCTTAGAATCAAAACTATTGAGTCCTGTAGATAAATAATAACTAAAAACTTTATGGACGTTTGCAAAATCAATTTTCAAAAAGCCTGCATCAGCAAGTTTCCAAATAAAAACCCTCACAAAGACATAGACCAGACTCGGAATACTAATAATTAAGAGCTCAACTACTCTCTTAATGTCTTTTTTTAGGAAATGAAAAATTAAAAGAAATGGAAAGGTTATGGCTGCTTCATGGCAAGTTATAGCAATAATCTGAAAAATAAATAATTTTATCAACAAAAATCTATCAAAATTCACTTTGCGATCTATCAGATTACATAAGTAGCACACATATAGAAAAAGTAAGTGGTATTTAAATGTAAAAGAAGATACCAAGAGTGATGGTGCGGAAGAGTTAAATAAAACATAGGTTAAAAGGATACCTATCTGAAAAATATCCAGATTTTTTTTATTCTTAAATAAAAAATTTATTCCAAAGATAAAAAAACAAAAATTTAGCAAGACATAGAAATAGGCAGAATTTAACCTTAGTAATTCAAAAAGATAATATTGTGAGAAAAATGACGACGGGCGATATTGGCCAAAATTTATGGTCGATGTATAAATTTTAAACCAATAGTCTATTGAATGAGTATATTCAGAATTATAAGCTTTAAAAAATCTGAGAGAATCAGAATCTAATTGAATATTAAAAAGGCAAAGTAAAATAGCAATTACAAAAATCGGGGTACCTAACAAAATATATTTCCGAAGATCACGAGTAAAATAGCGCATTAAATCCGACTTTTTTTGTTTGGCATTAATTGTTAACACGCTTAAGAATAACGTATATAATAATAAAATATGAAATTTTTTTCAAAACTAAGAAATCCACAAGCATATTTAGACTACCAAAGGATCTTCCAAGAAGATAAATATGTCATCGTTAATAATTTTTTTCATAGCGATTTTCTAAATTCTTTAATAACTATTATGAGTGATAGACAGGACTACTATATACCCTCTACTCACAATTTAGGACTAGACGATACTTTTAAATTTACCCCTCTCGATCGAAAGAGTGAGATTCTTCTTAATGATGAAAAATTCTTACATGAAGTAAGGATGTTTACCGGAATAAGCTCAATTACGCATGCCAAGCCTCGATTCTACAGAATTAAATCGGGTGCAGAGCACTTCCTCTCTTGGCATAATGATGACGGCGAACCCAATAGAGTTCTCGCCTGTCGGATTGAGCTGTCAACTAGTTTTTATAAGGGTGGTGAATTTGAAATAAGAGAAATAGGAAAGAAAGAACCATTTGTTTCAATTGGACAACTAAAGTTCTCGCAAGCGGTATTTTTTCCTGTAGAAACAAATAAATTTGAACACCAAGTAAAACCCCTAACCGAAGGAGAAAGATACTCTTTTTTAATTTGGTTCTATGAAGGAGCAAGATTATAAATATCGGAATAAAAGAAATACAAATTTACGAACCAGAAGATAAAATTTCGGCCGAGTCCTTAGGGATTAAGTTCTCCTTAGAGGGATCATTTATTGAGGAAAAAATAGGATTTAGGAACTTTGGAAAATTTTCGAAACAAGAAGATAATTTCTTTGTATTACAGAATGTCATTAAACAACTTAAACGTTATGAAAATATTAAAAATAAAATTGACTTTTTAATAGTAAGTACTCCAATGCCTAGTCATATAGCTCCACATATGTCTGAAATGCTACGTGATCAGCTTGAGCTTTCTTCAAATGTATTTACCCTTGATGTAAATCTTGGTTGCACCGGTTATGTAAAACCTCTCATGATTATTAATTCACTTATGAAAGATTATAAATTCAAGCAGGGAATCCTATTAACAATTGCTCAAACTAGAAAATCCATACAAGATAATGACAAAGACACAAACTTAATTTTTGGTGACACAGCAAGTGCAACTTTAATTAGTGATGATACGAACTATAAGTTTAATTCTTTCAATTTTGGCTCAAACTCAAAAAAGGATAGTTTTAAAGCAATTATTGGAAATACAGGCAAACATTTCACTATGGATGGTAGAGGGGTTTATGAATTTGTACTTAAAAATATTCCACCTGCAATACGTGAGATAAGTGAAAATAATGAAATTGATTATTATATATTTCACCAAGCCTCAAAGGTTATCGTTGAGCAATTAGCTAAAAGATTAAAAATAGAAGAAAATCAATATAGCTTCAATACGAAGATGCCTGGAAATTCAGGCGCTACAACTATCCCATATAATTTAAAAAAAATAATTGAGAATAAACAATATAAAAAAATACTGCTTAGCTCTTTTGGATCAGGCCTTGAATGGGCAAATTGTATTTTAGAAAGGGTCGATAATGAGTAACGAACAAGCTATACAATCTATACAAAACTCTTTTGTTGAAGCTGGGTTTGAGGGAAAGCTAGATTATAAAAATCTAGCGATACCACTAGATCAGCAAGGGATTGATTCATTAACCATGATGGCATTTGTTTTTGAGTTAGAAGAATCAACAAGTTTTAGATTACCTAATCATATGCTGCAAAAAGGCATTACTTTAAAACAAATTATTCAATTTTTATGTTCCGAATCTAAATAAGAATAAACAGTGAGTAGATGATTGCCCATTACAAAAGAATCAAAGCATACAAAGTCAGTAAACGAATTATTTCTAAGCTTAATAGAAACGCTTTCATTCTTTATTGTACCAAGCTGTGAGTACTTCAGTCTAGTAGCTATCAGTTTATCGAATCGATTAAAATCTGTTGTCAAAATATCCCTAGCGGACTCCAAAACAAGATTTAAAACATCAGAAGTTAAAGTTGAACTAGCAATAAATTCACGTTCAAAAGAAGTGCTTTTAGTAAAATCGGGGGAGTAGTCCTCAAGTTGTTCAATTTTTTTCAAAGGAGAAGAGTTACTAACGCCATAGTAGTTAATTCTTCTACCATTAATATATACAACTTCAACTTTAAAAAGTTGAGACTCATGTTCCATAATCCTATCAACAAGCTTTACAGTGGTACTAACAGGAGATTTAAAAATAATGTCTATTGTTTTGAAGTCTTTAAATAAAGTCTCAATTGATAAAAGTATATCAACAGCTTTAACGTATAAACGTCCATTAAGGAGACTGATATCTATAAGTTCTAGTCTAGAATTGAAAATAAACAAACTCCTTAATGCCATAAACACTAAATCGAATTAAACTTATCGTTAGAGTAGATAATAGAAAAGTAAAAATGATTGGATTTAATTTTGATATTTTTTTAATTAAATTAAATTTAAAATCAATGTATTGAAATACGACAGTTAAAATAGCTAATACAAAAAGAATTGGAGGCACTTCCCTCCCTAATTCAGACCAATTGAAAATACGAAGATAGAGGTTGGTAAAATTAGAATCAGTTAGATTGATCGTGACTAGAGATGTTAACGAAAACCATATTAAAGTAATAATCACAGATAATAAACTAGGAAGCTTAAAATTTGAGTACTTTGAAAACAATATAGAAAAAACAAAAGCAATCAAATGTATAGCAAACCAATATAAAATATTTGAGCCGATTGCGTGCCAAAAACCCGAAAAAGCAAAACTAATAAAAATGGCAACAAAGATGGAAAGTTTTGTTTTTTTTGTTTTAAAATAAAAAAACCTAGCGATAGGACTGAAAATGTAATCACGAATAAAATCATAAAAAGTGATATGCCACGAAGCCCATCTTTGCACAATATTTTTCGCTAGAAGAGTATTAATAAAGTTCTGTGGTATTTTAAATCCAAGTAATCCAGCTAAACCAACGGATATATCCGAATAAGCTGAAAAATCCAGATACAGTCTAATATAATTCAAAAATGATATCTGGAAAATACCTAAAGAATTATATAGCTCATTATGATCATTAAAGTAACTGATCTCATAAGAAAATCTATCGGCGAGAACTAGTTTTTTAAAAAAACCAATTACAATAAGGAGTATGTACTTTCTAAAGTCGATAGCTTTAAAATATTTAGAAGATCTCAATTGTGGCAAGAATTCATCTGACCTAACAATTGGACCAGCAATAAGTTGTGGAAAGAATGAAATATATAGTAGGAAATCAAAAATAGAGTTTGAAGCCTCTAAACGACCATTATAAACATCAACAACATAACTAATTGACTGAAAAGTATAAAAGCTTATACCCAAAGGAAGAACAATACTTAAGCTTGTTACATCATCAGCTAAAACAGTTGGAAAATATTGGTCAAAAAAACCAATAAGGGAGGCAAGGTATTTAAATCCAAATAGTAGCGAAAGATTTAAGGCTAGACTTGTAAGGAGAAGAATTTTTCTGCTCTTCGTATTTTTTTCTTTCGAAATTATTTTTGCCAGGTAATAGTCTGTCAGTGATGAAAATATAATAAGACTTAAAAATCTATAGTCCCAAAAAGAATAAAAGACATAGCTGCTTAAAAGTAAAAAGAAATTGCGCTGATTATTCTTTGGCAATAACCAATAGGATATGAATACGACTATAAAAAATAATATAAAAGAAAAGTCTACATATAACATCAGTTTTTATTCTTTTTTAATGGAGTACAGATAGACTCTCCAATTCGTTGAGAAATAAGTCTTGCTCCCCCTCTATTTGGATGACTGTGATCGTACCAATATTCAACGTCATACAAATCACGATCGCTATTTGGACTCAAAACTAGAGAATCATCTAATTGAGTTTTTAAAAAGTGCTCATTGCCTATTGAGAAATTATAGGGCAATAGCAATTTATAGCTAATTTTATCCAAATCTAAATAAGTCATATTCCTTAAAATATCATTAGGCTTTTGTGATAAATCCGAATGATTATAATTTTCAACTTTCAATCTGAATTCCTCTAAAGACTTTTCTTCTAAGAATTTGGTGTGACGTTTAAAATTACGACCGAACTGATCGTCTAAAGCCCACCAACCCATTTGTCCAACTGGATAACTACCAATTGAGCTTTGAGATGCAAACCAATGACTAGCACTATAGCCATGGCCTAAATTGTGCTTCAAAAATCTTTTAATTAACTTTATTTTGTCAGCGAGTGTTGGAGATTGACTCCATTCGAAAGTGAACGCATCCCAATCAAGTGTTAAAATTGATTGATAACTAAACTCGTTATTATCAAAATTTACAAATGGATAGATGAAAAAAGTAGTTTTAACCTGTGAATGCTTTTTTATATAATCAATAACAAAGTCATAATCTTTGATCGACATATTTGGAATCGAAAAATTAAAGCTACTAATATTACAGCCATTAGCTTTTGCATATTCATCAACAACTTTAGGATTGATCGTACGATAATAATTACTCGCACCTAAAAAAATAACATTATGTACTTGAGGATTATAATCAATGAATTTTTCAGAAAAGTGCTTTATATATGGAGGGAAAAAATATGCAAGAGACCTCCCTCCCAAAAACAAAACAGTCAAATATAGTAAAATGTATTTCACATTTATTATTATACCTTTAATTACTATAACTTGAATTAGTTTGATTGAATTTTAATCGTTGTTTAAAATAAATGTATGAAAAAAATATTTCAATTTCCTATGTGGCCTTGGTGGTTTTTTGCCTTATTCGTAATTTTAGATTTCTATTACGCCTTTGCCTCATGGGAAGATATCCGTAAATCAATCGGATGGATAAAACATATTCCGCAAAAGACAGATTTTAAAATAAGACATATAGTACAGTTTTCGCCACAAGCTATTTGGTTGTATTGGATATTCTTCGTACGCCAAAACAGGTCCTTAAAAGTTTCATTTATTTTATCATTTTTAATCATAAGCTTAATAGGCGCTCTTAGCGAAGCAATACAAATTTTAAGTCCAACGAGAATTCCAACATTTCAAGATGTCTTTTGGAATGTTGTCGCGGCCTTAATTGGTAGTTCATTTTCATATCTTTATTTTAGATACAAAAAAGCCCGCTAAAAGCGGGCTTCCTAATCTAAACTATTTTTCTAATTACAGTTTGAACATAGATGGAAGTGGAAGAACTACACCTTCACTCTTAACATTCGACTTCGTATCAGATGAAGGAATGTCTTGTACATCTGTAATCGAGTTACGAATAGCAAGGTCAACATTCATTGAACGAGATAGCTCAGCCGCACGAACTGCACGAGCAGAGTTAACAGTTCCTGAAGTCTTAACTTTACCAACAAGCCATTCACGAATATCGACAGTTCCAAGAATAATTTTCTTGATATCTCTTGGAGAAAGCTCAGTGTTTGCATCTTTAACTTGGCCAGCAATATTTGCTACGAATGGTGAAGCTTGAGAAGTACCACTTACAACAAGATATTTATTACCAGGAACAGTTGAATCAATTCCAACACCAGGAGCTGCAACGTCTACCATTGAAGCGCCATAGTTAGAAAAGCTTGCAAGCTTATTAAACTCTAATGCAGCAGCAACAGAGATAACGTTATCAGCTTGGATATTTGTTGGTGAAGTTGGGAACTCATCATTATTAAGACCATCATTACCAGCAGCGAAAACAAACAAAGTGTCTTCAGCAGCTTGAACCATATGATCGCCCTCTTTAATAAGAGTATTTAAGAACTCAACTGTTAGCTCATGAATTTGCTCATCTGTTGGAGGCTCTTTTCTCATAATAGTTCCAGCAAGCATTTCAACAATCATACGCGCTTGTGGATAACCAGTACCAAATGAACCGTTAGCAACATCAACTTTGTGACCATCGATATAACGAGCAACACTTGTAAGCATAACCATTTGCTGAGTAGCCAATAGCTTTAAGCCTTGCTTAAGTAGGAAGAGCCCTGGTCCTGCTTTTTGTGTTTTAAATGGAAGCTTTACCTCTGTAGGGATGATCTTAACTGCCATAACTTTAGCAAGATCTGAATCTTTTGCAGTAATACCCGCGACGTGTGTTCCGTGCATGAAGTTTCCATAAACCTGAAGAGACTTAATAAAGTCTGCATCTTGGACTTTCATCTTAACCCAATCTTTTTCTTCTTGAGTCGCTGTACCATAGAAAGATTTTGTTTGGATTTCGAAGAAGCGACGAACATCAAAAGTCAGAGAACCCATATAAGAGTAATCGATGATTTGATTGTTAGTTTCAGCAAAGTTCCAACCGTTGATATCATCTTGATAACCATTAAAGTCATCATCACGATCATTTGCTTCGATCTCACCAGCATTAACCCAAGCTTTATCATAAAGCTCTTTGTGAAGTAGATCTGTTCCAGAATCAATAACTGCGATGGTTGCACCATGGGCAGTAAAAGAGGCCAAGGCCAAAATAGCTAATAACTTTTTCATTAAAGAACCTCCGTGTCATAGCCACGTTTAATAACAGTAAAAGAAGAGTTTAATTAAAACGCCCTAATGTTGAACTGTCCCGTCCAACATTCTGTCTTTTGCTGTCATTTTTGAGGTTTATTTTTTAAGCAAAGCGATTAGCTTTAGAAAATTTCCCGAGCATAAAGATCAACAATATCCCGGCAAACATTCCTCCTCCAAAATCACCTGGACCACCAGTCATATCAACACTGCCGCATGCACCGCCGCCTTCTTCTTCTGAGCGGGTGATGAGAGGCACCGTAGGAGCTTGGCTAACTGTATCTGAGCCACTTAAGACTGGGTCTTCTGCAATTGTTCTAGCGGCTTGTGCAACTGCTGAGACAGCGAATACAAAACCACCGCCACATCGACCAGGCACAGCGCACATTCCGCTCATGACACTGCCACTGGCTCTTAGAATACTCTCCACCTGATGTGCAGCAATATCATGGTTAACACTTTTCATTAGGGAGACAATGCCAGCTATATGTGGCGAGGCCATTGAAGTACCACTCATCTCTGTCACTGTGTCACTACCTGGAGTTGTTCTTCCGCTATTACCAAGAGAGAAAACGCCATTAGGAGATTGACCACCAGGGGCTACGATATCGACAGCACGCCCATGATTAGAAAACCAAGAAAGTTGACGTGAACGATTTGATGCACCAACTGTTACAACGTTACTACAAGTTGCTGGCGTCACTGGATTTGAATCCATATCAAGCGAGCTATTACCAGCGGCTACAACCACCACTGCTCCTTGAGTGACAGCGTAATCAATTGCTGATTGCATCGTGAAGTCACAAGCACCTGAGCCACCAAGACTTAAGTTAATAACTTTAGCCGGTGTTGGGTTTGGTCTAAGTCCAGCCACAATTCCACCAGGGCCACCGGCCGCCCAACGTATACCGTCTGCAATATCTGAAGTGTAGCCACCGCATTTACCAAGAACTCGAACAGGTAAAAGTTTTGCATTAGGATTAATTCCTGCCACATCCATACCGTTATCATTTTCGGCTAAGATTGTGCCGGCCACATGAGTTCCATGCCATGAACTATTTGAAGACTGACCTTGGTAGCATGGGTCTCCAGGTCCAACCCAGTCCCCTGGATCAGTTGCATCGCGATCGCGCCCATCGCCATCATTAGAAACAGAAGTATCACTGATCATATCAGCACCTTGAAGAATTCTGCCTTCTAAATCACGGTGCGCTCTAATTCCTGTATCAACAACAGCGACGACGATATCTTCGCCTTCGCTTTCAGTCCAAACAGTATTTAAATCGATACCTGAAAAATCATCAAAGAAATGCCACTGATCATCAGCACGTGGATCATTAACAGATGGATTGGTCATCCCAAAGTGAGAAAGAATTTTATCTTCCTCAACGTTAGCAACGCCTTCCCATTGCTTCATAGCCTCAGCTACAGACTCGCCTTCTTTGAGTTCGACAATCATCCTGTCTGGCTGGGCCTGACCGCCTAGAACAGATCTAGATGCGCCCACAAAATCATTATTCTTTTTGAACGTGACGATTAATCTTTTTGTAGGACCAGCTGAAAAAGCTGTTGCTGGAATAATAAATATAAGTAGCAATAAGCGTATGACCATTGTTCCTTCCTTGGATTGAGGTCTCTATCGCTATTGTAACTTTCAAATACTAGGCCAGCTTCCCAGCACATTATTCCGGGGTATTAGACGTATATAGTCGGGATCAGTTTGACCCTAGAAAAACAAAATGACCCCTTAAAAAAGGGGCCATTAATAAGAAATTGAATAGTTAGAACTTATTAGTCTTGAGGCTGTGTTGCCAAGATTTCCATAAGAGCAGTGATGTTTGTAATTCTTGTTACGTCTTCACCGCGACAAGAATCATTTTCACACTTATTAGAAACTCTGCAACCTTGGTTATAGTCGTAGTTGTAGTCATTTTCACCACGAACTAGAATTCCTTCAACGGTGTGATCTTTAGCATTAAATACAGCTGAACCAGAATTTCCGCCGTAGGTATCTAGGTTTGCATTGAAGAAAACATCGTTAGAGTTATCACGTACGTTTGCTCCGCCAGCAACTTTTGTTGGAAGACCAGTTGGGTGACCAATAACTAGGATTGGATCATTATCTGTAATTTTTGCAGAAGTACGTACTTTTAAGTGTGGACGAACGATCTCTGCATTAGAAATGTTTTCAATTCTAATAAGAGCGAAGTCATCTTGGGTTGAACGATCAAGAGAACGTGAAATGATCTGCGTACACTTAAACACACTTGTTGTCTTAACAGTCATAGCAGCTTCTGTATTGGCATCAAAGTGAGCGTAATCAAAAACCCATTTATTAGAGTCACAGTCATCTTGAGAAGTTATACAGTGACCAGCAGTTACTAAAAGATTCTTACCAACTAAGAAGCCTGAACAATTAGCAGCTGTCATCTGTTCAGAGAAACGCTCTGATTCACACATTCCACGTTGCTTAAGTGAAGGACCAGCAATGGTAGCATCTTCGCCCGCAATAGTGATTTTAGAAGAATCAATCATGCCTGCAGTTGCAGCAGCTAATCTTAAAATATCAGTATCAGTTACTTCGTATAGATCAAGACGGTCATCTTCACCGTATATGACTTTGTTATTTGTATCGCTTGCAAAACTAAGAGTAGTTAAAGCTGCTAATGCGATGATCATCCCTAATTTGTACATTCCATATTTCCTTTATTAGTTGACAGAAAGATGACATTAAAGAATCTCTGAGGTTATTGTTCAACTAACAACTTCTTACAAACTAGTGTATTTTCCATTTACAAATAGGGCTTCAAGAGAGCTTGGAAATGAAATTCCATTGAAGGGGCTCCACTTAACCTTCGTTTTTACATCATGATTATTGATAGTTAGAGGTTTATTACGATTCAAAATAGTAAATGATGCACTATATCCTTTCTCAAGTTCACCAAAACCATTTCCAAGTGCGTTATAACTATTATCAATAGATTTCCAGTTACGCAGAAACCTAGACACAAAGCGTCCAGGATTTCGTGAACAGGTCTTTGCAAGAATCTCTGGCTTCACTCCAATATCTTGAAGTAACCAACCAACTAAAACTGCATAGGTATCAAGGCCAGGCATTCCTGAGATGCCTTGATGTTTTTCTTCAATTGTATGAGGCGCATGATCTGTCGCTAGGTAATCAATTTCATCATTAATAAACGCTTGAAGCATGGCCTCTTGATCAATCTTGTTTCGAATTGGAGGATTCATTTGGAACCAGAACTCGCTCTCTTTTTTTAGTTGTCCTTGATTGAAAAAAAGGTGTTGAGGAGTAACTTCAATTTCAACCTGATGACCATTCTTTCTAAAGGCACGAACTGCATTAAGTCCTTCGCCACTACTGTAGTGACAAAGCTTACCATTTAAATTGTAGCGTCTAATAAATTCTAATGCTTGATGTGTTGCCAAGACTTCTGCTTCGACAGGTCGTCTCGCTGCATGGCCATCTTCATTTTTATTCTTTTCTAATACATCAGGGTCTTCGCAGTGAAAGCTGACATCCATTCCCTTATAGCGCTTAAGAGCCTTATCTAGAGATAGGTGATCTTTAAAAAAAAGGTCCCCTATCGAGGGTCCCATGTAGGCTTTATAAGGAACACGAAAAGATAAAGGGTTGGTTTGAGGTCCAATACCAGCGTACATAAACAAACTAATATCATGACCAGCAGCTAGCTTCATTTTAGCTTTATAAGTTTCATCATCGATTGGTGCAATTGGATTATTAGGCATATCACAGCAGTGAACAACACCACCGTTGATGGCCGCCGTAGATGCAGTGGCAAATGTTTCTTTATAAATATTTTTTTGACTTATGTCTTCTCGTGCGTGAATGTGAATATCCCCCATACCTGCAAAAAGTAAGCACTTATCATCATAGATATAATCTAACTTCGAGGTAGGTATTCCAAGATTGCCCACATCTTCAATTAACCCCGACTCTTGATTCCAAGCAATCTGGATTCTTTCAACTGTCTCAGGTGTGGCACATACAGCTTCTAGTGATAAAGTTGTCATTTTCCCTCACTATAAACAAAACGCCAACGACGTAGATCAATATCTACGGCTTCAAAAAGGTAGCGCCCATCAACAGTTTCTGGTGCAACAGCTTCTTTAACTGCATTTTCGGCGTGACGATAGAGTGTAAACTGATATTTTTGCCAGAGTTGATCGACTTCATCTTTAGAGCTGACTAAGAACTCTAGTGAAGTTGCGTTACCCCTAACCTTCTTGCTTGTCTTTTGAACAAGAAGCTCTAGTCCACCAAAATTCATTAAGAAATCTTCGCCTTCTTTATCTACTTCTAAATCCAGAAATTCAGATAAAAATCCAGCAAGATCTCTGGGTTCAGTTGTGGGAAGAATGATTCGATTTAATTTCATTTTTTTGGATTTACAGTAGCTTCTTTATTAACGTCTACATATTTCAAAGTTGATCTCCTAAGGTATCTATTGCATAGGTCAAGGCCGGATCGTGTAGGCGGATAATAACCTCGCCTTCAATCTGACATTTTTGCTTCAACCAAGTTAGATACGATGCTTGCATATATTCTGTCTGTTTACGAATATCCTGGTCAACTTTCTCGCAAGTTAATTTTTTAAAAAAAGACTTTCTAGAAATGCCTACGAGCCATTGCTGCGCGCCATACTTACTTTCAAAAGTATTTAAAAATCCTGGTAGGTTTTTTAGAATAAACCAATTTTGCTCAAAGCTTTTTGAAAAACCAAAACAAAGATCAAGCATTGGTTTTTTGAAATTTCTGTCATTAAACCATTTAAGCCCAGTGGCGAAATAGTCTTCTAACTGAAATAAGATATCATTATTATCCATTAGAAAATTCATATGCTCATGGCATCGCGCACGACTTGGAACTAAATTATGACAAAAGACTGTTTGAAGTTTGGGGTTAAGTTTTAGTACATCGACGAGTTCTTGATCGAGCTGACCTGAAACATCATTCCAAAGTTTTATCTGTTGAGAATTTGAAGCTTTAAGTATTGTCTCTTTTCTAAAGGTATCTATAGATATTTTTATATTATCAGGAAAAAGGCCAAGAACATTTGAAACGCGACTCCACTCTTCTTCGTGTCCCACTGGATTATTAAAAGGGGCTGTAGATTCTCCCCCCAGATCAAGCCAATTAGCGCCTGATGCCTGCCATTGATCTAGTCTTTTTTTTAAGGCTTCTAGATGAAGTAATTCTCCACCATCTGAAAAAGAATCGGGGGTTGCATTAACAACCCCCATATATGAAAACTTATTTTTATTTATATTCGACATTATGCTGGTAACGGATCATCCCCACCAACAACTGAATTATCTTTTTCTTCTTTCGCAAGTGCTGCTTCAGCATTTTCAGCTTTTTTCTTATCAGTAATTGGCACGCCAATATCTTTGCCCTCAATAAGAGCATTGATTTGAGGAAGATCAAGTGTTTCCCAAACCATGAGACCTTCAGCAACTCTATCAAGTGCATCACGATTAGACTTAAGAATATTAAGAGCAAGCTGATGGTTTTTAGTCACAAAACGTTGGATCTCTTCATCGATGGCTTCAGCTGTTCGCTCTGAGTAGCCAGAAAAGTCCTCTGGAGCATAACTTGTACCAAATGGATTCGTGCTGGCTTTATGATAATTAATTGGCCCCATCTTTTCAGACATACCCCAATTACAAACCATATTACGCGCTAACGAAGTAGCTCTTTCGATATCATTCGAAGCACCATTGGTCATATCACCAAACACAAGCTCTTCAGCACAACGTCCGCCCATCAAGAAAGCAATAAAGTTCTCTGCTCGCTCATTAGTAAGGTTTAACATATCTTCGTTTGGAAGAGTCTGAGTTACGCCTAAAGCACCTCCACGAGGCATAATAGAAACTTTATGGATAGGATCGGTGTGAGGAAGATTCATACCAACAAGTGTGTGACCAGCTTCATGATAAGCCGTTACACGTTTTTCTTTGTCAGAAATAACCATCGACTTTCTTTCAGGTCCCATTAGAACTTTATCTTTAGCCGATTCAAAATCACTATTATCAAGTTTCTTCTTGTTCAATCGAGCAGCATTAAGGGCTGCTTCATTGACAAGATTTGCTAGGTCGGCACCTGTAAAACCAGGTGTACCTTTAGCGATGGCTTCGAGGTTTACGCCTTCAGCAAGTGGTGTTTTCTTAGTATGAACCTTAATGATTCCAAGACGACCACGTACATCGGGTGCACCAACCATCACGCGTCGATCAAAACGACCCGGACGAAGAAGTGCTCTATCAAGAACGTCGATTCTGTTAGTTGCAGCAATTAAGATAACACCTTCGTTAGCTTCAAAACCATCCATCTCTACGAGTAGTTGGTTAAGTGTTTGTTCACGCTCATCGTGACCACCACCCATACCGGCACCACGGTGGCGACCGACGGCATCGATTTCATCAATAAAGATAATACAAGGTGCGTTTTTCTTACCTTGTTCAAATAGATCACGAACACGAGAAGCTCCAACTCCTACGAACATCTCAACAAAGTCAGAACCAGAGATACTGAAGAAAGGAACATCGGCTTCACCTGCTACAGCTCTGGCCAATAATGTTTTACCAGTACCAGGAGGTCCTACAAGAATGACACCTTTAGGAATCTTCCCACCAAGAGCAGTATATTTTTTGGGGTCTTTTAGAAAGTCGACAACTTCAGCAAGTTCTTCCTTAGCCTCTTCAACTCCAGAGACGTCACCGAAAGTTACTTTTTTATCATTAGCAGTCAGCATTCGAGCTTTTGATTTACCAAAACTCATGGCCTTGCCGCCACCGGCTTGAAGTTGTCTTAAGAAGAAATAGAAGATCACGATAAGAAGAATCATCGGACCCCAATTAAGTAATAAAGATGTAAAGAATGTTTGCTTTTCTTCTTCTTCATACTCAGGAGTAAGACCGTTCGTTCTAAGCAGGTTGAATGTTACATCACCTGTATTACCAGTAAGCTTGAACTTTTCTTTTCCAGCAACAGGTTCTACATAAGTTCCGATGATTGTATTTTTACCTTTAAAAACGACTTCTTTAACTTTGCCGGTTTCAACAGAAGTAATAAAATCGGGGTAAGTAACTTTGCGATAGTCTTCACCTGTTTCACGAGTAACTTTCGCTAGAAGCGCCATCATTAAAATAACGACGAGCCAAAATGTTAGAGTTTTTTGTTGTGGTTTCACTTAGGAGTCTCCCTGACCATAAAAGAATTGTTTTCTAACCATGAAAACAATTGGTTTCCTATTGTACGAAGCCCCCAGCAAAGAAGCAACAAAACCCTTAAAAATTCAAAGCTTGCCAATGTAATTTAATTGATTTGTTAGAATTATCTGTGACAAAGCGCGACCATTTCGCCCATGGGAGAAGCACAACGTTACAGTTTTGTGGGTTAGAGACAAGAGGATGGGACTTTAAGGCTATTTTTTGAATCTTTTTTGGAGGATTCCAGACAGCAATTAATGGCGCAGGGCTATGATTTGAAATAACAAAAGACTCCGGAATATGCGAACCTAATGTCCAGGACTTTTTTAATGCCGTTTCACCTAGCTCATTGGTTAAAAGGACTAAGCCACTCAAACCCCAAGCTTTAACTTTGCCAGGAAGCTGATGAGGGCCTTTCTTACCGGCTGCAAAAGCTTTACACAGCTTAGCGATTTCGCCGCGCTCAGAACTTCTAGAAACATTGGAGAGCTCTTTAAATTGCTGAGATACACTCTCTTGCTGGAGCGAGATATCAAGACAATATATTGCTCTCACACCTTTAGCTTTTTTAATCAGAATTTCTTCTGTTTTATAAACACTGACACCTAGATTTTTAGCTAATTCATTTGAGGTTCTGACGTAATGTTTTAAATAATTTGGATAACGAATCGCAAACTCATCTCTAATAACTCTTCTCAGATGATTACGTGAAAAGCGCTCATCTGTGTTGGACTCATCTTCAAAAGACCAAAGTCCAAGCTTTGAATGAATCGATTCAATTTGTACTCGAGTCAGACACATAAAAGGCCTAACTTTTTTTCCATTAACAAGTGGAATTCCCAGTGTAGAAATAAGTTGTGATGATCTCAGCTTTTGCATGAGTGACCATTCATACGAGTCATCAATATGATGTCCAAAGGCCACAACTTCATCAGGTTGTAAGTTTTCATGAATAAGTTTAAGTCGGATAGCTCTAGCTGTTGCTTCAAAGTTGCCCGCTAGCTTAGATAACACTGTTCTAACAATAATAAGTTCAACACCTAGGCGGTCACAATGATCTTGTAGCTTGGATTCAATCATGGCCTGCTTAGTTTGAGTGCCATGATCCACATGAATTGCTCTTACTGAAAAATGATGAAGTTGACCCAACTCAGCTACAACTTCCAGTAAAAGTGTTGAGTCCATTCCCCCAGATAAGGCCACTAAACAACCACCTGGTAGACCAATAGTAGAATTCCAAAACTCACCAACATGGCGAGTTACACGTTTAAAAAGCTTGTGGTTTCGGCTACTTTTCATCTCTAATCATGATCACTTTCGTTGACAGACACCTATACGTTATTTATGATACGCGCACTTTTGTCAAAGTACACGGCTTGGTAGCTCAGTTGGTGAGAGCGACGGATTCATAACCCGTAGGTCGGCAGTTCAACTCTGCCTCAAGCCACCATTTTTTACCCAAAACAATACTCTAACCAGAGATCAATTATGAAAAGAATCTTTTTAGCATGCTGTATATTACTACTGGCAGTTGGCTGTGCAAATACTCCCTATACTCATAAAGATAAGAACACTGGCTTAGGCTACTGGTCTAAGAAAATTGCGGACGGGGTTTATGAAGTTTATTTTTCATATAATTCAAGTACTGACGAAAGAAGAGCTGATGATTACATATGGATACATGGCTACGAAGTTTGTGCAAAAGATAAATACTATTATTACTATATGGGTGAAGAGCGTAACCTAGAAGGATATGAAAACAAGACAAAAATGAGCTATGCATTTTGTTTAAAAGAAGCAGTTCGATATGGTTTAGGTATCCAGTTAGATGACGACTCATTAAAGATTATAAATATTGCATCGAAACAAACAGAGCTTGGATTAAAAGTCGATGACGTCGTTCTTTCAATAAATGGTAAAAGTGTTACACGTCTTGATGAGATACACTTAATTTTACATTCTAACTCTAGTAAACAACTAAAGGTCGAAATACTACGCAACGGAAAAAAAATGACTAAATCGATAACTCCAAAAGTTATGACAGGGGTCTATTCAAAACTAGATGTTGCAAAGTGGATGAAAAAATATGGTATCTCACCCGAGCAACTCAGATAAAAGAGTAGAGAAAACCAGCAAATTAAAAATCCAAATATCTTAAACTGTTCGGCACTTAAGTTCTATGTGATCCAACCTAATAACCTTAACCGATAAGCTCTTTCGCTGCTAAAAAAGATAGACTGTAGCCATTTTTATATAGCCCATGAACTGAATAGACATTTGGACGAACCTCCCCCCAAAATGGTTGGCGCTTAATACCCTTATGTCTTACACCTGAATGAACAGTCCACTTGAGATCCTTTGGTAAATCAATCACAAAATCGTTTAAAATAGTTTTTAGCTTGTTCGACCTTGATGCCATCACAGGCCAGCCAAGCTCGTCGTCTTTGTCATCAAGACTGCCTATAAGTAAGGTTTTATCCATTGAGCGATAGATTAAGTTATGGGGACCTTTTGAATGTACAAAGCCTTTGTCTCCTAAATCAATCTTAGCTTGGGCGTACTGACCGGCAACAGCTCTGCCGCCTGGATCTTTTTCATAGAGTTTATTACCAGCACCTAAAAATAAAAAGAGACGATCAAAATTGAGTGTTCTTGATTGTAATTGAATAGAATCATTGTTTTCACAAATAACTGTTTCATTAACAGCTTCTAATTTGTCTTTAAAAATTGAAGTGAACTCCTTTTCAAGCTCAGATAAAAAGTTGAAGCTGTGAACAATATAGCAATTTTCGGGAGCATCACCGTAGCGCTTTTTAAAATTATCGTGATCGCCATGGGGTAGATGAGTTTGGTTGGCATTCTCAACACTAGCGTAGCCATTAAAAAAATTTTCAAATATATCGAAGCCATCTAATAACTGGTCACCTAAAAGACTAACTCCTCTTTGCAACCCTGCTTTAGAAACGATGGAGGTTGAGCTAAAACTACAAGCTGGTATAATAGGTGATCTAATCCATTGAATTCTACGCGACAAGTCTAAACTTTTCTCTTTGACCTTTTGAGCGTATGTCCATAAAAACGCGTGAGCGGCCACTCCATTCCCGACAATAATATCTGTTAATTCTTCTGACATTTAAAAAGATCTTCCTGTCAATATTGTCATCTTTAAGAGGGATGATTATCGTTTTGTTTCACTATTTTTAGTCTAGAGAAAAAGGGATAAAATGACTACAACAACCATGGATACTAGCGCTATCGCTTACGCGGTCAATAAAACAAAAATTACGGCCCAATCTGTTTTATCAGTTTTAAAGCTCATTATCGATGAACAATGTACGATTCCTTTTATCACTAGATATAGAAAAGAGATGACTGGTGGACTTGATGAAACCCAAGTTCAAGCTATTCAAGAAGCCTACGAAGAATGCATTGAAATTGAAAAACGCCGTGCTTATGTCTTAGATACCATCACTAAGATGGAAAAAATGACGCCGCAATTAGAAAAGCTAATCAAAGCGGCAAGTACTCTTAATCAAATTGAAGATATCTACGCCCCTTATAAATCTAAAAAGAAAACCAAAGGTCAGATGGCAGAAGAAGCCGGACTTCTTCCTTTGGCCGAAATGATTATGACTGGAAAGCTTGATCTAGCGAAACTTGAAGCTGAAAACGAAGCTAAGTTTATTAATAAAGATAAAAAGATTGAGTCATGGAAAGATGCCCTCGATGGTGCTCAATCAATCATCATAGAAAAGATTGCTCATAATCCTGAAGTGAAAGAAAAGCTTCGCCAAGATTATTGGAGAAGTGCAAAAATCGTATCTAGTCTTAGAAAAGACGGCGATAAAGTTGCTGATTACACCAAGTACAAAGATTGGTTTGAATATGAACAAAATATTTCGGCTTTAACTGATAGTAAGCACGGTCACCGTTTCTTAGCCCTTCGACGTGGTATGACTCAAAAAGTTCTTAAAGTCGATGTTGTCTTTCCAGAAGAAATGGCAATTCCAGCCATCAGCGCAGAGATGTTTGATTTATCTCGTATTGGTTGTCGAGACTTTGTTGAAAACTGCATTAAAAAATCATTCAACTTAGCAATTCACCCATCCCTTGACCTTGAAGTTAAAGGTGAGCTTAAAAAAGTTTCCGATGAATCAGCTATCAATGTTTTTGGCATTAATCTTAAAAACCTCTTACTTCAACCTTACCTTGGCCCAAAAGCTGTGATCGGCCTAGATCCAGGAATCAGAACAGGTGTTAAAGTTGCCGTTGTCGATGATACCGGTAAATTTGTGGTTGATACTGTGGTTTACCCACATCCCCCAAAACAAGACGTACAAAAATCCGCCATGGTGATTGACGCCATCATTGAGCAATTTAAGGTTACCCATATTGCTATTGGAAACGGAACCTATGGCCGCGAGACTCTTGATTTTGTTGAAAAAAATGTCAAAGCCGTTAAAGACGGTAAGGCCATGGCGACATTGATCTCAGAAGCAGGGGCATCTATTTATTCAGCTAGTGAAATTGCTAGAAAAGAATTTCCAGATAAAGACCCAACAGTCAGAGGTGCTATATCGATCGCTAGACGCTTTCAAGATCCATTAGCAGAACTAGTTAAGATTGATCCAAAATCAATTGGTGTAGGCCAGTACCAACATGACGTTAATCAAATCAGACTTAAAAAACAATTAACTGGTGTGGTTGAAAGCTGTGTGAACTATGTAGGAGTTGACCTTAATACAGCCTCAGCTCCACTTCTTTCATTCGTTTCAGGTATTGGCCCAAGTGTGGCAGAAAATGTAGTTAAGCACCGTGAAAAAGTCGGTGGCTTTAAAAATAGAGCTGAGCTTTTAAAAGTTTCAAGATTTTCTCCTAAGGTCTATGAACAATCGGCCGGCTTTCTTCGTATTTATAACGGCGAAAATCCACTGGACGCTACATTTATTCACCCAGAAAGTTATCCTATTCTAGAAAACTGGGCCAAGAAGAATGGCGCTGATTTAAAACTTTTAAAAGAAGATAAAGATCTGGTTAAAAAACTTGAAACAGATAAGACTCTTTTGAGCGAGCTTGGTGAATTTACTCACAAAGATATTATTAAATCTTTAACGGCTCCGTCTCAGGATCCAAGAACAGAATTTAAAAGCTTTGAATTTAGAAAAGATATTTCTAAAATTGGGGACCTCAAAGAAAATGATTGGTATCCAGGTGTTGTAACAAACATCACACAATTTGGTGCCTTCGTTGATATCGGGCTTAAAGAAAATGGCCTGGTTCATATTTCTCAAATGGCAGACAAATTCGTTGATAATCCACTTGAAGTTTTAAAGGTCGGACAAGAAGTGAATGCCAGAGTCATGGCAGTTGATCTTGAACGTGGACGAGTTTCACTTTCACTTAAAAAAGATGACGGTCAAGGTGTTGCCACTTCATATGCAGAACGTGGTATTGGTCAGGGACAATCTAAAGTAAAAGCTCCACCACCGGCAGCTTCTATGAAGAACAATGCTTTTGCGGGACTTAAAAATTTAAAGTTATAAAAATCATGATGACTTAGGGATTGAAGTTTCCGTCAGGTTCAAGGCGCATGATAAAGACGTCGCCGGTCCCACCCGCAAATGCTTCACTCATGCCGCCGTTAGTGTCGCCGGCACAATAAACATTGCCGGCAGAGTCAACAGCTACTCCATTGCAATTATCACTTCCGGTATTTGAACCTCCAGCATTGGTAACACCACCAAGCTGCTTATGCCATAAAAGAGTTCCAGAGGAGTCTAGCTTCATGACAAAAGCGTCATTGCTCCCAGCATTGGCTTCGCTCATCCCACCAGTCGTTTGTCCTGCACAGTAAACGTTTCCTAGCGAATCCACTGCAACGCCAAGGCATTCATCCTGCCCTGCATTTGACCCGCCGGCATTAGTAACGGCGCCAAGCTGTGTGTGCCATAAAATATTTCC
>CAYGQW010000002.1:0-41091 GCA_964352175.1 uncultured Halobacteriovorax sp.
ATTGCCGAGCTTGAACAATGTTTTAAAGACGCTACTGATATCACTATCGCACAATGCGATACCGAGAATAAGTTAAAAGAGCGCATCAAAGAGCTTGAAAGCCAGCTTGCTTGTGCGGTGGATGCTTTGGAGAAGTGGGAAAGTGTTAATAATGGCTTCTATCTCGCACAATGCCCAAAGTGCTTTCTTATAGAATCATCTGAGAAGTTTGAGGGTGCGACGGATATTGATGCCTGTAACATGAAATGCCCAAAGTGTTTTTCAGATGGCGATGTGTTTAACCCTCGCAACCTACAACAGGCATCAAAGGAACGTGATGAACGATTGAAAGCAGGTGTCAAGGAATCCTTGACTACTGAGAAAGGCGGTACAAATGAATAGATATGAACTACCGAAAGTAAGCGATTCGGTCTACTATGTGGCATGCCCTTATACAAGCGATGACCCCTACATCTTGCAGCGTCGATACCTCGATGCCATTGCTTGTGGTGCTGAATTACAACGCCGTGGCTATATCACCATCGAACCCATAGCCCAAAGTCATCAACAGGCTGAACGTTTTGGCATGCCCCCTGAGTGGGCGTTCTGGGAGCGTCGAGACAGCGCTTTAATCAAACGATGCGATGCGGTGATTGTACTCACAATCGACGGATGGCGTTCAAGCCATGGCGTTCAAGCTGAAATTGCATTAGCCGAGATCCTACATATGCCGATATACTATATTGATCCCCTCACATTGCTAGGTTTAAAATAGACAACAAAGGAAAGACCATGAAATTTGAAACAAAATTAAAGAACCACACTTTTAAAATGAGTGATGTCGCTATCGAGTGGCTCCACCAAGTGCGCACCCAAAACCCAAACACTAAAAGTTTAATGGGTATCGTCGAATTTTTAGCCAGATCCGCACACGGCGAGACGGTGCGAAACTTGTACTATAATAGTATTAGACCCAATCAATAGAGGATTTAACAATGGCTGTCAAAAAAGGCGCTATAAAAAATAAAGTAGAGAACCTTGAGTTTTTGCCGTGGCACGACTTGAGCCGGTACGATTTCAACACGCTGAAAGAAAAGGAGCGTGTCAACATTGATCGATTAAAGAAGGCTATCATTGAAAAGGGTTTCTGTTTTCCGTTTTTTGTTTGGCAAGGTAACGACTTCGTTATTGATGGGACAGGACGCTTTAAGGCGTTAAAGGCTTTAGAGGCGGAAGGTGTTGACATCCCAGACCTGCCGATCGTTAATATACAGGCGAAAACACTAGACGAGGCTAAACAATTGGTATTACAAGCCTCTAGCGATTTTGGTGAAATCACAAAGGAATCACTTGATCTGTTTGGTGCTGATTTTGAGATAGACTTCACTACGGTTAGCATCCCAAGTATTGAGGACTTGAACCTTGAGCCGGAATTAATAGAGCCAGAAGGGGATCCTGATGATTGCCCTGACGTGCCAGAGGAGCCGACAACGGTATTGGGGGATATATACGAGATAGGCGATCATCGTTTGATGTGTGGCGATTCTACCAGTATCGACACGGTTGAGAAACTTATGGACGGTAAGAAAGCCGACATGGTTTTTACTGATCCGCCTTATGGAGTGGACTTTCAGTCAAACATGAGGAAAAGTTCTGACAAGTTTGATGTTTTAAAGAATGACGACATATTTTTAACTGAATGGGTTCACAATTTACCCCTTGCCAGTAAAGGGTTTGTCTTCGTTTGGACATCCTTCAAGGTTGTTAATAAATGGATCGAAATCTGCTCCCCTATTGGTGATTTAACTAATATGGTGATATGGGATAAAGGCGGAGGGGGAATGGGAGATCTCCAAGGCTCTTTCGCTACAGATTTTGAAATTGCATTGGTTTATAACAGAGGTGCATCATTGACGGGAAAACGCATTGGTTCTGTTTGGTCTATAGGAAAAGACAGGGCACTTGATTACAGTCATCCGACACAAAAGCCAGTCGAGCTTTCAGAGCTGGCAATAACACACACTACAAAACACGGAGATTCAATGCTTGATCTATTCCTTGGCTCAGGTTCAACAATGGTGGCGGCTCATAAAACAGGACGGAAGTGTTACGGCATGGAATTAGACCAACATTATTGCGATGTGATTGTCACACGCATGAAAAACTTGTATCCTGATTTAACGATTAAGCGCAACGGGGAGGAGATAGCATGGCCAGAAAAGCCCACAAAGTAACGGACGAGATGCGTCGGCAAGTCGAAACGCTATCAGGCTATGGCTTAACTAAAGAACAGGTAGCGCCAGCCTTAAGCATTTCAAAATCGACGCTTGAGAAGTATTACAGCGCCGAGCTCGTGAATGGCAGGGCTAAAGCGCTGGCAAAGGTGGCTCAAACAGCTTATCAAATGGCGACATCAGGCGACAACACAGCCATGACTATTTTTGTATTAAAGACACAAGCCGGGTGGCGTGAGACTCAACATATTGATATTAATCAAACAGTCAAAAACATTGATGCCGACGATAAAACGATCGAACGCATGGCCTTGGAGGTTTTAGAGGGTGGAAAAGCAAAAAAGAAAAAAGCTTAGTAATGTCATAAGTTTTGACGAGCATAAAGCGCCAGAACTAGGCTCCCCTAAATGGGTGCAAAGCGTTGTTATTGATAACGCCAATATCATTGGTGAGTACTTAAATAATGCCACGGTTAAAGAGAAGCTATCTTTTTGCTTGAATATGGCGAAAGTCGGCATGGCGTTATCGGCTATGGGTGCGGCATCCTTACTGGCGAAAATACCAACGATAGAAGCGGCGCATTATGACAGCATCGAAACCAAGTAAAGACCAGCTAATATCGGGCATGGCTAAAAATAATCTGATCGCATATACCATCTATACCTTGCGATCGTATCAAGCGGGTAGGCATCACAGAGAGTTATCAAACGCACTCATGGCGGTTGAACGTGGCGAGATCAAGCGCCTGATGGTAACAATGCCACCCCGCCACGGTAAAAGCGAGCTAGGCTCAAGACGTTTTCCGGCGTGGTATTTAGGTAAGAACCCGACGAAAGAAATCATTTTTGCCACCTATGGCCAGGAACTAGCTAACGATTTTGGTACGTCGGTACGTAACCAAGTCGATGATCCGGCTTTTCGTGATATTTTTGGCACCGGATTAAAAACCGACACCAAAGCAAAAAAGAAGTTTCTCATGGAAGTGCCAAAGGGTGAGGATCAAGGTGGCTATACTGCCGTGGGTGTAGGTGGTGCCATCACAGGACGAGGCATGCACGTTGGCATCATTGATGATCCGATTAAAAACAGGCAAGAAGCACAATCGCCAGTGGTGAGGGAGGCGGTTTGGTCTTGGTACCAATCTACTTTTTATACACGGCTTGCACCTGGTGGCGCTATTATTTTGATCCAAACCCGTTGGCATGAGGATGATTTAGCCGGTAAGATACTAGAAGAAATAAACCCAGACGATAAAGAGCCATGGACGATTATCAACATGCCCGCCATTGATGAGGCTGGCGATGCGTTATGGCCTGAACGATTTGACATCGACGCTCTCAATCAGATTAAAGAGGACATCGGCCTGTTTGAGTTTGAGGCGCTATACCAACAGAACCCCACGCCTAAAGAGGGTGCTTTGATTAAACACGCTTGGATTAATACTTATCGAGAATTGCCAGAGGTTAAGCAATGGACGTGGTCTTGGGATACGGCTATCAAGGACGGGGATAATAATGATTACAGCGTGGGCGGCCTTTGGGCGGAATGTGACAACGGCTTTTACTTGGTAGACGTGTGGCGGAATAAGGTGCAATACCCCGATTTAAAAAAGGCGGTTAAGTTCTGTTTTGACAGCCAGCGATCGCATGAGGTAATTATAGAGGACAAGGCAAGCGGTCAACAGCTTGTACAGGATTTTAGGCGCTTGGGGAATATGCCATGCATCGGTGTGTCACCCGGTAAGGATATGCCAAACGACAAGGTGAGTCGTGTCAATTTAATGGCTCCCTATTTTGAGGCTGGTAAAGTGTTCGTTAAAGAAGGAGCGCCATGGGTAAAGGATTACATCCACGAATTGACCACATTCCCAAACGGCAAGCATGATGATTGCGTCGATATGAGTAGCCAGTTTTTCGCAAGGGTAAACAACCGGAAAGCCCCTAAAATTAGAAGTCTATAGATCAATTGTAACAAGTATTTAATATACACCCATTAATGTATTGCACTTACTTCTATTGGGTGTATAATAATATTATAGAAGTTAAGGAAAGGAACACAGACCGATGATGAATTTAGCAGAAGGCAAACAAGAGCTACACAAAAAAACACCTGCCGGTGTTAAGCATATTTATATGATTGATGACACAGAATATTTTTGTTACGTGGCCAAGTTTTACAATGAAGCCGATGCAATTAACGCTTTAAAAGAATACAATACACACCCAAACCGCTACGGCAATGATTTAGGTGTGATAACCAAGCTCACTAACAATAATATTAAATAAGCCCCCCTAACAGAAAAGGAAAACAGACCGATGAAAAAAACTTACGATACGAACGATGAACAGACATTAGAGATCTTAAAAGATCATGCCTATAGCAGAACGATGATCCAACATCCACATGGATTTCAAAAAGTATCTATTGATGAATTTTTAAATAAGTTTAACCGGTTTAAATTTATGACGGTCAATAAAACCAACATTATTTTACATGATTAATGACTGCCGATGCCATTAAAAAGCGAAAGGATCAATATAATGAGAAAAATTAAGCAAGAATTAATCATAGAATGCAACGGCAAGTTATACGCCGCCGATAGCCAAAACACGGCATCAATGATTTCAGATCACCGATCCGATCTCTCAGATGAGCGCTTTTGTAATCGCTGGTATGATTGCCAAGTCTTAACCGAAAGCGAAGCGATTTTAAATGAGGTGATTGATTAATGATTGAAACACCAAGCCAGTATTTAATCCTTATTTATGAGGAAGAAACCCCCATCGATGTAAATGCCGTCAAAAAAGAATACTTTGTCGATCTGGAGTGGTTTTATAACGGCTCAAGCATAAGAGACACAAAAACCTTAAGGGTTTTCCAGACCAGAGAGGAGGCAGAAAAATACCGGTCAACAGACGGGAAAAAGGATGCCGAATCATATTTTCAGAAAGGATATATCTAAAATCATGGCTAAAAAAAGAGTGACAGAGTCCGTGGTGCCTTTCTTAATAAATTCTAATTTAGGGTATATGCTTGTTTTAAGAGCTTTCTTAGCAAATTATGGAGAAATAATCATGACTAAACAAGACAAACGCAAAAACAACAAACGCCCCTTCAAATGGGGGGCGCAAAAAAAGCGCCACTATGTCAACCTAACGGACACGGCATGGGCGTTCTATCAAAAAATGGGCGGTAATGACTGGGTGGAGGCCACGGCACGACTAATAAAAAAATAAAGTATTGCCCTTTTTTTAGTACTGTTTTATAATGGGTTTATAGTTTTTTAGGGAGTGAGAAAAAAATGATTAAGGAATTTTTATTGCATGTTTTACTATTTGCGATCCTTATTTTCCCGTGGGTTTTGGGCTAAAAAGATGACCTCTTTTTTCAAAGCCTTTCAGGACGCTGATCCATTTTATGACTTTGGCAGTGATCGCCGTGAAATCTTACTTGAATGGCTCGAAAGCCAATGCGACGAAAGCATGACAATTGATTTTGAAACCAAGAAAACGAAACGATAAACACACCTACACACCCCCGCACCGACTCATGCGGGGGGTTTTCATTGAGTATAAAGGGAGAGAGCATGAATCTTTATTACATAAAAAACAATAGCGGCCACAATTCGCTTTTGTATTATATGAAATCGACAATAACGCAATTGGGTTACGCTTGGAATCCTCAAGCAAAGCAATGGGGTAAGCTGATCGAGGATGGCAAGGTGGAATCAGAGATCCACGAATTGAAACGCCAACATCATTTACTAACATTGGAGAAAAAAGAGCTATGAAAATAAAAGCGTTTATATTATGCCTTGCGATGGTGATGCTATCCCTGTCCGCACCCGCTGAAACGGTTACAAGGGTGATCGATGGCGACACCGTGATATTATCCGAATCAGGGCGCTCCCGATTGGCTGGCATCGATGCGCCAGAGCTAAAGCAATTAGGCGGCCATGAATCAAAAGAGGCGTTAAAGCTCCTCACTAATAAAAAAGATATTTATTGCCTAAAAATGAACACGGCGGATCGCTATGGCCGATCGTTGTGTGAATTATACGTAGGCGCTTACAACATTAACGAGCTGATGGTCATTCACGGGTGGGCATGGGATTATAAAGAATACAGCCATGCCCGTTATGAGGATGCCATGCTTGATGCTCAAATAAACCACCGGGGGATCTGGTATGAGGGATCCAATAACACACCACCATGGAAGTGGCGCAGGTTACAGCGTAAAAGATAGGAAAGACAATCATGGAAAAAAACACGTTTTTAAGCAAAGAGGCCGATCGCCGTGTACACAATGGCGAATACGTGGTAAAGGAAGGTACAAGCCTTGTTTTTGGGGCGATGCCCGACGGACGAATCTTTAATTATAATATTAGTACCGACAGCATGCAAATAGGTAAACCAGTGTATAGCCTTCTCAATAGCGAAAGGGCCAGAAGCCGGATCGACGAATTACTAGGCAAATAAGCAATAGGGAGATAGGGCATGAATCTAAAGAAAAAACAAACGCATATCGGCTATGTTTATGCTACAACTGAAGGGTTACACCCGTCGGCTATTTATAAAGGTGAGTTACCAAGGCCGGTGATGCGGGTTTGTAATATCTATAAACCAAAAGCCAACTGGCGGATCTATGAGCTGGTCAAGGTGGAATCAAAAACCAAGACAGGTTATAAGATCCTAAACCAGACACAGGCGTTTTCTATCGCTTTGATACAGCGCATTTTTGCGGCGCATCACGATAGATATACCGAGTCAATTAAATTAGAAATGAGAGGTAATATAAAATGACAGTAACTTACAAAATTTATTACGATTATCCTAACGGCGAATCGGACTCTATAAAGCTAACGACTGATAAAAGCTACATGCTTCAACTGATTGATGAAGAAGTGGTTTTAAAGAGAGGCGGAATCGTTACAGGCTTTGAAAAAATAAGGGAGGCATAACATAATGAACCCCTATTTTGAAAAGCTGAAAACCAAGGAAGGGCTTAGTCTGTATAGGTTTGTTTTTTTCCATGGTGAGAAAAAAATAGTTATCAGAGCGGTTGAGCCTGAAAGTAGTGAATTTTTATCTCTACAAATGGCCAGAAAAATAATGTGTCGTTTTAAAATAATCATGGAGAGGGGACAAGCATGATCTTACACTTGGGCGATTGCCTAGAGAAATTAAAAGAGGTTGAGCATCAAAGCATTGACGCAATGATTACGGATCCACCTTATGGAACGGCAAGTAAGACAAAGGTACAAAAACAGGGGGCAAACGATTTAAATGCGTTTGATATTGAGTGGGATCAAGAATTGCCGACGGAATGGCTCAAGGTAGCCAGAGGCAAGATCACCCCCGGCGGTTCTTTCCTTATCTTTACCGATAATAAGATGGTTACGACGTTATGGGATGAGCTTGAGATCGCCGGATACAAACCACTGCAAATGTTTTATTGGATAAAGAAAAACCCGCCGCCTCAACCTCGCAAGAATTTCTGTAGCGCCGTGGAAACTGCTATTTTTGGACGTGTCGAAGGGAAGGTAAACCATTGGGGCGGTGGCGGTCATTCCCCTAACTGCTTTTCAGCCCCTATTGTTTCAGGGGGTGAGAGGACAGATCATCCAACACAAAAGCCAGTAAGTCTAATGGCTCATCTTGTAAGAGTTTTAACACCCCCCAAAGGCACCGTTATGGATCCGTTTATGGGTAGTGGCACAACCGGCGTGGCATCGGTTAAGGCTGGTTTTGATTTTGTTGGCATTGAACAACACACGCCGTTTTTTGAAATTGCCAAGGCTCGGATCGAGTACGCCAATAACGGACAAGTAAGCCTATTCTGATATAATAATCTTATCTAATATAACTCACTGTATACCTATACTGCCCCGCTTTAACCGGTGGGGCTTTTCTTTTGTTATAATGGTTCTACCTTTTCTCCCTAGACACCCCCCGTTTTAAAACAACGGGGCTTTTTTTGCCGTGTTAAAATTGTGATAGGTTTAATTTTCAATAAAGGGACACACGCATGGGATTTTTCGATCTGTTTAAAAGAGAAGCGCCGATCCAAAAAAAGAACTACGCAACCACGATCGAAGCCGTTTACGATTACATCAGTGGTGGCACTACCGATATTGACCCGGCCAAAGATGCCAACTTCTTTAAAAATGGATACCTTGGAAACCCTGTAGTGTATCGGTGTATATCTGAAATTGCCGGTGCCATCAGCCATCTAACCTTTGAGGTGGTGCGCTCAGAGGAGAAAGAGGATAAAGTCTTAGAAGATCCATCACACCCCTTAATGGCTATCGTGACAAACCCAAGCCGTGTAGAATCTCACTTTAAATTTTTAAACCGATTGATTAAAAATTACCTTATTTTTGGCAGGGCGTTTATTTATGCTCCCTCAACCGATGGCAAGCCACCGACTAGCACCCCTCAAGGCTATGAAATCATTAACCCAATGAAAGTAAAGCTATCGGATCAAACCTATGCAAACGGTATGCCTAAGTTTTATGAATACACTATTGATGAATCAAAGGTACTTAAATTTGAGATCGACATGTTCACAGGTCATAGCGCCATACTGGGTATCTATAACCCTGATCCATGTGTATCTCTTAAAGGTGTATCGCCTCTCTCACCTGCTAACAAGAATTTTCAAACGCTTAACAAGGCATCTGATTTTAATCACTCATTAATTAATAACGCCGCCAGACCGTCGGGCTTACTCAAGACTGAAAACGAATTAAGTAACGATGCCTTTAACCGATTGGTTGAGCATACAAAAAAATATTTCACGGGGACAAATAACGCCGGTAACGTGCCTTTATTAGAAGGTGGCCTTGAGTGGCAACAAACAAGCCTATCCCCTTCGGATATGGAGTTTGAAGGCTTAACAGATAAACAAGTGGCGTTTATTGCCATGGTGTTTGGTGTGCCATTGCCTTTAGTGCTAACGGATGCGGCCACGTACTCAAACCAGAGAGACGCTAGGATCTCATTGTATGAGGACACGGCGCTACCTATTGCCGATTATATTCTTGAGGAGATCTCAAACTGGCTACACAATATGGGTGTGGATCAAAAAGACTCATTACGTGTTAATGAGGATCGTATAAGTGCGTTATCTTATCGACGTGAACAAGCGTTTGATAAAGCTAAAACCGCCGTCGATTCCGGTTTACTTACCATTAACGAAGCTAGAAAAGAGCTAGGGTATCCAGACATTACGGGCATGGCTGATATTCTTATGGTGCCAAGCGGTAGAACGCCGATCGATGCACTCACTATGGATGATGACACCGAAATAGACGATGTACCGATTGATGATGACGAGGTATAACCATGGGGTTGAGCGAGTTTGAAAAACGCTTACGCCGTCATGAGGGTGCTTTTTTTAAGGACGTTTTAAGGTCTAAAAATAAGCTACTCAGAAATACAGCGCTCAACATAGATGAGTACGGATTAGGTGTGGATCCTACCGCCGCTTTTATCCATGTTCAAGAAATGCGGGCTATATTCCAAAAACGCTATAAAGTCATCACCAAGCCGTTTGCACAAGCGCATCTAAGGGATTTAAAAAAGCTAGAGGGTACTAAACAAGCTCTAAAAACCAAAGCGCTTGTTATAGACGATGTAACCATGGCCGAAGATCTCTTTACTGAGTGGGCAAGGGAATATTTTAGGATCGTTGGTATTCCAGCGCTTAAAAACGTGACCGATACCACCGTGAACGATATTAATAACTTTATCGAATCATCAATCGGTAGCGGGATGGCTCGAAATGAAATTGTAAAAGCTATCATGGGTTTATCAGGTTTAAATAGAAGTAGAGCCGCCACAATAGCCAGAACCGAGACGCATGGGGCGGCTATTAATGCGGCGCTTAAAGTGGCGGACTATACCGCCGATGAATTGGGTGTGGAGTATAAGAAACGCTGGATCGCTACTGAAGATAACAGGGTTAGAGACATCCACCTACACATGAATAGCGTTGCGCCTATATTGCGTGGCGAGTTTTTCATTGTTGGTGGTGAGAGAATGATCGCACCAAACGATCGCCGTTATGCGTCGGCTAAAAATTACGTCAATTGTCGGTGTGCTATCTCTCATATCCAGACCGACTACCTAGATGACGATGATGATTATGTAAATCCTTACATCTAAAATGTTATAATGGTTAAATAAATAAAAGGGGCTAGAAAATTGCAAACTAAAAATATGATCGTGCCTTGTGAATACAAAGCACTAGACGAAAAGACCGGCACGTTTGAGGGTTACGGCTCCATTTTTGGTAACGTCGATTCATACGGCGATATAGTGGTGAAGGGTGCTTTTGAGGATTCTATTAAAGCACGTAAGCCGGTTATGTTGTGGCAACACAACAGCGACGATCCAATCGGTGTTTATACCGAGGTGAAAGAGGATGACAAAGGCTTATATCTTAAAGGCGAATTAAACCAGGACGTGCAAAAAGGTAAAGAGGCTTACAGCCTATTGAAGCAAGGCGCTTTGCAAGGTTTATCCATTGGGTACAGAGTAAAATTAGCTGAACGTGATCATGATAATGATGTGGTGTATTTAAAAAATGTTGATTTGTTTGAAGTATCGCTTGTCACGTTTCCGGCAAACACAGAGGCAACGATCGAAACCGTTAAATCATTGCCAGCCACAAAAAGAGAGTTTGAGAAATTCTTGCGGGATGCAGGATATTCAAAAAACGAAGCCAAGGCAATTATTGCCAATGGCTTTAAAGCGGATCGGGATGATCCTAAAACCGAGCAAGTAAACCAAGATATTAAAAGTATTATTGAATTAATAAGAGGATTTTAAACATGTCTGACGAATTGAAAAAGAATCTCGATGAGATGCAAGGTCTGTTACACGGCCTCAAAGCTTCTCAAGACGAGAAAGAAGCAAAGCGCACAGCTTTAGACGAAGCGAAAGAAGCCAAAATGGCTGAGGAGCTTTTGAAGCTTAACGACGAATTAGAAAGCCAACGTGCCGAAACCAAAAAACTTGAGGAAGCCATGGCAAGCCTTGGCAACATCACAGTTAAAGAAGGCGTTACAGAGCTTGAGCAAAAAGAAATCTTGAACAACTTCTTACGTAACACAAACGATCGTGACGCTAAGATGGCCGTTAAAGCCGTTGCAACTAACGATAATTCGAGCGGTGGTTACTTGGCTTTGGCTCCAGAGTTTGCAGGTCTTTTAAGCGCCCGTGAATTTGAATCATCCCCAATGCGTCAAGTGGCTAACGTTGTGAGCGGTGGCGCTGGTGCGTTGCAATTCATTCTTGACGATGGCGAGACATCGGGCGAATGGTCAAACGAAGGATCTTCTACTAGCGTAAGCAACGATCCTGATGTTGGTCTAGTAACCATCACGGCTCATCAATTGACAGCCAAGCCAAAAGCAACCACAATGATGCTTGAGGATGGCATGTTTGATGTAGCTGGCTGGTTACGTGGCAAAGCGGCTGAAATCCATTCCCGTAAAGAGGCAACAGCCTTTGTAGTGGGTACTGGCAACCATCAGCCAAAAGGTTTCTTAACCTTTGCTAACTACACATCAGCCGGTGTTTATCAGCGTGAAGCAATCGAGCAAATCTTGTCCGGTGCATCGGGTGCGGTTGCCGCTGACGGCTTGATCGATACTCAAAACGCTTTGAAAGAAAGCTACCAAGCAAACGCCAATTGGTTCATGCAACGTGCCACCTTTGGCAACGTTCGCAAGTTAAAAGATGGCGAAAATCAGTACTTGCTTGGTATGGGTGCAAACGGCTTAGACGGTGAGACCCGTTTAACGTTGCTTGATAAGCCTATTCTGTTCGCTGATGATATGCCTGCCGTTGCCGGTAGTGCGTTGTCGATTGCTTATGGTGACTTTAAACAAGGCTACACCATTTACGATCGTGTTGGTATTGCGGTATTGGTTGACCCTTACACCTCTGAAGGCAACGTGATCTTCCGTGTTCGTAAGCGTGTTGGTGGTGACGTAACTAACTACGAAGCCATCAAAATCAACAAAATTACGGCTTAATTATCAGGGGAGAGGCTTTAAAACCTCTCCCCAATTCAAAAGTGTTATTATTTTAAAAATGAGGATTTCTAAAAATGAAAGACAACCATCATGATATGGTTCCAGCCGTGGCGCTGAACCTTCAAACTATCTCAAGTGATACAACCACAAACGGTAACATTATCGATCTAGCTGGCTTTGAGTCTTGCGAGTTTGTTTTTGTAACCGGTACCTTAACCGATGGCGATTACGCTGTATTGATTCAGGAAGGCGATGCCGCCAACTTGAGCGATGCCGCCGCCGTGGCTGATGCTGACTTAATCGGCACCGAAGCCCTTGCATCTTTTGCGGCTGATACTGATGACAACGTGTTATCAAAAATCGGCTACAAAGGCGGTAAGCGTTACGTCCGCTTTAACGTAGTATCGACTAACACTTCATCCGGTGCGGTATTGGGTGCGGTATGTATCAAAGGTCATCCAGCGCATGCGCCAAAGGCTGATCAAACACCTTAGTAGTTAAAAGTTATCGGGGAGGGGCGCATGCCTCTCCCCTTGTTTAAAAAAAGGAAACGATCATGAAAGTTTTAATGTTAAAAAACAAAGTCGGTTCAAATGACGGCTTAAAAGTAATTAGCTTCTTAGAGGGCAATACCTACGATGTACCAAGTGAGATGAGCGAAGAACTTGCATCATCTTTTATTTTTAGCCATTCAGCTAAAGAGGTTAAGGCCGAAAAGTTTAACCCTGTAGAAGCGACAAAGGTTGAAAAAGTAGAGACAAAAAAAGAAGCCCCTAAAAAGAAGCCGGGCAAAGCTAAAAAGGATAAAGACTAATGGCTAACTTATCGGGTACGTTTGCCGCAGATGGCAACTCTGCAACACTAGGCACCGATGGATCGGTTGGTACTGTTATGGTAAGCGGTACATGGGGCGGTGGCACCGTTCAAATGCATGCGTCACCTGACAGCACTAACTATTTTTTAATCACGGGTGCGGTGCTTACTGAGAATGGTAGTTTTAATTTTGCATTACCTCAAGGCATGACGATTCGCTTGACCTTATCCGGATCGACATCGCCAGACCTAGACTATTGGGTTTTTAACTAATGACCAAAAAGGCCACAGGATACAATAGCGCCGGTGCATCAGCCTACGCCAATTGGAACCCAATCTATAAGGGTGTGGGTGGCGCTAGTTTGACATGGGCATCATTGATCGCTGGTTTAGACAATGTGGTTTTTGCCGGTAGAGCATCGGCCACGTCTTACACTACATCAGATGGTAATGATATAAACGTCAACCAGTGGACGGATGAATCAGGCAATGACCTCCACGCTATCGCTGGCTCTAGTGCACGTTATCCCAACTTTGATGCGGATGGTGTAGCGGCAGGACAAGCCGGTTTTGTATTCGACGGTGTTGATAACAAATTGCAATGCGTTAATGCTGGCATTGGTAACAGCTTTGTAGAGCTATCGGATACGGTAACGGTTCATTGGTATGGTAAGTTTGATCTGACAGGGAGCGCACACAACGGACTATTTGAGATCGGGGATGGTGCTCTTAACACAGGCGCACAAGTCTATGTCCACGGAACTACCGATAATATGATGATTCGAGCTTTTCAAAAAGATAGCTCTTACATCTACTCTGAGATTGACGTATCGGATTACGATGGCGATGTTCATTTATGGACGTTTAAATACGATATGCCTAACGATGACATCACGGTGTTGGTTGATGGTGTAGATATTGGCATAACAGTAACACGTAGCGACGGCACTACCGACGCAGAAGAATTCGCTGATGACATTGATACGATCAGCGTCGGGAATCCTCACACTGGGTTTGATTTTAAAGGTGCGATCGGTATGTTCTTGGTAACTTCTGACTTAACGACAGGAAGTGAGGATGCCGATGTTTATACCATCGCATCCGGTGGGGCTTATTCAAATATAACCCTGCCACCTAGGTATGTAGTGGTCGGGGACAGCCTATCGGTTGACCCTGCCTCAGGTGGCTATGACCCAGCATGGACAAGCATTTTAGAAGATGACAATACAGGCGTGACGATCGTTAATGAAGCTATAGCAGGGCAAACACTAGACACGATCGATGGTGCTTATGTAAGCCAAGTCGGTGCTAACTTCAAATCAGCGGCAACCTCAAACAATCTTATTATATGGGGTGGTACAAACGACATCGCCACGGGTAGAACACCGGCACAAGTGCAAGCCTCGATCGATTCAATAGTATCAAAAGCTAGTACCACCGGATATGATGCGATTTATGTTTGCAGCATCATCGATCGCCATCCTAACTCCTACGATCACGACATTAGCACAGCCAATGGCTTGATCGCCGCCGGTAGCGGGTACACTAAAATAGATCTAGCTGGTCGAGCGGAATTAGACAACGGATCAGATACAACCTACTTTTACGATGGTGTACACTTAAAAGAAGCGGGGCATGTGGCAGTAGCTGATGAAATCGCTAGCGTTACAGGTTTAAATTAAAGGGAACGTTATGAGAAAATCGTTAAAATTATCATCAGCGCCATCAGTGGAGCCAGTAACAACAGCCGAAGCAAAATCATGGCTACGTGTGGACACCTCCACCGATGACACAATGATCGACGGCTTGATTGAGACCGCACGTGTAGCGGTCGAGAATTACACAAAGCGGGCTTTAATCACTCAGACATGGGAATTACGCATGGATGCGCCAGCGGTTTATAGTGGCTTATGGTTTCTATCGTCCTTGGGTGCTATTGACCTGCCGAAACTACCGATCCAAAGCATTACAAGTTTTAAGTCTTATGATGATGCCAATACTGAGACCACCTTTTCAAGCGCTTCTTATTCACTTCATGAGGATGGCGGGCGTTTGTTTCTAAACGACGGCTATACGTGGCCTACTGATTTAAGACCATTCGCCAGCGTATTAATTACTTATGTATGTGGTTATGGTGATGCGGCTACTGACGTTCCAGAGGCTTATAAGACAGCGATTAAAATGCTAGTGGCTAATATGTATAACAATCGATCCGATTGCGAGATGACAACCACGATTAAAGGTATGTTAGCCCCTTACAAACTTTATGATCACTTGGGAGGTTAAGTAATGGCCTGTTTTAATTTTTCAGCCAAGGCGAGGCACCAAGCGGCTATTTATCAAAAATCTTTAGTAGCTGATGAATACGGCGGATCAACAAACACATGGACGCTATTGGCTACCGTGTGGGCGGTTGTGGAACCTAAGAGCGGTAACGAGCGTTTTGTACAAGGTGCTAACGAAAGCACGATCACAACCAAGATTATTATCAGATACCAAAGCGCCTTTTTAGATCCCGCCGTCGGTGGACAAGCCAAAATCACTATTGATGGTATTGATTACTCTGTAGCCTATGTTAAATCGGTACACGACGATTTAAAAAACCACGGTAAAGCGTTTCAAATTATCGGCGCAACAATGGGTGGAAACGAGATTGGATAAATTCGGCTACAGTATCATCGGTTTAAAAGAGCTTAATACTAAGCTTGATCGTTTGGTTGAGCTATCCACGGAAGAGGCTCAAAAACAGGTAGACGGGGCGGCCAATGTCATACAGGACACAGCCAAGAAAAGCATATCCCAAGGCGGGCGATCGGGCAAATCTTACACGGCCGGTGGTAAGACAGGTACACGATCAGCCGTCGGGCAATTCCCAAAAACAGATACGGGTAACTTGGTAAATCAGATCACCATAGAGAACCCATCAAAGCTAACGGCAAGAATCGGATCGACGATTGATGCCCCTTATGGCAAGTGGTTAGAGTTTGGCACAAGTAAGATGGGTGCAAGGCCATGGCTTGCCAGATCGTTTAAGATAAACGAAAGAAAAATTTTAAAAAATATTGAATACGCATTAAAGAGGATCAAACTGTGAGCGATTCAGCACTACCAACATTAAAAGGCGTTATTGATAAGCTCGAAGCCACGGCAGGGGTTACAAACCTTGTTAGCACTCGGATCTATACCGACGTGCCAGAAAAGCCTATCTATCCATTTATCATTATTAGAATGGAGAGCGCACCCTTTGCGGCTAAAGACTTTAGCGATCAGGATCACACAATAAACGTGCAAGCATTTAGCCAATTAGCATCACCCTTTGAATGTTTATCGATACGGGGTGCGGTAATGGATGCACTCGATCGAGAGGGTGACAATATCACAGTGACGGGTAAAAATGTAGTAAAATGTAATTATAGCGGGGTGGCTTTTTTCGATAAAGAACCCGACGGCATCACCTGGCAAGGGCTAGTAAGTTTTGTATTAACAGTAAACTAAGAGGACACGAACATGGCGGCACAAAAGGGCGAAAGCTTTCTACTTAAAATTGAAGCAACACCGGGCGGTGGTACTTATAACGCTATCGGTGGCGGTAGAGCGGTAACAGTAAGCATCAATAACGAAATGGTTGATGTAACAAACAAAGATTCATCCGGCGTAAGAGAATTGCTTGCGGGTGCTGGTATTAACTCCATGAACGTATCCGCTGAAGGCGTTTATGTTGATGACGCTAATATTGACATCTTGCTAACAAGTGCAACGGCTAACACTCATTTAAATTATCAGATCACCTTCCCCGGCTCAACAGCTAACCGCACTTACACGGGTGCTTTCGGTATCGAGAGTGTAGAAAAGACCGGTGAATATAACGGCGCTATTACTTACAGCATGACGTTACAATCTGACGGTGCGATCACCATTTCATAGAGGATAACCATGATTAACAATTTAATTAAAATCGATCTTACAGAATCCGGTAATCACGCAATTAAGCCAGACATTAAAGCCTTGGTAGCCATCGAAAACGCTTTAGGTGTAACGACTTTAAAGTTATGCCAAGAGATCGGGGCGGCCAACATTGGGTTTAATATGGTGGCAACCATTTTACAGTGTGGCTTAAAGTCGGGTACTGGATCTGTAGATCGATCCGTGATTGATAACGCTATTATGGAAAAAGGTTTGATGGGTTTTATGGAGCCTATCGAAGAATTTTTCAGAGTAGCGCTTGAGGGTACAGGCGGAAAAAAGCCACAGGCGGATCCCGAAAACTAGAGGATGACGAAACCTTTCCATGGGAAACCCTCTATGGTAGTGCGGTAGCGGTTATAGGCATGCGCCCTTGTGATTTTTGGGATCTAACCTTGGGCGAGATGGTTTGTATCTTTAACGCCTATCACGAAGCCAACAGTACCGACGAAACACCCATGGACGAAAACGAATTTAACAGCCTCTTATTAAAAGATGAGGCAAATAGACAGAGGGCAATCAATGGCGACTAAAGTACAAGATTTAGTGGTAGAGATTTCTGCCAAGACTGATAAACTCAATAGCGCCGTGGCTAAAACAGAAAAGCGACTTACTACTTTTGGGGGTAAGGTTGGCAGAATATTTGGCGGCTTAACTAAAGCGGTCGGGTTTTTTGGTGTTGCTTTTGGTGCGGCGTTTGCGGCTCGTTTTTTAGGTAGCTTGGTACAAGTATCGGATCAAATGAATGCCCTCAAAATCAGGGTGGCAGAATTAACAAAAGAGACAGGCGATTTTACTACCGTCTTTAAAGAACTCCAAGGCATTGCGGCAAAAACAGGATCGAGCCTAGACGCTACGGTTTCAGTGTTCCAGCGCTTGAGCTTTGCACGTAAAGACATCGGTGCAACCAATGCCGATATGTTGCGCCTGGTTGAAACGGTTCAACAATTAGGCGTGATTGGTGGTGCCTCTAGTGAGAGTTTAAAAGCGGGTTTGCTTCAATTCGGTCAAGCTATGTCATCGGGCATCGTTAGAGCTGAAGAATTTAACAGCATCTTAGAGAACATGCCAGCCGTGGCGGTTGAAATTGCAGACTCACTAGGCATGTCTACGGGTGAATTACGTAAGATGGTAACAGCCGGTGATATTACATCTAAACAGGTTTTTGATGCGTTACTTGGTAAGGCTGACGAGGTTAATGCAAAATTTGAAGCGATGCCGGTAACGCTGGATCGTGCTACAAACGCCATGCAACAAAGCATGAATAACTTGATCTCATCCTTTGATGAGGGTGCGGGCGTAACTGAAACATTGACTGGCATTGTGCAACGTTTTGGGAATATGCTAGAGGGATCCAGCGATATAGCTTATAAAATGGGTGACGCTTTCAAACGGACTACCCATGGCATTTTACAAGCGTTCGTGGCGATGCATGGCGGGATCGGTGTTGTGTTCTCAGGAATTGACGCACTCGCCACCGGCGTATTATCCGCCGTGGCTGAAATGGTTAGAATCAACCTGAATAAGATGTTATCGGCGGTTAATGCCTTTGTTAAACAAATGAATAAAATCCCCGGTGTAAACCTTGGGGATGGCGTTGGACAAGTCGGCGCAAACGATGGCGGGTTTGGTGCGGCTAAAAAGAGGCATGCACAAGCTGAAGCCAATTTAAAAAACTCGCAAATGGAGATGAACAAAGCACTTAACGAAATCGGTAAAAGCTTTGTTGGTACGGTACGGATGCCATCAACAAGTGGTGGCGGGGGTGCAATAATCGATCAGTTATTGGGAGGCGCTGATGTTGAGGAGAAAGCCGGTAAAAAAGGGAAGGCGATTGCTGAAAAATTAAAAGAGGGCATGGGGCGAGAAATTGACAACTTGGTTGAGGCCAACGTATCCGATAAAATTTTAAAAAGCTTTGATGCCGTCACTGATGAACTTAGTCAATCATTCGGTGAACACGCAAGCGGGATGATCAACCAAGCTAAAGGATCGCTAGACAAGTTTAATGAGGCATGGGAAACCTATGCGGGATTAATCGAACGGGGGCATGAAGCTGAATTACAACGCATTGCAAACCTTGAAGCGATTAATTTATTGTTTGAGCAAGGGGCGATCAGTGTTGAGCAATACGCCGCCGCTTATGAATCTATTAACGAAATCACAGATGAAGCGGTAGAAAAACAAAAAGGCATGGGCGAGAACATGTCACAAGTTTCTGACTGGATGGCTAATTCGTTTAATGGCTTTTTTGATACCTTTGTACAAGGTATTCAAAACGGCCAATTCAAATTTAAAGACTTTATCGGATCGTTACTTATCGATCTCGGTAGGTTGATCTTTAAACTACTAGTAGTGAATACTTTAACCAAGGCGTTAGGAAGCATGGGCGGTGGCAAGGGTGGCGGTATCCTATCGGCTATCGGTGGCGCTCTCACAGGACGGGCTACGGGTGGACACGTTGCGGCTAATACCCCTTATATGGTTGGTGAGCGAGGGGCAGAAGTATTCGTCCCACACAGAAGCGGATCGATCGTCCCCTCACATCAAACAGGCGGACAAGCTGGAGGCGTGGCGGTTACTAACGTGTTCAATATTTCAACCGGTGTTCAACAGACCGTAAGGGCTGAATTAATGGCGATGATGCCACAAATTGAGCAAAGGACTACAACCGGCGTGTTACAAGCCAGAGCCAAAGGCGGTAAGATGGCTCAAGCAATGGGGGCTAAATCATAATGCCATCGAACTTTCCAACGTGTCGGATACAAGCATGTAGATGGGCGCTAAAAACAAACACGCTTCTTTTTACCTCCCCTCTTTCCAGAGAGACCCAAAGCCTTGAGCTGACAGGCGCACGATGGGAAGTGACCTACACGCTTACACCACACAACAAGGTTGAGGCTGGCGTTATTAACGCCTTTCTAGTCGGTCTCAGGGGTGCGGCCAATTCTTTTTATGGGTTTGACCCTGACAGAAAAACGCCACAAGGTACAGGCAACGGCACCCCATTAGTCAATGGCGCTTCACAGGTTGGCACGTCTTTAATTACTGATGGGTGGGCTAATTCTGAAACGGTGTTAAAGGCGGGTGATTATTTTCAAGTAGGTAATGAACTAAAGATGGTGACGGCTGATGTAACAAG
Organism: uncultured Halobacteriovorax sp.; assembly: GCA_964352175.1. Classification (GTDB taxonomy): domain Bacteria; phylum Bdellovibrionota; class Bacteriovoracia; order Bacteriovoracales; family Bacteriovoracaceae; genus UBA4207. The sequence goes on from CAYGQW010000002.1 coordinate 20,177, forward strand.
CGACGGATCGGGCAATGCGACGATCGCTTTTGAGCCAGTACTAAGAGCGGCACCGGCTGACAATGCGACAATAATAACCACGAACCCGAAATGTATCATGCGCTTAGTCGATGATAACCAAGCGGGGTGGGATACAAATAACAACAGCTTATACGGTTACACCTTCTCAGCAGTGGAAACTTTTATTTAATGGTTAGAGAGATAACAGCCGCCGCAATCACAGCGAGTAACGAGGCCCCGGTAAGGCCGGTTATATTGGCCGCAATGGATTTTTCAAGCGGTTGGGTGCGTGTTAATTCCGGCGTGTCTAGTGTTGTCTATGATTCTAATACTTACTTAGGGATCGGGGCTTTTGGCTCTGTATCGCCAGTCGAGGAAGTATTAGAAATGCAGGAAGGCACCATGAATCTGTCTCTTACGGGTGTTGATACTGCTTATATCTCGCTTGCTTTAAACGAACATTACCAGGGGCGGGCGGCTTTGATTTATGTCGCCTTACTCGATGCCGATCATGTGTTGATTGATGATCCGGTTTTATTGTTTCAAGGGCGCATGGATAATATGGAGATCACTTTAGGCAACCAAGGCACGATCCAAGTAACATGCACTAACCCAATGGTTGACTGGGAGCGCCCAAGGACGTTACGCTATAACAATGAGACGCAACAGCTTCTATACCCCGGCGATAAGGGTTTAGAGTTTGTAGCCCAATCATCTGAGAAACAAGTTTATTGGGGAACCAATAAGCCGGTCGGTGGTTAATATGGCACGACTTGAGAATTGGGAACGGCGTTTAAATACAGCCATAGAGGAAGCAACACAAACCCCGTTCAAATGGGGGCGGTTTGATTGCGTGTTGTGGACGGCTAGCGTTGTCGAGGCTATCACGGGCGTGAATCATGCCAGTGAGTTCATAGGCGAGTACAAAACAAAGCGGGAAGCGTTGGCACTTTTAAAAGAAAGCCATGGCACGATTCAAAACGCTTTAAACGATCTATTTGAGCCTGTAGCCGTTTTAAAAGCGATGCGGGGGGATGTTGTGTTTTATAATAAAGCTATCGGCGTATGCAACGGGGCAAACTCTTTTTTTGCCACGTATGATGGCCTGAAGCCTGTAGCGACAAACCTTTGCACAAAAGCATGGAGAGTATAAAAAATGAGAATAAAATTAAAGATCTTTATATTCTCATTTCTGGCGCTCTTTATATTGCAAGCTCAAACCGTACAGGCTGAACCGATCACGGCTATTCTTGCCACGCTTGCGGCGATCTCTATTGGTAGCACAACGTTAGGGGCTATTGCGGCAACGGCGGCGACGGCGGCAGTCGGTGCGGTGATCTCGTTTGGTATTACGGCGCTTGGCTCCCTGTTAATGAAAAATAAACGGGCATCGGTCGGCTCTTATTCGTTTGCCGATCAAGCGGCTGGACGCTCTCAAGTTATTCGATCCAACGTCGAAAGCCATAAGATCATTTATGGCAGGGCTAAGGTATCGGGTGTGTTGGTACATGTAGCCACTAAAGATGCTGAAGATTCACCCTTGGGCGATCGATCAAATGGTTTTTTGTATATGGTGATAGCTTTAGCCGGTCATGAGATTGAGAGCATCGATGAGTTTTACGCCGATGATGACTTACTTGATCTTAATGCGGATGGTTACGCTCAAAGCGGGCGTTTTTACACGACTTACAGGTTAAGTAGTGGTGCCTATCCTTATGAAGGGAACTCCCTGGCCAGGTTTAAATATTCGTTAGGCGCTCAAGATCAAAGCGCTATTCAGTGGCTGATTGATGAAGGCGTGGACTGGACAGAAGCCCACAGAATGAGAGGCATCCCACATGTGGCGGTAAGGTTACGTTATAACCGTGACCGATACCCTAACGGGATCCCAAACTTTAGTTTTGTTGTTAAGGGTAAAAAAGTATTCGATCCCCGTGATGAGTCTACTGCCTATAGTGCCAATTGGGCGCTATGCGTATTGGATTACATCACAAGCGGAAACGGTCTATATCAATATGGACTTGATGCCAATATTGACACCGAGATAGACACGGCTACTTTTATAGCGGCGGCAAACTTATCAGACGAAAGCGTAACTTTAGCCGATGGCAATACCCAAGCCCGCTATGAAGCTAACGGCGTTATTGATGTAGCCGATAAACCTATTGAGATTATAAAAGATCTATTAACGGCTGGCGCTGGTACGATGCCTTACATTCAAGGTAAGTATCATCTTTATGGTGGCGCTTATACCGCACCTGTCTACACCTTAACAACCGCCTGGATGGCTGGCGAGATGACGGTACAGGCTCGCATGTCACGCAAGGAATTATTTAATACCGTTAAGGGTTTGTATATTGAGCCTGATCAAGAATGGCAACCAACAGACTTTCCAGAGGTGACAAACTCAACCTATGTCACACAAGACGGCGGTTTTAAAATCACCCGTGATTTAGAATTGCCTTTTACAACCAATAGCGCAAGGGCGCAACGTATCGCAAAAATAGCACTCGAAAAATCACGGCAAGGGATCATGGTAACAATGCCATGTAATCTTAAGGCGCTTGTTTTAAAACCTTGGGACACCGTGAACCTGACGATCGCCCACCTTGGATGGAATGCTAAAGTGTTCAGAATCCTATCATGGGAATTTAACACCGACGGCGGCATCACGTTAAAGATGCAAGAAGAATCATCGGCATCTTATGATTGGAGTGCTGAGGAAACGGTTTTAGACACGGCACCCGATACAAACTTACCTAACCCGTTTGATAATAACCCGCCGGGCAATCCTGTAGTTACTGAGGAATTATACGAAACCATCAACGGTGCGGGAATCAAAACAAAAGTAACCTTGTCATGGGATGAACCGGCAGTAGGCTTTATCATCGGCTATATTGTCGATTTTAAATTAACAAGCGAAACGGAATACACAAGCGCTTTAAACGTAAACGGCACGTTATCGACAAACGAAACCTTTGCGGTTTTATTCGATATGGATCCCGGTGTTTATGATTTCAGAATCAGAGCCGTAACCACATTGGGTGTAACGACAAACGGGGGCGTGACCACTAAAGAGATTTTTGGTTTAACCGCTCCACCGGCTGATATAACCAACTTCTCAATGAGTGCTATTAACAACCAAGCGCATCTACAATGGGATCAAGCGACTGATCTTGATGTAAGAGTCGGCGGATCTATTGAGCTGAGATGGTCAAGCAAAACGTCATCGGCTACGTGGTCGGATGGTATGGTCATCGGTAGCAACTTGGCAGGGGTAGCCACAAACGCCGTGGTGCCATTACTCGATGGTACTTACATGATTAAGGCTAAAGATTCAGGCGGGCGGTTATCACTTAACCACACGGCTATAGCAACCAATGTCGTTAATATTCTAAACATGAATTTTGTTGCAGAAAATGAACAGTCTGGAGCCTTCCCCGGTGTTAAGACCGGAATGTTTGTTGACGGCTCAACCTTAAAGCTTGATGGCTCGGTTTTATTCGATAGCTTTGCGGGCTTGTTTGATGATGCACCGAGTACCTTTGATTCAAGCGGGGGATCGGGGTATACAACGGCGGGGACTTATGAATTTGATAACGGATCGGGTTTAAACTATACCGATCTTGGGTATGCCCAAAACGTAAGATGTACCGCCGACTTAACGGCGTTGGTTTATGATGCCTTGTCATTATTCGATAGCGCTAGCGGTAATTTTGACGATAGAGAAGGCACGTTTGATGGTGGCGATATTTCAGACGTGACCACTAAATTTTATATTGCTACCACAACCGATGACCCAAGCGGATCGCCTACGTGGTCGGCTTGGCAAGAATTTGTGGTAGGTGATTTCTACTGTAGAGCGTTTAAAAATAAGATTGAGGTAACAAGCGGTAAGTCATCCAATAATATTGACATAACCGGCTTAGACGTTCATGCCGACGTGCCGGATCGGGATGAATTGTTTGATGATGAATCGCTATCATCAGGCGGTACTACTTTAACTTATGCAACACCTTTCTGGTCTAAACCTAAGTTTGGTATTACCATTCAAGGGGCATCGGCTGGCGATACCGCTTTATATACCCACGTGATGAGCGGGGGACGCTATACAGGCGTGACGGTTCAAATTATTGATGGCGGGGGCGGGGTGGCTCGCACCGTGGATCTAATCGCTAGAGGCTACTAAAAAAATGTTAAAATAGACTTAATAAAAGAGGGACAACCATGACACAACATGATTACGCAATTGCCGATCAAACATTTCCGGCTACACGCTCAGATTTAAACAATGTTTTGAATGCAATAAAAACGTTAAATAGTGGAACTAGCGCACCGAGTACAACGGCGGGCGGTCTAATCTATTTCAACACAACCGATGGGTGGGTTTACCAACGGAACGCCGCCGATAGTGCATGGCTAAAAAAATGGCGTGTAGCGGCTAACGGCTTGATCTCTCAATCAGGTGTAGAGATTTATGGAGCGAGTGCAAGCGGTAACGATACTTATGCGGTGACTCTCAATCCAGCGCCAACAGCATACGCCGCCGGTATGATGTTCAATATCAAGCCCGATACAGCCAACACGGGCGCATGTACCTTAAACGTTAATTCATTAGGTGCTAAAGCATTAAAGAAAAACCAAGCAACCGATCCCGCAACTGGCGACATCTTAGCCAATCAGATCGTTACCGTTGTTTATGACGGTACGAACTTTCAGATCGTGAGCAAGACAGCCGACAACCTCGGATCATTAATCACAGAAGCAACCGCCGAAACAAGCGCCGACGATGCCGATCTAATCGCTATCTATGATAATAGTGCTAGTGCGGTGCGCAAAATGACACGGGCTAATTTTTTAAGCGGCGTCGGTGGTGGTGCGATGACCTTGATCCAGAGTCAAAGCGCCTCAAGTGATACATCGATCGATTTTACAACAGGGATAACTTCAACCTACGATGCGTTTAAGCTCGTTATTTCAGGTTTAGTACCGGCCACAAATGACACGGGCATGATGGTTCGTGTTTCAGAGGATGCCGGTAGTACTTGGAAAACGGGGGGAAGTGATTATAGTTATAGTGTTATGGCTGACACTGTTAATACTGCCGCCGCAAGCGCAACCGAGATTCGAACCTATAACCCGACAAGTACCACCATGATCCAGAACGCATCAGGCAAAAACGCATCCTTTGAAATGAGCATCCACAACCTCGCAAGCTCATCCCTGCAACCTATCTTTTTTGGAAAAGGGACATGGGAGGATTCCAACACTGGATATACAAGAAACTGGGGTTTTTCCGGTCGTTACAAGGGATCAACCAACGCAATTAATGGGATCCGATTAATTATGACATCAGGAAACATTACTAGCGGTACGTTTTCATTATATGGAGTAAATAAAACATAATGAGTAATTATACAAAAAAAGTCAACGGCGAAACCGTCAAAATGACTCAAGCCGAAATTGATGCACGTAAGGCAGAAGAAAAAGCATGGGCGGAACGAGTCCCAGAGCTTGATCCCTCAGTGGTCGAGAAACAAATAGCGGTACTATTTTCGCAATTGGGAATCTCTGACCAACAGGCTTTACTTCCTTTGTTGGCTGAAAACAAACTAGCGCTTGAGTTTGGCAATATGCCGTTACTGGCTTCAAACGTGCAAGCGTTTAGCCCATCGAATCAGGCTCAAACAGATTTCATTAATGCGGTAAAACTTGCCTTAGGGCTATAATCACAGGATAAAAAAAATGGAAATTAAAACGTTTGAATTTTTAGTGCAAACCTATGGACAATTTGCATTGACAATTGTAGGGCTTGTTTTTGTTGCTCGATGGTACCTAGCTTCTCAAGACAAATTAATCACGCTTTTTGAAATAGAGCTTGCAGAATGTAGAGCCGACAGAGATTTATTGCGTGCCGACGTGGCAAACCTACACAAGCAAATCATTAATTTGAAAGGGCCGATCTAATAGAGGCGTTAGAAAAAACACTAAGCGGGGGCAAATGATGCCAAAGATTAAATATTTAGTCATCCATTGGACGGCAAGCGGTAGTAACACAACAGTAGATCAGATCCGAAAGTGGCACAAGGCCAAAGGCTGGAGAGACATCGGCTACCATCGGGTTATTTTGCACCCTCGCAAGGTGCGGAATTGTGAGGAGTGGTATCAGCTTGTAAAACAAGGCCGCAAGATTAACGACGATCACTTTTTAAGCAATGAGGAAAAGGGCGCTCATGCGTATGGCCTTAATCATAATAGCGTTGGCGTTGTGGTTGTGGGTGAACCTTCACTAGCTTTGGATCCATTACAACGACTGGCGTTAATTAACACAATTAAGATTCTATGTGAACGTTACGATATCGTCCCTAAAAATGTAATAGGTCATAGGGACGTTAAAAGAATCACCCACGGCGTAGGGACAGCCACGGCATGCCCTGGGGATGAGATCTACAAAATAATTAAAGAGTATCAAACGGGGGCTTATCAATAATGGATATTTTCGAGAATATAAAACCGATGGCTATTATTGTGTGTCGCAAGAAGCGATCCCCTATTTCATGGTGGATCCGGTGGCGTACGGGTACGGAGTGGAGTCATGTTTGTTTGGTTGGCCGTGATAATACTATTTTTACCACCACGGCGGGGGGGTACGCTTTGAAACGTGCTGATACCTACTTAAAAAACCGTGAATACGAGATCCATGAGATGGACTTAACCGATGAGCAAATTAGAGAAGGCTTTAAATTTAACCATGAGCTTATCGGCACACCTTACAGTTATACCGATTTTGCAAGGCTGATCGGGCGTAACTTGAGAGGCAAGGGAACCAAGGGCATGAAAAACAATAGCCCTAACGTCTATTGTGCTGAAAGCGTTGCCATGACTTACGAAAAGATGGGCATCACCTTATTTGAAAAATCAGGTAAAAAGCCAAATGAAATGTTACCGGCTGATTGTGCCATGGATCACCGTTTGAAGCTTGTTCAAAAATCATAACGCCTCTTAATATGTTGTATCATTATAATAGCAACATAGGGAGTAGAACATGGCTCAAAAAGGCAACAACGTGGTTAGAAACTCAATCACGGATCAGCAGATCAAAGAAGCCATGGAAGCATCAAACGGGAATATAAGCGAGGCGGCCAGGTTGTTGGGCGTTCATCGTCGGACGCTTTCAAATATCGTTAATGGCGTTTATAAAAAAGAAATCATCCCGCTTTCAAAAAGCGCACCGGATAGCAAACTAAAAGTAAAAAACAAAACCGTCTATTTTGTCACAAGCGCACAAAACAACACCGGCTTACTTGATGGCGCTCTCGAAGCGGTTAAGGGATTTTTAAAATATAACGATGCTCAATTGATCGTCATTCCCGTGCGGTATAAAAATGTCACGGCGTTTTTGAGCGGTGAGGATCATGATGCGTGGTGGCCTAAAGAGCTGACACGGTACTACCTAAACAATGACATCCAGTTAAACAATAACTTGGGCGTATTAGGCACCTTGAGCATACCGGCCACAAAACAACACCCACTAGCAGGGATTCATAACGCTTTCAGCCATTCATCGGCTATTGTAGGTCACAACCAATTAGCATTTAAAACCATTGCAAGCCCGCCGGGACACCTACCAAGACAGCTATACACCACCGGCACAATATCAAAACCTCATTATAGTAATTCAGTCATAGGCTTTAAGGCAGAACAAAACCATGGCGCTGGCGGGTGCGTGGTCGAGGTATCCGATGACATGTTTTTAGTGCGACATGTCGAGTTTGATCGGGATGGCTCTTTTTATGACCTCCAATACAAATACAAGCCAGACGGAAAACGAGAAAAAGCCAATATAAAAGCACTAAAGATGGGTGACTTGCATTGTGATTTTGCCGATCCCGATGTATTACAAGCAACGTTTTTTGATACCGATTCAATATGCAATACCTTAAAACCTGAATATCTATTTTTAGACGATGCCCTTGATTTTTACAGCCAGAACCATCACCACCGTAATGATGTCTATACACGTCTAGCGAAACACAAAGCAGGGCGATCGGGCGTACAGGCTGAAATTGATCGGCTCATCCACATGCACAACAGCGTTTTTAATAAAACAGGGGCGAAGGTGGTTTATACCGACTCAAACCATAACAACGCCTTTGGTCGGTGGCTACGTGAGGCCAAAATAGAAAACGACTTAGTAAACTTTGATTTTTATCATGAGATGCAAGCAAAAATGGCTCAATCGGTAACAATGACCCCATCAGGTGCAAGCATCCCAAACCCGTTGGCTCTATACGCCTTACCTTTAATGGAAGGCGATCCCGTGTTTATCAGTAGCAAGGATCCTTTTAACTTGGACGGTGTTGAGTACAGCCAGCACGGGGATAAAGGCATCAACGGCTCAAGGGGATCGATTAACAGCCTATCGGCTACGGGTTTCAAGATGGTGATCGGTCATTCACACTCCCCTGGTCGCAAGCGTGGCGTGTTGCAAACCGGCACGTCATCATACTTAGACCTTGAATATATAAGCGGGCTTTCAAGCTGGCTACAGACTCATGCGATACAATATCAAAATGGTGCTTTAACTCATATCAATATCATCCAAGGGAAGTGGAGAATTAAATAAATGTATTTTGACCACATAGATAATGATTGTAAAATAGATGACGACGATCAATGCTTTAATTGTCGCTATTTTGAGGAAGAAAACGACGACGTGACACGATGCCCGCTATTTAACGCCATCACACAAGGCATGGTTATATTGCCAGAACCAATAACCATAGAGGGGTGCAAGCTTCATGTCCCATCCATCCACTAACGATGAGCCGTTTTTAATCGGCTTATGTGGCAAACAAGGCGCTGGTAAAGACACCGTTCAAAAGCTATTGTTTAAATATATTTTTGCCGACATCACTCAATGGCGTGTAGTGGATACAAGCCGGATGATATGTGGCATGTATGCTATTGAAAACAGCCTTGATTTTTACGAGGTGAGGCGGGATAAATACGAGTTACGGCCACAATTACAAGAATACGGGGACGAAAACCGCAAAAAGATTATAGCCAGCATTAAACGGGCGGTTAGCACTTGGCTTGATAACGGTTACAATTGTATTCTTAACAGCGTGAGAACCGATGGCGAATATATGACCGTTAAAGAGCGCAATCAATATTTTTTATTAGTCGAAGCCGATTACGAGACACGTAAAAAGCGAGTTCCTTTGATTTCAGGCGGAAACCATCACACCGAAACCGGTGTGATCCCCCTTGTGATGGATGAAGCCAATCACTTTAGAATCAATAATAGCGGGCATATTGACAAGACGCTTGAAAGGCTGAAAAGTATTGCCTTTTATATGGACTTGGGTTAAAATAGGTTAGGGAGAAACACATGCCAGAGGTTTTAGAATTGATTTTAAAAGGCCGTCCGATGCCTTATAAACGGGTAAGGGGCCACAATGGCCGTTTTATGAACCCTAAAGAGTACACCGATTACAAGCGCCGTATAGGTGCTGAGGCCTTAAAACAATCATGGGCGCAAAATTGGGATCAAGCGCCACCAAAAGGCACCGACATATATAAAAAGGTATATCTAAAAAAAGCAAGGTACGTTTTTAGCGCCTCAATCAGACGGCACAAGGACACCGGCGATCTATCCAATTATATTAAGGCCATTGAAGACGCTATACAAGACGTAGGCATCATCGGTGACGATAAGTTAATCAAGCACTACAAAAATTGTAGTTTTGAAAAGATACCAACAAAAATAGATGAATGTATTATAGTTAAATTAGAAAGGTATTATGTATGAGAATCGAAATTTTTTATGATGGCGAATACCCATTAGAGAACAGCGATGAGAAGTCTATGGGAGTCGCTTTTAATAATGTGAAGCATTACGTATTTAGTGAAACACAGCTAGTACTAGATTTAGAGAAAGGAAAAAACAAAAACAAAGCGACACGGGCTTATATTTCAAGAGATAAGATCTTAAGAGTGGGGATATATAACTAATGGATGATATTGTTTTAGGCGGTGAAACACCGATCGACTCAGAGGCTGAAACGCTATTTGATTCTGATGATTATATTCGTTTTATTATCGATGCTGGTTACGTGCCAGCATTAGGGGGGCAATAGCATGCCTTTCCTTGGATGCGTGGCGGTACTGGCTATGATCTGGTTTGTTATTGAGGAGATTATAGATCATGATCCTTTTGGTTATTAAGCTGATATGGCTTTTACTTTTTTTATTTATGGCAAGTAGTTTAGTAGTGAGTATGAGGAGAGATAACAGATGCAAAGCAACGATAGAGAACCGGCGATCGTTTGGATCCATTGTGAGTGCGAGAATAAGGGCGCATGCTCAAAGTGTGATAACCGTGGCTACTATTTTAATCCTGAATGGTTACGCTGGTTTAGTGAAAATAAAGCGATGCCAGCCAAGACCGAGGTAATGCAAACCCATCACAGAATGAGAACCGATCAACAAATGAAGAATCGAAGAAAAAACAAAAAACACCAATATAAGCGAAATGAAGGCGATGAGTACCATGAAGCGTTTGAGCGGTTAGCCTCAATAAAAAGAGATAGATTTATTAATATTCATGTGCTATAATAAATTTATTATTCATCGTACACTCTCCTTTCCTACTAATCCCTCGCAATTATTTGCGGGGGATTTTTAGAATTAAAAGAGAGCTAAGGTTATTTTGTCAAAATTCCAGTATTTACCGTTTTTATTTACCTTGATTTTTAACGGCGCTATAATCTCATCACGGCGCTTATACGCCTCCTCAATTGTTTCAGGGGCATCAGTCCCCGCCGTATCATTCCAAAACTCAACCGCCTTGGTTCTTGCGTAACCTTCATGCTCAAAACATAACCAGGTTGAGGCTTGCTTGAATACGCCAGAATGAAAATCAATGCGTAGTGACGGGATCTTGCCTTCCCGCTTATGGATTCTTACAGATATTGCACTTACATCCCATTCTTGGCTGAACGGTTCGCCCGTTTCGATAAAATCGCCGGTACTCGCTACCGTGTCATGTTCTAATTCATTAACAGGGAACACAAAGCCGCAATCACATTCAGCCAAGCCAGCCGGTACAATATCCCGACATTCAGGGCATACTTTGCAAGGCGCTTTTTGATCTTCCTTTTTTTTCTTCTTACTAAAATTCTTGATCTGGATCATATTGATAGCGCCGAAACGTTCCATATTCCCGCAAAAATCAAGCACTAAGCAATCAGCCTTACCATTGGCCAGGCTCTCATCCATTGTGGATCCGTTTAAGCGCATGCCACGTCCTAACATCTGAATATAAAGCCCCGCCGATTGTGTGGCTCTGAGTAGCACGATCATATCAATCATCGGCGCATCAAAGCCCGTCGTCAACACACCGTAATTGGTTATACATTGAAGCTTGCCCGCTTTAAAATCGCCTAAGATGCGTTCACGCTCGACTATAGGCAAATCACCATGGACAGCCTCACACGTCACGCCTCTAAACCGGATGGCATCCCTCACGGCGTGTGCGTGGTCTACTGATGAGCAAAAGGCAAGCCATGATTTGCGCTGTCCACAAAAACGCCAGACCTCATCAAGCGCCTTTTCAGTTAAGGTATTTTGGTTAATAGCGTCGTTTGCTTGCTTTTGGTTATACTCACCCGCCGTTAATTTTACGCCGGTTAAGTCGGCTTGATTCACGCCTGACTTGCTAATGAGCGGGCAAATATGCCCCTTTTCAAGTAAACGAGTAATAGGCACCTCATAGGCAATATCAGTAAAAATACCGTTATCAACCTCATGCAATAACCCTTGTTTGAGCCTGAATGGGGTGGCCGTCAAGCCAATAACTTTAAGTTTTGGGTTATATTCTTTTAAGCCAGTGATAAAAGTCTGATACATCGTCTCAGCACGTGGCGATAATAGATGCGCCTCATCCACAATGATAAGATTCACATACCCAAACAGCCATGGTTTTTTATAAACGCTTTGGATACCGGCAAACGTCACAGGGTAAAGCGTATCCCGTCGCTTTAAAGAGGCGCTATAAACGCCACATGGCACATCCGGCGCTATTACCCTTAACTTATCGTGATTTTGCTCTATCAATTCCTTCACGTGCGTGAGGCAGATGATCTTTTGATCCGGCCACTGACTCATAACCATTTCAATAAACTTGGCATTAATCACAGACTTACCGGCGCTAGTGGGTAACACTAAAAGCGGATTGCCTGATTTCACGGCAAAATAATTAAACAAGGCATCAATAGCCTCTTTTTGATAATCTCTTAAATTAAACATCTGATAAACTCACTATTAAAGGAACCCGATGGCGGTTAAGCCATCGGGGGGGATACGAGATTGTTATTTTAACTCCAAGAAGGTTGACCGGCGTTTGCTTGTGGTGCTTGAGGTTGAGCCGGTGGCGCTACATGAGCATTAGTTAAAGGCATGTATTTTGCTACCTTATTGCTCGCATACTCTTTACCGTCACGGGTTGAGGTCTCAACCTTTAACAGAGCGCCAAAAGTTTTGTCGTGTAATTCAGCCGTGTCATTAATACTTGGTACACCGACGGCCTCGCACAAGCTGGCAAGTGAAGATCGGGCGATCTTTCTAGCCATCTCGTTTTGGTTATACAGGTTTAAGTATTCAAATACTTTACGCCCTGCATATTGACCATCAATGACCGTGTACTCCATAACGTACATGTCATCACCCTTGGCTGTTTTTCTCATTTCTGAACCTGTTACCATCATTGGGTACTCACCCGGTGGGATTGGTGCAAAGTCCATTTTTTCGACGGTACTAGCCTGGAAGTTTTCATTTAATTGAGCCATGATTAATTTTCCTTATTGTTTACTAAACGTGATTGAGTTATGCCGTGGATTAATGATTCCCATGTCATCGGGATTTCATCAGGTAAAGCATATCTATTTTTTGCAAGGTGGGCGGGGTGATTGCCAGTGTAAAACATTCTTTTACCGGCTCTGGCTCGTCCTTGTTTTTTGCCAAAGCCTTTATCGGTGCTATCCACTAGCGCTTTTTGATCGGCAAACAAAACAGCATCACACCATTCCGTCACAGTGCTTAAAGCGCCCTCGCCCTTGCCCTCATGGAGCTTTAAACTAAACCGACTGTAACTCTCTGACAATGGATCATCAAACTGTTTTACAAAGGCATGACCCAAAAGAATGATTGCCGCTTTTTTGTTTACTCGAATCGCATCCAGCTCCTCAGTCACCATGATCCATAGCGTGTTAGCTGATTTGTAGCCCTTACCATAACCAATATCGGCGATGCTTGGGACGTTTTCATTTTTTGCGACTTGGGCATGGATCATGTTTTCAAGCGCACTTAATGAGTCAACAGCCAATGCCTTAAATGGGTGGTCTTGAGTGTTGAACGCCGTTAAAGCCATCATAAACTCATCGAAGCTGGCGATCTTTTGTTGAGCGCACACGATGCCGTCTAATCCGTCCTCCAAGTTAAGCATTAAGACATTCGGCACACTGGCGGCAAATGTTGACTTGCCGATACCGGGTTGACCATAAACCAATAACCGTGGCGGTGATATAGTCACCTCTGGTTTTAATTCCGTTAAATTAAACATTGTTTTTCGTCCTTTCTATTTTCATCCATTTAAACAGGTGCTTACAAACTGTTTGATCCTCGGTCTGTTGAATATGCCGGATCGATCCCGCTTTAATCTCAGGTGAACCAACACGTTGATCGTAATACGCTTTATATAGTTCAAGTTTTTGATTCGTTAATAGTTCCAACTGATCAAAAAAAGAACGACTGCAAAGCGCATCGGTTTCTATCTCACTCATTTTTAACTCCCTAAAAATAACAATCCGTTTTTTAACCTGATAAAATCATATAACAGAGTTTAAAAAAGGGCAATACTTTATTTAATAATTTTAGTTAAGGATTTCAGCATGAGAGTGGACACATATAAAAACGCCCATATAGACGACGATAGAGATACATTAATTGAGTATATCGAGAGTGAAGCCATCAAAAATGATCGCACACGCATGGCACAAATCACATTCATGTTATATAGTTATATGACCGATAACCGTTCGGTCAATTAAAATACATAGGGAGTGAGAGAATATGAGTATAGGTACTTTGTCGCCATTTGCGACGGTAGCGCCAGTTTTACGATCCAAAGGCTATAGCGTGATGCCGGTGTGTCCTGACACGAAAATACCGGGCGATTATATAGGCAATAGCTGGAGACCCATGCGAGGGTGGAGCCGGTTTTGTCATACGCCGGTTGGTGATGTTGAGTTTGATTATTGGATGACCTACCCCGATGCCGGTATTTGTTTAGCATTGGGCGAGGCAAGCGGAATCATCGCCCTTGATTTTGATCAGGATATTGACGGCATCCATGATAAGGTGCTGGCTATTATTCCAGACTCACCCGTTAAAAAAGTAGGCGAAAAGGGATTCACAGCCTTTTATCAATTCACGGGTGAGAAGTCGAAAAAATTCAGTAAAGATAAAGTCATGGTGTTTGAAATCCTATCGAAAGGCAATCAAACCGTCATCCCGCCGACAATACACCCTGATACAAAACAACCTTATACATGGCGTGGTAAGTCATTAACGGATTTTGAACCATCACAATTGCCCGCATTAACGGCTCAAATGATTGAGGATATTTATAACCTATTTCAACCAACAAAAGAGACGCTCAATAATGAGCGCCCTTCACCCGCAAGCATCGAGCAAGCGGGGAGATGTACACCCATTATAGACGATATTGAAAACGCCTTGTCCTTTATTGAACCCGACGACTATTACACATGGGTACAGGTTGGCATGGCGCTTAAGGCTGAATACAACGCCCATGGTTTTGTACTTTGGGATAATTGGAGCCGTCGATCGAGTAAATACAAACTAAAAGAGACACAACGCAAGTGGGCATCCTTTAACGATTCAGGGATCAGTATCGCCACCGTTTATAAATTCGCTCAAGACGCTGGCTATATCAACATGCCACCATTGAAAGATTCAAGCCATATTGATTTTGAAGCGCTACGAAAACCAAAAGAAAAACCGCCAAAAGAAAACACTAGCGAAAAAACGTTATTGGCCTTAACGAATGAGGCACCTCACACGCTTGGGCTTATTATTGATTTCATCTTAAAAACAAGCCAATACCCACAACCTATTTTAGCGTTAGGCGCTAGTATTGCGTTACTCGGTAGCGTTCAAGCTCATAAGATAAGAACCGAGGCCAATAGTCGCACTAATATCTTTAGTTTGGGCTTGGCTCATTCCGGAGCCGGTAAAGACCATGCCCGACAAGTATGCATGCACCTATTACATCAATCAGGAATGAAAAATCTAATCGGTGGTGATCCAGCGAGTGCAACAGGGATTTTAAAATCACTCGATGACGGGGAAGGTCGACGCATCATGTTCATGGATGAGTTCGGACGTGTTCAAGAAGGTATGAAATCAAACGCCAGCTCACACATGGCCGCCGTACCGACAACGCTTTTAAAATTATTTAGTAGCGCTGGCGGTATGTTTTACGGCAACGAATACGCAAACCGTGACGGCAAGTCACCCCGTGTAGACATCGATCAACCATGTTTAAGTATCTATGCTACCTCAGTACCAAGCCGATTATATAGATCGCTATCCTCCATGGATGCCATCGATGGATTCTTAAGCCGGTGGCTAATTTTTGAAAGTAACGACTACCCGCCCTTAAATAAAGATGCGTCATTAATTAATGGCGTACCATCGGCATTGCTCGATGACCTGACTTATTGGGCAGAACACCCCACAAATATGAACCCTAAAGGTAATTTATCGGGGCTAGCCATTGATCCAGCCGTGGTGCCTCTGACACCCGAAGCCCTCGATCTATGGAATGATTACGCCATTACACAGCGCCAGCGATGCCGTGATGCCGTAACCGAGGGAACCGGCATGGAGGCCGTCTATAGCCGACTGGCTGAACACGCCCAAAAAATAGCTCTGATCGCCCATGATTATCAAAAACGGCATATTGATGGCGAGGTGATGCGGTGGGCGTTGGCGCTTGTGACGGCATGCGGTGATTATATGGTAGAAAGTATCACAAGCAAGATCTCAGACAATCAACACGAGGCCGATAGCAAGCTTGTCCTTGATACTATTCGCCATGTTGGTACTATTACCCTAAGTAAGTTATGTAGAAAGCTTAGAAAGCTCGACAGGAAGAAACGGAACGATATTTTAAGCGACTTAGTGGACAGTGGCGAGATCGTCTACTCGGTGGAGCCTGATTCAATGGGACGCAACAAAGTCGCCACCTATTCGGCGCTATAAAAATAGGGTAGGTTTCTTACGGTTGACCGGCTATTTTTAGCCGGTCTTTTTTTGTCGAAAAAGCTACTGTCAAAAATTCAATGATTTTATTCAAGTTTTGGGTAAGATCTGAATACCGCTATAAAAAGTATAGTGACAAGCACTTTTGATAGGGCTTAATTCCCTGTTTTCTATCTTTCCCGATACTTTCCCTAAAGCTTGGGAAAGATAGAACCCTTTCGGGGAGCGGGTTATAGGGGTAAAATGGGGATACTTTCCTTAATTCCCTACCCCTTTATGGGGGGTTTAGTGGGTATTATGTATATACTAAATACATAAGATATACTACTTATATTGTAGTATATAAATGAAAGGGGGGTAGGGAATTAAGGAAAGATAGAATATAAGTATAATAATAATAAATAATAATAAAATATAATAATATAAAATACTACTATTACTATGTTCTACCTACTTATATCGTAGTATATTACGAAAAGATACATTCCCAAAACGGTAGGGAAAGATAGGGAATTAAGGAAAGATAGAAACTCTTACTATAATGTTTTGTAGTAGGTATTTAGTATAGTTACTTTCTGTTTTGGGGTAGGTTTATTTATATAAAAGGCTTGCCTTTTTTTAATGCTTGCCTTAGAATGGGAAAGTTAAAAAGGGAGATAGAAAATGTTCAAAATTACAATATTGGCTTTTTTAGTTTTATTAACTTTGGGCGGATGTACGAAAAATAATAATGTTTCTTTGGATCATGGAGGTACGGGCTTGCCAAGTAACGTAAAGGTATTTTGTTATAAGGATCTAGAATTTTTGTTGTATGAAAATTTGATAAATCGTGCCGGTGGGGTAACTGCAACAGGCTTTATGTGTGACAGCAAAACAGCAACGAGGTAAACCCAAGGATTTAATTTGATGTGTGCGGTGCTGACAGTGAAGCACATTAGTTATTTATCTACTTGAGGCACTATCGCCTTATGGATGAAGCAATTGGCTCTGTGGAGCTATAAGGAACGCTTCAATGTAGCCCTGATAATTAAGACCTAGCCAGTAAGCCGGTGCAATTCCGGCCACGCATCACCCTCTATAACTTTTTGAAAGGATAAACCCCCAATGAACCACCGTAAATTACTACAAGACCTGCTGAACAACCAAAAAGTAAAGCCCTTGGATTGGTATGTAGGGAATTATGTACAACTTGTGGGTGATGAGCTTTTAGATAGCAAAGGCAGGGAATTAAAGCCCGATGATTTATATGACCTGTTCAACCAGAAGACAACCGCCCCAATAGCGATAAAAGGATAAACAACCGATGAAAACAAGTAGCGATATTCGTGCTGAAGCGTTCAATCGAGTAAGTAGCGAAGGTTTCAGTGATTACACTTTAATGGATGTTGTACCAGACACCAAAGCCCTAGCAGATGCCGAGCGAGCGGTGTTGGAGGCGGTGGAGCTTTGGGATGACGACCCCACTAATAGAGGCGTACAACACAATATGAGATACACCTTTCAGGTTTACAGGAAAACCCGTAAAGAAATGGGGGTTGAGTGATGAATATCCTATCAGAATTACTATTGGAATTACTAACTTTCATGCTCCTTGCTTTAGGTTTCACTGTGGCCACTATGACTGCGTTTTCATTGGCCGCACTAACTATCAAGTATGTGGCTTGGTTCAACACTTTTATTGGATTGTATTAACGAAAGGAAACCCCATAAGATGATTTTATTTTTAATTGTTGCACTCTTGGTTATTGGTTTTATTTACTCACTAACTTTTGGGGTGTTAGAAAAATGTTTTAATTGTGGGATAAGCTATAAACCGTATCCAGGTGATATATGTTGTTCTAAGTGTGTCCAGAAAGTTTTAAGAAAGGGAACCCCACAAGATGAGTTACGCTAAAATTGCGGTAGTCGTAGAGACTATACCTGATGACATCCAGCTCGAAGCGGTTCAGTTTTTCGTGTCTAAGGCATTTTCGACAGATATAAGTGATGGCGAGTTTAACTTTTTACTTATGTCAATCGAGGAAAAAACCGGATACTCTTACGACCAACAATTAGAACTATTGGAGACGAAAGATGACTAACAAATCACCAATAACCGAAGCACTTGATGCGTTCAAGCCAGACTATCCACCATCAATGACATACAAGGAAGCACTCCATAAATGGTCTAAAGCACACGCCCGACTAGCCAAGTTCGCACCGCTGATTGAGGCAGTAATCTATTCATCTGTCCGCCTGAAAAGGCTACAGGGTGACCCCTATTACTCGGTGGCTGATGAACTTTGCAATGAAGCGGATGAACAAAAGGATGCTGTTCAAGCGTTACTAGATGCCGGATGGCCGATAGAGGAGGGTGAATAATGGGTTATATGAGACACGTAGGGATAATTGTCACTGGTTTTGGTGAGCATACCCTAATTGCACATAAAAAGGCTTTAAGTATTTTCCCTGAAGTATCTCCAATTATGTCTAGCCAGGTGAACAGCTACGGGACTTTTTGTATTCCCCCTGATGGTAGTAAGCTTGGTTGGCCAGAATCAGAATTGGGGGACACTAGGCGTGATGCGTTTATTACCTTTCTGAAAAAACCTGACTTATTTGTAGATTGGGTTGAAGTTCAATATGGTGATGATGATGGTTGTACTAAATCTTTACGCCCAAAAAATAGAAGAAATTAGAGGAGAACCAAAACGATGACAACTAAACCAAACCTAGACACCTATAGTGACCGACTTAAAGCGGTGTTATGTGGTGAGAGAATCATAGACGATAGAACCACTGAACCTGGCTATTTTTTCAAGTGGGATTTTAACCGACATCAGTTGTGCAATTCGCAGGGTGCTACTATTCCTGCTGATTGGCTTGATTGTGTTGGAAACTGGAAATACTACACCGAGCCTAAGCAAAAGCCGACGATGGCGGAGTGCTTGAAGGCGAAGAAGGTGCGGATTAAGTGTGACTCTCCCCACTTATGTGCCAGTTATAGAAATGGGTACACATACAAAAAAAACACCGGCTGGGGGCTTTATGATGTAAGACTTTTCCGTGAAGCCATCACCGACCCCGACGGATTAGGTTGGGAAATTGAGATTGTGGAGGAGTAAGGTTATGGCTAATGATGATGTGACTTGCCCTTATTGTGAGGCTGAAATGGAAATCTGCAACGATGATGGTTTTGGTATGCAGGAGGACACTAGGCATGAACAAGAATGCTACGAGTGTGGGAAGATTTTTGTATTTGAGACTTACATTTATTGGGATTACGAAGCGTCTAAAGCGGATTGCTTGAATGGCTCCCCACACAGGTTAAGGATATCAGTACGTGAATGTCCAGATGAGACATACTACCACAGGCATGAAAGCTGTATGGATTGTGATTACAGTAAACACACCTACCCAGAAAAGGAGTAACCCGATGAATAACTACAACCCACAAAACGACCCCGTGATTAATGCGTGGAAGCCTATAGCTGATGCACCTAAAGATGGGACACCTATTGTAGGTAGTTTTTACCCAGAACGAGATAACTCCAATGTGGTTTGCTGGTGGGAGGAACACGCTCTAAATAAAAACTGGAGCGGGTGGGTGTATAACGACGTGAATGAAGGTAATTACAAAAGAATGATGCAACAGCCTTTGTACTTTACGACTATCCACAATTATAACGACCCCCCAAACCCCACACGCTTAAAAGAACTGGCGGTGTTGAAGGCGGTGGCGCAATTAGAGCGTAAAATTGTCGTTCCGAACCCAAAGGCTACATTCTCACTGAACGCCCATATTTGTGTGATGTGCGGAAAAACACAAGAGTTCCCTCACGCAAAAAGATACCCTCATAATGCAGGTTGCGTTATCACGACTTTTAAAGACCTACTAGCCGACCCCACCTACGCAAGCTTTTTAGCTGGATTGGAGGCGAGTGATGGAGACGTTCACGGATGATATTATTCCTATCCAGAGTTATACACTGACAGGATATCAGGATGGGCTTTATTTTACAGTAGATGTGCCTGAGTGGGTTTACATCCAGATGATTAACACCCCGTAAAAGATAAGGATTTATAGCAAAATGCGATATTTTATCAACCACATCATCAACCTATTCCACCGGCTACCCTGCTATTTTAACGACCACGATTATAAGTTTGGCTTAGGCGGACGATGCTTGTTTTGTATTAAGAAGCTTAAACGAAAGGACTAAACGATATGACACCAGAAGATGAAATTGAATACAAATATCAAAGCTGGATGGAGTCACTCAGCTCAGTTAATAATTCAGAATTAAACGAGAACAATATAGCAGATGAGTATTTAGTTAGCCGGTCTGAGATATATGAGCTGATGGAGATACTGGACGAAAAAGACGACCTGCTTCATCGTTCTGTACACATTCAAGGCGGACGAAAGATGCAAGTAATTGAGTTAATTACAGCACTAACCCAAGCCGAAGCAAGAATCTCAGAACTTGAAGCACCCGATATATTTAACCTAGACGAAAAAGACCAACGCATTGCCGAGCTTGAACAATGTTTTAAAGACGCTACTGATATCACTATCGCACAAT
>CAYGQW010000003.1:0-34513 GCA_964352175.1 uncultured Halobacteriovorax sp.
ATGAAGAACTACACGCTGCTTTTTTTGATTATAATAATGAAAACGTTCAAAAAGCTGCTATGAGCGTTGCTAAAAAAATCATGGCGATCAAAGACAAAGAGATCTCCAAACTATTAAAAGTTAGTCACGACAAACTAATGGTCATGGCTAAGAGTGAAGATGAAAAAGCCAATAAAGAAGCATTTTATGTAGTATCTCTAGGACTTGCTAATATTATTAGAAAGTATGATGTCGGTGGAAAATGGAATGTCTATTCATGTCCAATGGTAAAGAAAAGCTGGGTTCAAGATTCGGCTAAACATGATAATGTTAGAAACCCATATGCTCCTGAAATGCCAGGATGTGGTAGTAAAAACACATCTTTCTAGATAAAGTATTCAGAATCGTCCTATAGTTTAACAGGATAAAACGGAGCTTTCCTAAAGCTTTGCTCCAGGTTCGAGTCCTGGTGGGACGGCCATCTGTAGGTTTCCGAGATTATTACTCGGTTATTAATTTTATTGATTAATTAACCGATAATTATCTATGAAAAATAGTTCTAACTATCTTCTTTTATTTCTTTTTCTTTTGAGTTTCTCCATTGAATCTATGGCCAATCAAGTTTCTTGTGAACAAGGCCCTGAAAACTATTTACCAGTCGATCAGCAAACTATTCAGTCTGCTCAAACCCTTAGTGGCTCAACTATTCTTAGTGGAGCTCTTGATTGTGGTTGGGCCGTTTTACAAGGAGCTTGGGATACTACTGGTGGTTTGATAGCAGGAGCAGCTAACTGTATTTGGTCACCTATAGAATGTGCTCAATCAGCTAGAACAGCCTTTAATAATGCTAAAAATTTTATAACAAATATTGTGGAAGAAAGTAGAGCTGTTATTGATGGAATAAGTGGTCTACCCGCGAATGAGAAGGTTAATCTTATTTGCTCCATTATAGGTAGTATAGGAACTGATGTTCTACTTGCGATACTAACGGCAGGTGCTGCGAGTGGAAAGCTTGGAATTACACTTGCTGGTATTGCCTTTCGTCTAACACAAATAGCATCAATCTTCCGGCGAGTTACGTACCTTTCGGCTAAACTTCTTGGAAAAATGTCTAAAGCGGCTCTTACCAAAGTTGATGAGCTTGTTGATCTAGGGTTTGGACCTATGCTTGAGCGAAGGCTTAGATCATGTATATAAAGAAGTTTTTATTACTATTCTGCATATGTTTCCAAGTTTTTGCAGGTCAATGTAATCTTGATGAAATTGTAGATAATGTAGATGATATTTTTACAAGAAATAGGACACAAGCATTACAAAAAGCAAAAGATATGGCCGGTGTTCCAAGAGGGGCCATGCTTCAAAGACAGTTTATTGTTACAGGGGACGTCACTAAACGTGGAAATCCCAATTACGTCTATAATGCAAATGTTACCCATCAAGGTCGTTATTACGAATATCTAGATAATCAAGGTCAGAAAAAATTTATTGTAGAACATACAAATGACTTTGAACAAGGAAATGGTGCACATTTTCATGCGGCTAGACCTAATGGGGAAGATCGCTTTAGTAATCGCCCAGATTATACCTTGATTGGAACAGATGAATATGATGGAACTATTGTAAAAAAATATCTTAGAATAAATGCCGAAAATGGGCAGCATCATATCTACTATGATTTACAAAACCAATAATATGAGTCGTCTTAAAGAGCTTAAACTAAAAAAAGCAATCGAAAATGATCTCAAATCACTTGAGGCAATTTTTAAAATCTCAAAACTTGTGCAGGCTGAAGTTGAAGTTCAAATCAAAGCAAATAAAAAATTCGAAGTTTTTTTAACTAAAAGAGAATGTATCACTCAAAATGAAAAAGAACTAAAGTTTTTAGACCTTTCTCCCTTTGGAAAAATTGATGGTGAACTTGCTTTTAGGTTGCATAATAGTTTGTCAGGATGTTGGTTTAAGCTATTAGATGCAGCGGAATTTTTTGAGCAATGTGAAAAAGTTAAGTGTATGGGCATAAGTCTCTACGGTATCAATAGTGGTAAGTTATATTCTCTTTACGAAGACGAATATGATTGGCAATATTATATTAATGATTAAAACCCTAACTATCTTATTCCTTTTTTGTTCATTTGAATTGTTTGCAAAATCATATGAAGTTTCCTTTCCCAAAGACTGGAGCGTAAAAGAGAACTCGTTTGGTTCTGATTATTTTGCCTACACACCAATTAGAATTAACAAGGAGTCAGCCACTATATTCATAAAGGAATATAAAGCAAAAATTCAAGACCCACTAGTTTTCATTACAAAAGATATTGAGAAAAACTTCACAAAAAATATAAAAAAATATAAAAATTTAAATATATTCAAATCGACTTCAAAAAAAATTGGCAGTGAAGAATTCCATATCGTTGATTACTATTACTTTGATAATACTAAAAATAAGATCGTTTATTCAAAGGTAGCAATTCTAAATCTTAAGAGCACATATTTATATATTAATTATGCTGGCGAAGAAGCGGTTTTTAATGATTACAAAAAGGACGTTAATGCAATTATGAAGTCTATTCGTATGAAGTAGTTAATAGCTCTTATTGGAATCAACACCATTTAAGATTTCCACTCCAGAACTTGTGCCAATCCTTGATACCCCAGCGGAAATATATTTTTGTGCAGTGGCGAGATCTCTGATGCCACCACTTGCTTTAATCATCATGTCAGTATCGATATTTTTCTTCATGATTTCAATATCTTCTAGCGATGCTCCTCGACTTGAAAATCCGGTGGATGTTTTTACAAACTTTGCTCTCGCTTGTGAACAGATCTTGCAAGCTTTCGCTATTTGATCTTTATTTAGAAGTGCTGTCTCTAGGATAACCTTAACTATAATTGGTTCGGCAGCTTGTACGATCTGTGAAATATCACTTAAAACTTCTTCATCCAGGCCAGCTATCAACTTTCCAATAGAGATGACCATATCTATTTCAGTTGCTCCATTTTTGATTGCATTTATCGTTTCGAAGACTTTCGTTTCAGTTGTACTAGCTCCAAGAGGAAAACCAATAACAGTACATATACCGACTTCGGTTTTTAAAAGTTCATTTTTTGCAATACCTACAAATTGCGGGCTAATACAGACTGTTTTAAATCCGTTTTCTTTGGCTTCGATGCATAGCGTTCTTATTTGATCTGGAGTTGCTTCAGGTTTTAAAAGTGTATGATCAATATAAGACGCTAATGGCATGCTAGTCATGACTTCTTCCTTATCCTAATGGTAATATTTATCAATGTTTGCCAAATCAAATTGGCTTTTAAGGCCTGTTACAATTTTTGTTTTTTCCCTGCTTGCGCTTGGGACATCTTTGTATCTTTATATCACCTCATATTTAAGGGTCAATGATGCCTTTGCGATGTTTGTTCGTAAACATAATCTTGATGCGCGGCAACTACTTGATTCACATACCTGGGTAACAATCTTAATCTTATCAATTCTGGTTGGTTCCATCATTTTGGGTTTTTCACTTGTCTTTGTTTATTACCAAAAGCTTATTCAGCTTTATCGAATGCAGCAAAACTTTATTAGTGGTTTTACTCATGAATTAAAAACTCCAATTGCTTCTATACGTTTATTTTTAGATACCTTTTCTCGTCATGATTTGCCTCGTGAAGAAGCTTTGAAATATATTCAGTTTATGAAAAAAGATACTGACCGATTAGCAACAAACGTTGATCAGATATTAAATTTGGCAAAAATTGAAGAAAAAAAATATGAACCGAACTTCACCACTGTCGATCTTAATCAATATTTAGAAGAACTTGTGGAAAAAATCCATAGTCCTGAAAGTGGCCGAAATATTTCTTTTAAGCCGTTAAAACATTCAGTTAAAATAGAAATTGATCCACCATTATTTGAAATGATGTTAATGAATTTAGTAAACAACGCATTTGTTTATAATAATGGTGATAATAAAACTCTTGAGATTCATTTAGTACATAAATCATCAAATATTTTTCTCTCTTTTACTGATAACGGAATGGGAATTGAATCGAATGAGTTTAAGAAAATATTTAAAAAGTTTTATCAAGTTGGAAAAACTTCTAAAGGTTCTGGTTTAGGCTTATATCTTGTCAGTGTTGTTGCTAAACTTCATCGCGGATCAATTGAAGCATCGAGCCCAGGACTTGGGGCAGGTAGTACTTTCCAACTAACTATCCCAGTTAGTTCAGGTGAATAAATGCAAAAAGAAAGAATTCTAATAGTTGAGGATGAGGAGCATATTGCTGAAGGCCTAAGGATCAACTTGAGTTTGCAAGGCTTTGATGTGCAAGTTGCAGTTGATGGCGCTAAAGGATTGACTGCTTGGAGAGAATTTAAGCCACATCTTTTGGTTATCGATTTAATGATGCCGGTTATGGATGGCAATCAACTTGTAGCTAAAATTCGTGAAGAAGACGAACAAGTTCCAATCCTTATACTTACTGCTAAGGATGCAAGTAAAGATAAAATAAGACTGCTTCAAAAGGGAGTTGATGATTACCTTACAAAGCCTTTTGTTTTAGATGAATTTCTTTTAAGGGTCGCTAGGCTTATTGAAAAATCTAGGTGGTATCGAAAAACCGAAGGTGAGATCATTATTTTTGGTAACGAAAATGAAAATAAAGTTGATTTCAGCTCTAGGCTAGCTTTTCACCGCGAACAAAAACACGATATGACCGAACAAGAGCTTGAGATGTTCAGATTTTTCTTCGAAAATCAAGGCAGACCAATACCAAGAGCAGAAATCCAAGAACAAGTATTGGGGTTTGGTGAAGATGTGACCTCCCGCACCTTAGATAATTTTATGGTGCGTTTACGTCGATATTTTGAAGATGATCCTAAGAATCCTCAATATTTTGAATCGGTGCGTGGTGTCGGTTATCGTTTTCACCTTAAAACACATTGACCACCAAGACCTTTTTCGCCTAACGTTAGCCTGAATATTAAATGGAGTTCATATGTCTTTATTACAAGGAAAAAAAGCCCTTATTCTCGGTGTCGCTAACGACATGAGCATTGCGTGGGGGATTACTAAAGCTTTCAAAGAACACGGTGCTAGTGTTGCTTTAACATATTTAAATGATGGTTTAAAAAAGAGAGTAGAACCTCTTGCCAACGAAGTTGGTTGTGATTTTCTTTGTGAAATGGATGCAACTAATGATTCTCACTATGAAAGTTTGAAAAAAACGGTTGAAGACAACTGGGGTAAATTTGATATCCTTGTTCACTCCTTAGCTTTTGCTGATCGTAATGATCTTAAAGCCGATTTTTCTGATACCTCAAGAGAAGGTTTTAAGCTTGCATGTGATGTTTCAGCTTTTTCTCTCGTTGGGCTTTGTCATCACCTTAAAGATCTAATGAACCCTGAAGCTTCTGTCATGGCGATGACTTACCATGGCTCTCAGCAAGTATTGAAAGGCTATAATGTTATGGGAGTTGCAAAAGCGGCACTTGAAGCTTCTACTCGTTATTTATCTGAAGATCTAGGTCGCAGAACAATTCGTGTGAATTGTATTTCTGCAGGCCCAATAAGAACTCTTGCTTCTTCAGCTGTCCCAGGTCTTAGAGAAGTGTTCAAGCTTGTTGAAGAGAAAGCACCACTTCATAGAAATGTTTCACAAGACGATGTTGGCGGCATGGCCGTCTATCTTGCCAGTGATCTTTCTCGCGGAGTGACCGGACAAACACTTTATGTGGATTCCGGCCTTGCTATAATGGGTGCTTAATACCTGAAATTCTTATGTATATAGGCTACTGCTTTTTTCACATTTTCTTGTGGAGTGAGTGGTAGCACTCCATGACCTAATCCCATAATCCATCTCGATAAGTCTTGTCCTTGAACGCTTTGCCAAAGACGATCTAGTCCAGCTTCTACGTGTTGCCATTCTAGATGAAGCAGGGAAGGATCAAAATTACCCTGGATCATATAGTCAGGTCCAAGTTCTTTTAAAGCTTGAGGAAGATTCATTCTCCAATCAATCCCAAGCACATCGATAGCATTACATTCAATTGCTTTAAGGTAATCAAGGTGAGTATGTTTTGAATAATATACGATTTTGGTTTCAGGATGAAGACGTTTAAAATCCATGCACTGTTTTCTAAGTTCAGGGATAATATATTTTTCATAATGATAGCGATCAAGTTCGCCGGCGGCAGTATCAAAAATACAAACAGCATCAGCTCCGCCTTCTGCTTGAAGAATCATCTCGGTTAGAAGTCCTGGCATTAACCTTTCTAAAAACTGAGTCCATCGACCATCATATAAACCTTTTTTAGCATCAATCAGGTTTCCTGCATGTCCGCCTTCAACAGCGTATGCGTATAGAGTCCATGGAGCACCAACAAAGCCAAGCAAAGTTTTTGTATTTGGTAGAGTAGCTCTTAAAAGTTTAGTTGCTTCTTTTTGGAACTTGTAAAAATCTTCGGGGTTGCCTTGGGGTTTTAATTCAAAGATGCTCGACATATCTGAAATCTTCATGCCAAGGATGGGACCTGGTTTGTAGACGAGCCCCATACCCAAATATTCTAGAGGAAATAATAGATCTGAAAATAAGATGGCGGCATCAAAATCAAACTCTTCAATCGGACCCATCGTCACATCATGTGCTAGCTTTGGATCTTTACACATGGTCATAAAATCGCTTTTGGACTTTATCGCTTGGTAGTGATCATGGTAACGACCTGCTTGACGCATGAACCAGACAGGCACTCCATGAGTGTTACTATTTTGATCGCGATTATGAAAAAGTCCCATTATATTTCTCCATTGATGAGGCTTAGCTTATAACCAACACCACGTACATTTTGAATTATTAAACTCTGTTTATCGTCTGTTTCACACCATTTTCTTAGTTTAACGATATAGTTGTCTACCGTTCGCTCACTTGGGTACTTATCTTCGCCCCAAACTTGATTGAGAATTTCTTCACGCTCTACAACTTGTCCTGCGCGAGAATAGAGCAGTTTTAAGATAGCGCATTCTTTTTGTGCCAAAGGTATTGTTCTACCTTCGGCATCTATAACTTCGTAGCTAGAAAATAAAATTTTAAGTTTACCTATTGATATTTCATCAGAGTCAATAATTTTAGAGTTTTCTAAAATTCGCTCGAGTCTCAGAGTAAGTTCTTTAAGGGCAAACGGTTTAGTTATATAGTCTGCAGCTCCAATTTCTAATCCTTCAACTCTTGTTTCGGGATCATTAAGTGCTGATAAAAAAAGTAAGACAAAGTTTTTTCGTACTTTTCTTAACTCCTTCGCTAAATCAAGGCCATTTCCATCAGGTAAGCCAATGTCCATGAGAACGACGGCAGGTTCATTCGTATTAAATTTTTCTCGAGCTTCTTTTACTGTTGTTGCCAAGGCGCAATCGTGACCTAAACTTTTAAGATACTCATTAAGGGTTACGCCTAAGTTGGGTTCGTCTTCAACGATTAAAATTGAGTTCATTCTTCCTCAACTTCTATGGCACTTTGAAATGTTATTTCAAATAAGAGGTTGCCGTTATTTTGAATAATGGCCAGGTTACCATTCATTTTTTGCATGAGTCTTTTTGCGAGATAGAGTCCAATACCTGAACCCTTTGTTGAATTATGCTTATAAAAAAGTGTACCTAGTCGATTTATATCACCATCAAAGAAACCATCATCTTGATATGTTAAAACTACATTATTCTCTTTAAACAATATATTGATTGAAGCCTTTTTTGAAGTCGCATGTGATCTTGTATTTTCTAAAAGATTTCTAATGACCAGCATGAGCGCAAATTGGTCGACCATAACTGCAGGAATTGTTCGATTGAACTGATAGTCAATTTCTAGCCTTTGACCCCACCGATCTAAAGTTGTTTTAACAAAAGAAGTTAACTCAATGGCACTTGGATTTAAGTTGCCACCTCTTTCAAGCCTAGAAAGCTGAAGGATTTTGTCCATTTGGTCTTCTAGCTTTTGTGTGTCTTCAATTAATCGGCCAGTTAGATCGTGTAGTCTTGTATTTTCGACTTTTGAGACTAGTTCATCAATGACTTCACTTTGTAACCTAATACTAGCTAGGGGAGTTTTGAGTTCATGTGTTAATGAAGCAAAGAAGGCTTGAATTGATTTTGTCTTACGTTGATCCTGAAACCATAAATACATCAGAGAGGTTGATAGTAGTAATAGCGATAATAAGAAAGTACCACCTTCCCATTTGACCATTCTTATAAAACCAGGTGAGACGGCAGCTTCCATTGCAGTACCTAATTGAATCATTAGGTAAACCCACCAGCCACCAAGAACAAGTAGTGTGGTTAACCATAAGAAACTAAGTATTAGAAGGAGATTGCGTCTAGGCACCTATTAACTCCACAATCTTCTTTCAAGCTCTGCTATGACTTGATCATCGTGGGCCAATGAAGCAAATCCAACTTCCCAAGCATTAGGGGCTATATAAATACCTTTTTCTAAAAGCACTTCAAACATAGGAGCAAAGCGTTCACTTAAAGTTGGAGGTATACAGCATATTGACTTGAGTTTTATCTCTGTCTTAGGGTGCATCCAAAATAATGATCCATATTGAATAATATCTGTATCCTTGAATCGACCGCCATCATATTCAGCTAGCCACT
The DNA here is from genome assembly GCA_964352175.1 of uncultured Halobacteriovorax sp. GTDB lineage: Bacteria > Bdellovibrionota > Bacteriovoracia > Bacteriovoracales > Bacteriovoracaceae > UBA4207. The sequence continues at coordinate 8,619 of CAYGQW010000003.1, forward strand.
TTTTAAAAACATTGGCTATTTTTTTTGTATTGGCTTCAAGAACATCGTAACTAGCTGTAGATAGTTTTGATAAGGTCGCCAATCCACCTACCATGGCGAGTGGGTTTGCTGACAATGTCCCTGCTTGATAAACCGGTCCTACTGGAGCTAGTTTTTGCATGATCTTTTCTGGTCCGCCGACTGCGCCGACAGGTAGTCCACCACCAATGATTTTACCGTAGGTAACGATATCTGGCTTAATGCCCGTAATCTTCGCCATGCCTCCAAAGGCAACTCTAAAGCCTGAGATAACTTCATCAAAGACAAGAAGAGCACCTTCTTTGGTACACAAGTCTCTTATAGCTTCTAAGTATTCTTGGTCTTGAATAAGAAGTCCGTTATTAGCTGGAAGAGGTTCGATGAATACGGCAGCTACTTGGTCTTTATGTTGATTAAAACAAGCTTTAAGGGCACCAAGATCATTCAGACCAACAATCAACGTGTCATCAGAAACACCCGTAGGTACTCCCGCTGAAGATGCATCTGCACTACCTGCTAAGCCCGATCCTGCTTTTATAAGCATGCTGTCGACATGGCCATGATAGCAGCCATCAAACTTAATGATCTTACTTCTTCCGGTATAGCCTCTGGCTAACCTTATTGCAGTCATCACAGCTTCTGTTCCAGAATTTACGAAACGTATTTGATCAATGAAGGGGAGTCTCTCAACTAAAAACTGAGCAAGCTTTAGTGAATAAGGCTCACAGGCGCCATAGCTCCAACCTTTCTCAAGCGCAAACTTTAATTCTCTTTCAACTTCAAGATCACGATGGCCAAGAATTAACGGGCCAAAGCTCATACAGAAATCGATATAGTTTTTACCTGCCACATCGGTAATATAAGCGCCTTCTGCTTTTTCAAAAAAGCGAGGTGCCATTGGCAGACCTTTAAATCCACGTACTGGTGAGTGAACTCCACCTGGAACAATTTTTTTGGAAAGTTCGAAAAGTTCTGAATGATTATCAATCAAAGCTATATCCTTATTTAATCTTTAGTAAGTCTTTTAAATTCTAAAACACCGCTTACAGGTATCACATCAACGGCTTGAGCGACAAAAGCATCATATGTTTTGCCTAAGCCACACCAATGTCTTTTATCATGGATACTAGGGAATTGTTCTAGGTAAGTCTTGTATTGAGGATAGCTAGTCCAGAAAAAATCAGTAGTATTTTCAATTCTTTGACTAAACTCGAGACTAAAACTTTGTATTTCTCGTTTATAAGTACTTTGAACAGGTCCTAATTGACTTGTAGCATCCTCACCAGAGAGCACGAGCCAGTCAAATTTTGCTTGGCGGATCAGCTCTAAAAGCTTTGACTCCACAAAATGCTGGAGCTGTTCTTCCCCAAGACTATCCGCAGCACCGTTGACCCAATAGTTTTTAGCGGCAAGCTTTTGCCATGTCTTGGTTCCTGCGGACCAAAGACCGCGGTGCCTAGATTGACCAGCAATGGCAGAGAATACATGAGAGGATGTGGCAAAAATATCTTTATTATTAGTATCGATATTAACGCTTATGGGTTGCTTCTTAATAAGAAGATCCTCATTTGGCATTCCTAAAAAAGTTTTAGCATTACTGACTCTTTTCACTGTTGGCTCTAAATAAAGCTGTTCAATGGATTCAGCATCTTTAACTCCACGATGGGAGTGAATAAACTTCCCCTTCGATGCAACGACCGAAACGCCAACAGCTAAATGGCATCCACCTCCATACTTATTAAAGGCTTTTCTTTCTCTTTTAACAGCTTCCTGTGTTTCTTCATGGTGAACAGTTTTTAAAATCTGTGCAAGCTGACTAGCTTGTGGATTATCTTTATTAATCTCAATAGCTAAAGCTCCTTGAGATGCGGCCCAAGGAAATTTTGAAGCAGGTAAGATCATGAAATCTAAATTTATCAAGAGTCTTTTCAATTCAATTTGAGACTCACGGCCATGAGCTAATCTCTCTAAACCAGGCATGGCCAATACGATCGCGTGATAATCTCCATCTTGAAGCTTTTGTACTCTCGTATTAACGTTTCCTCGTAGCATTTTTGTAGCTATTTTGGGATTTGATGGGACAAAGCTTGAGAGCTGGTTCTCAAGGTTTGTAATTCTTCTTGGTGAGCTTGTACCAACGATGAGTTCTTTAATTTGTCCCGCTTTTAGCGCTTCAATATTCTTTTTTGGTATCAGCAAAATATCATGGCCATAAACTCGCTCGACAACAGCAGCGAGCTCTATACCATATGGTCTTTCACTACCAAGGTCTTTATAAGAGTGAACAACTAGATCAACTTCATTTTTTAATAGGGCCTCATCGAGTTCTTTGGTGAAGAAGTCTTTTCCTTCAAGTTGCCAAAGTGGTTTGTCCGTTTGTTGATCGCCTTGTGTCTTAATGACAACAAGTTCGAATTTTTCACCGCTTTTTTTTTCTAATAATTCTCTTGTTTGCTGACATTGAGTTAAGGCTAGTAAACTTCCTCGGGTGCCAATCTTCCATGTTTTATTCATTAAGCTAATTCCATATCCTTGGTGTTTATGTTGGTTCCAGTTGAAAAGCTTTCACTGCGACGATCGACTAAATTCTTGATCGCTTCCTTAGCATCAGCAAGTTTTACTCTTTTTTGCTCATCAAGCTCTTCTTGAAAAGAAAAGACGTCGTCAAGGCGATAAATCCCATGATGACTTTCTAGTTTTGTCTGCATCGCACTTGGAGAACCTAAATCAATAAAGGCTCTTCTTCCATCGTCGTGGCATTTGGCCCAGTGATCAAAAAAGTCTTCTTGATAAATTGTTTGATGAGAACCAATGGTATTAATAATGAGTGAAAACTCTTTATAAAGCTGTGGTGAAAACCATTCAACTGGTCTAATTCCATGTTGGTCATGAAGAGTGGCAACACGATCAAAATTTCTAGCCGAGAGATAAACATCAAACTTTCTAGTTAAGAGCTTGAGAGATTCTTCTGCCAGTTTTCCTGAACCTAAGATAAGCACGCGACCTTTTTGTTCTGGGCAATGCTTGATGAGAAGCTTTCTCGCGAGTCCACCGTATGTATGAGATCCAATTTCGAGCAGATGAGAAGAGCGTACTGTTTTAGCATCTTTAAAAAGCTTTTCTAAGATGCGCATGATTTGTGGATTGCGGTGATCATTTTGAATATATTCTGAGTAGGCTTGTTTAAATTGCGCTACGACTTCATATTCACCTAGCACTTGGCTTTTAAGTCCACAGATTGTTTCAAGCAAAAAGCCATATGCCTGTTCACCGCTTAAATCATCTAAAATATGCTGATTTCTTTGTGCGACAGTTTTTGAATTATCGATACCCAGGATTAAGGTTCTTTGGCATGTCGATAGAACAAAAACACTATCAAGCGTGTTGCTGACAGGGATGTCGGCAGGTAAATGGAGAAGTCTAAGTTTTTCAATCATGATTAATCAATAACTTAGCAAAGTCTGTCATTGTTTGTGTCACAAAAGTGTATGGCCAATAATAATTACGCTTTTACTCCCCAAAAGAAACAGTATTTGCTAAAAGAAGTCTAATGAACTCGATCACTAAACAAGAATCTTTTGCAAAGCGTCTTTGGAGCAAAATCTATAGCGTTCCAAGAGCAGGCTTTTTGGCCTTTGATAAAAAGGTTGATGGGGGAGTTTCTTTTTTCCTAAAGCATTACGGTAAATCAAAGTTTATGATTTCTATGAGCAAACGTGCTCAAGTTTTAGGAATTGAAAAACTTTGGAATAAAAGTCCAAAAGCTTTTGTCTATTTTTTCTTATTCTATCTTGTTAGAGATACGATTCTATATATTATTTTGCCAATTTATTTTGCTGGCTTCATCAATGACTAAAAAGAAGGTATTCTTCTTTTTAGTTAATCTTTTAATATTTCTAGGCTTTTATCTCTCAATAATTTGGTCATATAACTACACTAAGCATCGTATTGATTTTCCCAACAAATGGTTATCTCTTAAGATGGTTACTTTTAATAAACCCATGGGTGATGCGCAGTTTGTTTATGATCGTAATTCCGTTGCACAAGATAAGGTTAACCTCGGATATTGGTTTGGTAATCAAGAACTGTTAATGCCTTTAGCTTTAAGTAATAGCGGCTGTATAAATATTCAAGCACAATTTAACAGAGATTCAATAGCTAAGTTTAGATTTAGACCTAAAAGTAGTGACTATCTTATACTCGTTTTGACTAATTCTCATTTTGAGAAAAACTCTTGGGTCATTGCTAATCAAAAGGATCGATACCTTAGTAGAAGTCTAATTAAAATTGATTATTCGCTCAAAGGGCATAAACGAGTGAAGCTTTGTCACTATAAAGATCGGGTAGATTTGTTTGTGGAGGATAAAAAATTATCAAGCTTTGAGACAAAAATATTCCAAAAAGATGTTTATTTTTCTATTGGCTCAGGGGTTAAAGATTTTTTCATTGATGAGATTGAGGTATTGAATTCGAATGGAGAGCGATTGTTTTTTGATGATTTTAATTTTGACCGATCTTTGTTTTTAATTTTTGGACTGTCATTAATATCAGCAATATTTTTTAGTTTTTTCTTTATATATAAACGAGATTTTCTATTACTGTTATTGTCTACTTCTATCTGTGTGTTTTTGTATTTAACGGTTGATTATTTTGTGCTTTCAAAACAAAAACCAGTTGGTAATAATGATGAAGCGATCAATGATTTATTATTAGTATTTAATGACTTGAAAAATAAAACGTTCAACTTAATCCCTTCATCTGATAGTTCTAATTTATATACCATTCTAAAAGAAAAAGATTTTCTGACTCAGTTAATTCCTTTTCAGTTCGACGGCTATGAACATGCTATACTTCGCAATATCGGCGAGGAAGATTCTAAAATAAGAATTCTGTTTCTTGGTACAAGTCAAGCATCTGGTGAGGGGGCAACGAAAAAAGAATTCCAGATTCCTGAAACACTGCAAACATGTATGAGTAAAAGAATGGATCAATCAGTTTTGCTTACATCAATCGCTATGAAAGGTGGCAACGCTGAAATGATTTATCGCTATGTTTTGGATAATCATATAAATCCAAGTGATTTTAATTTGTTGTTAATCTCCCTCGGAAATAACGATTTTGAACATAGAAAATTTAAAAAGTATATTGGCAAAATTATTGAATGGGCAAGAACGAATAATAGTATCAAGATCGCTTTAGCACATGAACCAACTTCTCCTGATTCTTATGCACACTTGAAACCAAACCGACTCAATCTTTATACACTAATGAGCTTTGCAGATCCAAGAAATAGAACTTTTTTCATTGAGACAATGAGTATCTCTTCACCAGAAACATTTCAGTCTGGGGATTTGTGGTGGGATTACGTACATATGAAGAACTATGGCCATTATCTCTACGCATCACTTCTCTGTGATCAATCATTAAAATATATCAACACCAAGTAACGAGAGACTTTTATTTTAAGTAATATTCATGCTAAATTGCATAAGTTCTCTTTCTATTTCAAATACGACAGTTTTTAATGAAAAAAGTTTATCTTTTATTTCTTGTTTGTTTATTTTCTCTATTTGTTTGGGATTGGGCCCATCAAAATACTAGGAGTACTTTAGATACTAATTTTAACTGGATTTCAAGGAAATCACTAGTAAATAAGCCTTTGCCTGGTTCTTATTCCTTAACTCAATCGCCAATTACCGTAAAAAATAATAGATTGAATCTTTCATCTTGGCGGGGAAATAATGAATTCGTTAGTAAGAAGCCTCTTTTAAATGATCAGTGTCTTTCGCTTGATCTTTCTGTAGAAAATAATGGTGTTTTCACTTTTTCTCTAAGGCAGGCAAAAGAGCACTCTTCAGTATTAATTTTAAGTAGGTCTAAGTTTGACTCAAGTTCGCTTGTGACCATGAACTCTAATGGCAAATATTTAAAGCGAACTAATATAAACTACGATCCAAATGAATTAAGCCATGCTAAATTCAATGCTTGTCGTTTTGAAAATAGTATTCAAATTAAAATTAATCAAAAGCAAGTTTTCGATATTAATATTTTAAACTTAGAAATGCCCATATTTTGGAGCATTGGTTCAAGAAGTCTTCCTGTTTTTGTTGATAACGTTTCTGTCATTGATACTAAGGGACAGGTTGTTTTTTACGATAATTTTGATGCTCACCATCCTTGGTTGATTTTTCTGATTATTATTATGATTATGTTTTGTTTTTATTTTATTGTTCCTCCTATACGGTTTGGTGATTTTGTTCTTCTTTTCTGTGTCTTGCATTTGCCTGTAGTAGGTTTAACTTTTTTTGACCAACATTTTTGGGCCAATGTCACTAAACAGGAACTTGCTTTTAATAATCCCTTCTATCGAGATGTCTTTTATACATATCGAAGCTTGCGATTCAAAACACTCAATCATGATCAAGCTCATGCTTATGCAACAAATTTAGAAGAGCAGTTTAAGAAAGGTGGCATTTTTGAAGACCTTTTTGATTATGTCTATAAAACTGATGAATTTAGGCATGTCTTCAAATTTACTCAAGAAGATGCTTCTAAAAGAGTCTTAGTAATATCATCTAGCCAGCTGTGGGGGATGGGTGCGACAAAGCAGGAGCTTTCATTTCTTAATAGGTTGAATTTTTACCTTAACTCGCACCAGTCCCTATCAAAGGTCGATCTGTTTGCCCTTTCTAAGCCTGGTGGCACCGCTAAATCTTTGTATAAACAATTTATTGAATCTGACCTAAGTTCTATCAAATATGACCAAATGATTGTGAACTTATCATTTAATGATGCGGTTAATCATGAGTCCTTTAGAATAGGCCTTAAGGATTTTTTGAAATGGTCTAGCTCTAAAGTAAAAACTGTCTATTTTAGCCTAGAGTCGATTTCTCCTGAATTGAATCTACCAAAAGTTATCGAGAACCATAAGATCATGACCGAATTAGCTATGGAGCACCAAGTTAATATTATTGATTCTAACGCTTATGTGAAGTCAAAAAGTGTTTATCATTCGGGACATATATGGTGGGATGAAGTACACCTTACAAACTGGGGGCAAGATCTTTTAGCAAAAATGCTAGCTGAAAGACTTGTTAACAAAAAAGATTAACTTTAGAGGAAATTATGGAACTAATGTTTAACTGGGAAGGAATTCTAAACCGTGGCAAAGGTTTAACGTTTGATGATGTTTTATTGGTTCCTCGTCACTCCGCTGTAACATCTCGTCGTGACCCTGTTCTTTCTTCAAAAGTGACAAAAAATTATTCTCTAACAACTCCAGTAATCAGTGCCAATATGGATACAATCACTGAAGCACCTATGGCTATCGCCATGGCCGAGCTTGGTGGGATGGGAATCATTCACCGTTTCTTATCGCCTGAAGATCAAGTCATTCATGTTAAACAAGTGCGTGCACATATTGATGCTAAAGGCTTAAACCTTCCTGTCGCAGCTTCTGTTGGAGTTAAAGAAGAGGGGATGCGTCGTGCTGATTTATTAGCTGACTCAGGTGTAAATATTCTTACTGTTGATATTGCCCATGGCGATTCAGTCATGATGCTTGATACCCTTGAATATATCAAAAATAAGTATCCACATATTGATGTTATCGCTGGCAATGTTGCTACTCCAGATGGTGTTCGCCGTATGATTGACCGTGGTGCTGACGCCGTTAAAGTTGGTATTGGGCCGGGTTCAATGTGTACGACTCGAATTATTACAGGTCATGGTGTGCCTCAATTAACTGCAATTGCTTTATGTGCACGTGAAGCTACTGCTCACGGAGTTCCAGTTATTGCTGATGGTGGTCTTAAAACCTCTGGTGATATCGTCAAAGCTCTTTGCGCTGGCGGCGACACTGTCATGGCAGGTTCACTTTTATCTGGAACTCTAGAGACTCCAGGTGAACTTAAGGGCGGAACAAAAGCGTACCGAGGAATGGCATCTAAAGCCGCTCAGGTTTCTTGGAGAGGTGAGCTTCCCCAAGGTATGGCGGCTGAAGGCGTTGATACCCGTATTGCGTGTAAAGGACCAGTGTCAGAAGTAATTTCTGAACTAACTGGAGGACTACGCTCAGGAATGACCTACCTAGGCGTTGATCATATTCTGGCCATGAGAGAAAATGCATTATTTATGGAAATGAATACTTCAGGTATGATGGAATCTCGTCCACATGGTCTGAATCAATAGTACTGGAGATTTTCTCGCGTGAGTGATTTACAAGAAGTAGTCCTGTCATATCCAAAGTTAAAAGACAGAATCGATTCACGCGATAACTCTAAAGCCGAAAAAGAACGCGCCCTAAAATGTCTTAAAGAAATCGCAGCAGACTTTTCTCCTAATTATATTAAGTCGATGGAGAAGATGCTAGATGCAGCTCTTCCACGACTTTATGATGGAATCAACTTCAATGAAGGGGATATCAATCTAGAAGAGCTGACGAAAAAAGGTTCTGTCGTCTTAGTGCCAAATCATCAAAGTCATGCGGATTATTTGGCCATCAATTATCAAGTTTTTAAAAAATATCGTTTTCCTGTTTATATTGCAGGTGGAATCAATCTTAATATCTTTCCGATTGGAACGATGTTCAGAAAATCAGGCTGTTTTTTTATTCGTCGTAGTTTTTCTAGCGATATTACTTATAAACTAACACTTGAAGCTTATCTGTATTATCTACTGAAAAAGAAAAAACCCATCGAGTTTTTCTTTGAAGGTGGACGATCCAGAACTGGTAAACTGCTTCCTCCACGCTATGGTCTCTATCAAATGTTAATTGAAGCCCATAACGTTTTAAGTGATCAAGGCGAAGAAACTCCACTTATTTTTCTGCCAGTTTCTATTGTCCACGAATATGTTCCAGAGCAAAAATCCTTGGCCAGAGAACTTAGTGGTGGAAAAAAGAAAAAAGAATCTACAGGTCAGCTGTTTGGACTGTTCAAACTTTTTGCTTATCAATTTGGATCGGTCCATATCAATTTAGGTAGACCAATTGAAGTCTATAAAGAAGATAACGAAGACCTTAAAAAACAGACCCAAAATTTAGCTTTTAAGTGCTTTAGAGAAGTTGGTCGTCATATGATGGTGACACCAACTTCATTGTTGGCCTTAGTTCTTTTAGATGAGCCACAAGGTGCTCTTTTGTGGTCTGATATTATTGCCAAAGCTAAAGCAGTTATTTCTCATTGTAAGAAATTTGATATTCCATTAACTCAGTCTCTCGACTGTGAGAAATTTGAAGCTGCACTTGAGCGTGCTATGGATATCCTGGTTGGTAATAAAAAGATTGAATTGATCGGTCGAAATGATGGAACAAGTCATCCTTTCTATTCTATTAAAGATGAAAGTCGAACTGAAATTCTTTATTTTAAAAATACAATCTTGCATCATTTCTTAGCTCCTTGGGTTATTACCGGCGCTTGGATTAATATGTTTAACGGCAGGATTAATAGTGTTGAAGATCTCAAAGCCTTTTTCTTGGCGCAACGTGCTCAGTTAAAGCAAGAGTTCTATCTTCCAACCGTTCATGAATTTTTAGTTCGAGCTTTAAGAATCATTTCCGATGCTATTGGAAGAGAAGTTAAGTCTCTTGAAGATTGCCTTGAACTTTCAAGGAAAGAACTTTACGCCATTGTTGCAAATCTTGGTGTTTTTTCTAGAGTTTGTAGCACAATTAATGAAGCCTATTATGGTGCTATGGTTGCGATGAAAGAGCTTCAAACGAGAAACCCTTCGGGCTTCAAGTATGATACTTATACTAAAAGAATGAAAGAAACTCTGGATGAGCTACGTGAGCTCGGACGAGTCGTTAAATATAAAGAAAGTTTTTCTATTGCTATTGCCAAAAGTGCCATGACTTACTTCCAACAGATGGGCGTGATCGATAATACTGCTGGCTTATACACAATTGTCGAGCATGATAGATTTGATCTTTTGCTTAAAAAGTACGAAAACGATCTGATCGATAAATTAGCCCTCAATATTAGAGTCGTGGAGTCCTAGATGAACAGCAAAGAGTTTCCTGGTGATAAAGAAAAAGTAAAATCGATGATCAAGGCCATGTTTGAATACCTTGGTGAAGACGCTACTAGAGAAGGTCTAGCCGATACTCCTAATAGAGTGATCAAAAGCTGGGATAAACTTTATGGTGGATACCTTCAAAAACCTGAAGATATTTTAACTACTTTTAGTGAAGATGATGTCATCCCACACGACCAAATCATTCTTTTGAAAGATATTGAATTTTATTCAACATGTGAGCACCATCTTTTACCATTTGTTGGTAAGGCCCATGTTGCTTATATCCCTCGAGATAAAGTCGTAGGTATCTCAAAGCTAGCTAGAATTGTAGAAATCTACGCTAGAAGACTTCAAGTTCAGGAGAGAATTGGAAATCAAGTGACCAAGGCGCTCATGAACAATCTGAACTCTAAAGCAGCCGCATGTGTTATCGAAAGTAAGCACTTTTGTATGACCTGTAGAGGTGTTGAAAAACAAAACTCAATTATGGTCACATCCTCACTGCGTGGGTCATTTCTTGAAGATGGTCGCACACGTCAGGAGTTGATGACTCTTATCCGCTCATGAGTTTAAGTTCATTAAATTTTTTTAATAGTGGTAACCAACGTTTAATTGGCAAAGATTCACTTTGCGAAAATTGGCAGAGTTGCATTCTTGAAATTGATAGATTCTTGCAGACGTCGACCTCTTTAACTTTAAAAAATAATGATGTTGTTCTTGAAGTTATAGGCGAACAGTTCAAGGTTTTTCGAGAAGTGACTGGATTTGCACCTAGGTCCGAACTAATAAACTCAGGACTCATTGTTAAAGATTTGGTGGATAGACCAGCTGCGTCGTTAAACTTGAATCTTCCTTATGCAGTTAATTTAAAAGAATTGAATGAGTTGGCTAAAAATAAAATTATAGAGCTGCAAAGTGTCGAATTTCCTAAAGATTACGGAGATTTGTGTTATTGGCAAGTGCGTCTCGGCTGTGATTTTAAGTCAATTGATTCTTTAAATACTGTTTGGAAACTTTATTCAGTATTTGATCATAGCAGTTCGTCAATTTTAACTTTTTAAGGTATAGTGCAAATGTTATTTCATAGATTTATAGAAATCTTTAGTACAACCGGCTTTTTGGAGGTGTGTTATTAAGCCAGATAATAAGGGTAGTTTAAGGGCTCCGTCACAGAAGGGTCCACGTGTAAATGAGCAGATTAGAATTCCAGAATGTAGATTGATTTCTGATGAAGGTGGAGAAGGCTACGGCGTTGTTACCATCGACAGAGCTCGAGTCATTGCACAGGAACTAGGTCTTGATTTGGTTGAAGTATCGCCAACAGCAAAGCCTCCAGTTGTTAAGCTTATTGACTATGGTAAGTTTAAATACATGCTTCAAAAGAAAGAAAATGAAGCACGTAAAAAATCAGCTGTGATTCAATTAAAAGAAATACAATTCCGTCCAAATATTGAGGCCCACGATCTTGATACTAAGCTTAAGAGAGCCGAAAAGTTCTTAGAGCAAGGTGATAAAGTTAAGATGGTCATGCAGTTTCGTGGACGTGAGATGGCCTATAAAGACGCAGGTCTTGAGAAGTTTAGAAATATTATCAAAACTGTCGAAGCTTATGGTGCAATTGTAGAGTCTGATCCAAAGTTTATGGGTAATCGCGTTATAACTATCGTGGCTCCTGATAAAAAAGCAATTCAGACTCGTGTAAAAGCTAAACAGCAAGCAGCGAAACAAGCAGCTAAACAAGAAAACGCTAGCTCATAGTAATATTTCTTTAAGTTTCGGTGATTTTGCTTTGCAAAGCCAGCATGGCTTGATAGAAAACACCGTTAATTTTTTAGAATGATAAGTTAGTTGGGAGATATACATGCCTAAAATGAAGACACGCCGTGCAGTTGCAAAAAGATTCAAGCCTGTCGGTAAAGATAAGTTTAAGCGTAAGCGTGCAAACCTTCGTCACTTACTTGCTCCAAAATCAAGTAAGTCAAAAGCACGTAACGTAAAAACTGACTACGTTCACGAAAGTGACATTAAACAATTAAAACGTTGCCTACCATACGCGTAGGTTTTTATTAACCCTTTTCCGGGACACTGGGTTTCAAGTGTTAAGAGCCCCCAGTAATCGTTAAGGAGATTTTTCATGGCCAGAGTTCGTAGAGGTTTTAAAGCCCGTCGTCGTCGTAACAAAGTTCTAAAGCTTGCTAAAGGCTTTCACTTTGACCGTCGTACAAAGTATCGTCACACTGCTGAAACAGTTAAACGTGCACTTCACTATGCTTACATTTCACGTCGCCTATTAAAGCGTGATATGCGTCAGCTTTGGATTGCTCGTATTAATGCAGCTACTCGTGAACTTGGAATTTCGTATTCACAATTTATTGGTAAGCTTCGCGCTAAAGGTTTAGACCTTAATCGTAAAATGCTTTCTGATATCGCTGCTCGTGATGCAGCTGGCTTTAAAGCCATTGTTGATGCTGTAAAGTAAGCGAAATTAAATTTTGATTAATAAGAAAGCCTCCAAATTGGAGGCTTTTTTTTAATTTTTGGTTGGCTTAATTCGGCTTTGCATAACCTGTAGCGCTGCAGGTTTTCTTCTTACCTGAAAGTCCACCAATTGTTACAGCAGGATTATCAGCTAGATCATTATTGTAACGAACCTCTCCGGATAATGAGCATGCAGCATCGTTTTGTCTTTCACATTCATAAAGAATACTAGACTCTACCTTTGAAACTGCATCTTCTTTACATTCAGCCTCGTTATTACCATTTCCTCTTTGGGTCATTTGAACGATTCCGGCAGAACGGGCAGTATCTTCATTAAGATATTTAAGACATTGAGTTACATCGCCTCTATTTTTAACAAGACACTTAACGAGTTTGAGATAGTCACGATCTAAGCTAAATTTTGCATTCGCGTTAACACTTACTAGGGCGAACATCGCGATCATCATTAATTTTTTCATTATTTCTCCAATTGTTGTAAACACGATTAAGTCGTGTTGAATTATTTGTTGAGTCTGTTTATCAGAACTATAAAAAGACACAATAGAGCGAAGAGCATTAGTGTTTCGCCCTCGCTTTGAAACAGATAAATTCTTCAGCATTATGGAGTATGTCGAGATTAACGACTGAAAATATTGTTAAGGCCTTGATTTCATTTAATTGCTTAAACTAATTTGAAGAACAATTGAAATTAAGATTCGCCCCAACAGCTTCAGCAGCAATTAATAAGTGATACCTAGCAGCCTTTTTATTTTGTGGCAGGAGCTGACAAGTAGAATTAGCAAGTCTTTCAATTTCAGTTTTATCGACATCAAAATATTGAACTCTTTTGGCCATTTCTATGGCCTTGTTTTGATCTTTAGATTTTAAAATTGATTCAGCAATATTGATAAATTGATCACGTCGTCCTTGAGACTTTCTACTTTCCTTTGAAAGCATCACGAGTGAATTGGCAGAGGCTTGTGGGAGCAATGATGGAGATTTATTAAGAAGATCATTAAAAACTTGATCATCAATCCCCGCGGACAGCCTTAGTTCGAGGGCCATCCTTTGGATCGCTTCATTTTCAATATTAAGCATCCTTTCCAATTCTAGTTTCGGTAGGATTTGTGCATCAAAATTATTCGCTTCTTGAAGAAAGATAAGTGCTGTTAACTCATGCTCGAGAAGTGAATGAGAGGGTGTATTATTTTTATCAAAATAGGGAGAGTCGTTTGATGGCTTTTCGCCACATAAGTCTTTTAGCAGACATGTTGTTAAACGCTTTGAATCTTGAAGAAGATTTTCAACTAAAAGATCCGTCTGATTTTCCCACTTTTCAATTAGTTTTTCCGGAGAGATAGTAGGATCTTTAATATCAGCTAATTGGCTGGTAGATAGATCTTTTTGATTATCAACTGGAAATGGATCAGCTCTATCAGAGCTTTGATTTGTATCAGCCTTTGGGGAAGAAGTCAGATCCTTTGCGCTTGTAATCTTATCTTTGACTTTAGTACTTTCGATTTCTTGTCTTCTAAGACTTGTCCATGCGAACAAGCCTGCTATTATAACAACCCAAACAATTAATAGTTTTTTTCTCAACTTTAGTCCTTTGAGTTTTCTACTACATATTTACCGTAAACCCATCCTTTTACAGGAGACTCTATCTTATACCAAGGATGTGTAGAATTAGAACTATTCCAAACTATTTCAGAGATTATTAACTCTTGTCCGGCTGGTCCTATGACTTCACCTGTTGCTGGAGCCATCGTATAGCCATTAGGTCTATCTTCACGGACTTTGGCCCAGCCAAGCGCTTTGCCTTGAATGCGATTATCGCTTGTTGTCTGTTGTATAGGACTGGCGACTGGAATAGGAGCAGGCGTTGTTGTTGGTACAGGTGTTTCAACTACGACAACAGGTGTTGGCTCTTGTGGAGTTTCAGTTTCAGGGTCATCGAATAGTGGCCCTTTGTCGATAAGGTAGTTTTTGTGTGCGAATCTGGAATCTCCCTGGCATTTATTTCCTTGCTCATAGTAATAAGCTAAGACTTCATCTTCAACCATCTCTAACCAGTCGCCTTGAATCGCCTTGACGACAACTTCAGTATTTCTTGGAAGATTTCCACAGTCATTGAAGTTGGTACCTGGTCCGTCTCTGAAGTTTAATGATGTTGCGTTTACTGAGTATAGACGAATTGGGTTGTATTCTGTACGCGGACTTACAATAACTGGTGGTGTAGGTGTAGGAACCGGCGAATTCGGCTCTTGATCAACAATGGAAGGATCATCTGATATCAAATCAGAGGTTGGTTGGGTTGTATCAGTACCACTAACACGAGAATTCAAAAGATAATCAGTCAAAACGGCAGCTGATTGAAGTCTGTTTTTATAATAACTAACAATAGTTCCAAGAAGTTGATCTTCAGTATCGTTAACTTCATAGTAGCGACTTCTATCTGCAGAGTTATCTAATGCTTTAATCTTATCTAAGCTATTTTTAAAATTAATATCATTTCTTGCCCAATCACTTGCCGGGTTAGCAAATCGGCAACTTGAAGCGAGATTTCCTGAATTATATATTCCGGCCCAAGCACCTCTTATCATTTTGTCATAATCAAGATTACCATTTGTAAAAACACAATTATATCGAGATGAATTTCTATAAATTCCGTTATAACCATTCTTAACTAATTGAAGTCCATAACGAATACTATTTCTTACGCTTTTCCAAAGACCACTTGATAAGTAGTTACGTTCATGCCAATACAAATTGACTTGCATGATACCGACGTCAGAGCCGTCATGACCATGAAGGAGTTGGGTTAGGAATTCTTGTTGTGATATTTCTTCACATTCAGGTAGGACAACAGGTGAGCCATCTTTAAAAATACGGTTGAATACATTTGTATATCTTGTTGAAGAAGCAAATATTGACCCTGAATTAGATCGGTCTTGGCATTTTGTTCCATCATTTCGAACTTGTCTGAAGTGGATGTTTGAACCCTCATGAAGTGGCACAGTCATTGCTGCGATAATAAATCCCCAGTAACCATCGTAATCTTCAACCTGTAAGTATTCACGTGCTTGTTCGTGAGCTTCTTCCAAAATGATCCTTAGTACTTGTGTTTTGTATTGTTTTGAAGAGACGGTTCCTTGTATAGGTCCGTACAGTTGGATGGTTGGGTTGATGGAAAACATCTGTTTTGCCAACCAGTCTCTGGCATAGACTTGTGTTGACAATAATGAACTCAATATTAGAATACAATTGAGTCTTTTTAAGTGATTAGTCCACATCGGACGTTCTCCCGTGATAGTTATTTGAATGATAATAAGCAAAATACATGCCGCTTTAAGCTCTTGTTTTTAGCTTTATTCCAAGGTTTTCGCTTAAGATTTGAAACAACTGTTTAAAAATTAGACATATTTTAACGTTTTTTAAGCGCATTTTTAGGCATAGTTCTTGCTGAGTATATTTGTATGAAATTTGTATTCTGCGTCCTTATTCTATTAACGTCACTACAGACCCATGCTCAACTAGAGTATCCATTTTATATGCAAGATGAAGCATCTTATAAAGATGGGAAGTGGGAGGGTGGAAATAAGCTACAGTTACTCAATAGCGGAATTGCATCACTAGCGAAGCGTATCGAGATGGTTCGTGAGGCAAAAAAATCAATTGATATTGAATATTTTATTTGGGAGCTAGACCTTTCTGGTAGAATTCTTCTTACAGAGTTGGTTAAGCGTGCACGAGAAGGTGTTAAGGTTCGTATCATTATAGATAAATCTTTTACTGTTTTAGAGCTAGATGAATACTACGCACAAGAGCTTAAGCGACTTGGGATTGAAATTCGTTATTACAATGCTTCGCTTGGTCCAATTGCTCTGCAGTATCGAACACATCGAAAAATTCTTGTTACCGATGAAAAACAAGCGATTACTGGTGGTCGAAATATTGGAGATGATTATTTTGATTTAGATGAAGTTTATAACTTTTTAGATCGTGATGTATGGATTGAAGGCTCTGGTGCAAAGGCGATGAGTGATAGCTTCCAAGCCGTTTGGGAATCTGAAATTGTACAAGTTGCCCGCATGCCTGATCCAAGGCAAGTGCATAACTTTCACACAACAGCAGCTGAACGAAGAACTGATCTAAGAATGAGAGTTCATAGAAGAAGGCAAAAGGAAGCTAGAGAGTTTCTTCAGACAGATCGAAATCTAGAGAAAAGAAGAAAAGATATTTATGCATTCGGTATGAGTATTCTTCGTGATGTTCACGCTCCAATAGTTTGTCCAAAGTTCACATTTGTCTCAGATCGTCCTGAAAAAGGCTTAGGTATCGATTATTTTGAACAAAATAGAACAGTACATCAGGTTCTTTTTAATAGGCTTTCGCGCATTGAAAAAAGCTTTAAAATTGTAAGTCCTTATTTCATGATAAATGAAAAAATGACCAGTGAACTTGATCGCTTACTGCATGAGGGAAAAGTAGTAACTGCTTACACCAATACTTTAGGTTCAACAGATGCATTATATGTTGCGGCCAACTTTTATCGTATTGCCCCAGAGTGGAGTGAAAAAGGCATGCAAATATGGATGCATAGTTCAAAGTTCTTTCCTGAAACTGATGTTCTCAATAGAAAAATCTCTGACGCTCGTTGGGGGGTACATTCAAAAACTCAGATTTATGATGATAAAGATTTTTATATAGGAACTTATAATCTTGATAATAGATCTGATTTCTTTAATCTCGAGATGGGGATTTATTGTGAAGGTAGCGAAGAACTAACAGCACTTTTAAATGAGAATATAGACCTTAGAATGAGTCATGCTTACAAAATTATTAAGAAAGAGGAAGCTGTCGATATTAATAATGAGCCTGCTGATTACTGGGGACACGCTAGCGAGTCTAACTTAAAACTTATGAATGCCATTGAACTTCCTTCAAAGTGGTTCGAGTTCTTAATGTAAATATTTCATATGGGCCTGACTTGATTTTAATGGTGCCATATTGTCACTTTGAACAATTTTCCTGTCGTCAAGAAGACACGAATCTTGTTTGGGGGAAAGAAGCCTGCGTTTAACGCGGGCTTCATCCGTTTATATTACTAATTGTTTTTACATATTCAGTCTTAGTGTGCTTCAACAAATTGATCATTGATAAAGTGATAACAATCACCATTAGCTTTTAACTCAAAGATGCCACGAACTTCTTGATCGTCTTCGCTTTGATTGCTTCTGCTTATCGCTGATGCTGCTTGAATTGATAGATTGGGATCATAGCCATTGTAATTGCTTACAGCTGAGTTGGTATCATAAGTTAAGAGCGTTCTCTTTTGATCGCCTTGTGCCAGAGTTGATTGCATTACAGCGGGAATAAAGAAATCTGTCGGATGTTTAAGTCCAATAAAATGACCAAGCTCATGTAAGATAACGGTTTGAATATCAAACTCAAATGAGTTTGGTGTTGTACTAAAATTATGATCTCTGTAATTTACAATAATATCTGCATGAGTCAGATCGATAAACGCATCTGCTGTTCCACTGTTTCGAATAAATCCATAAAATTGGGTAATAGCAATGGTGCCAGAGCTTATACCTGAAAACCATCCGTCGGAGCGGTAAACTCCAAGAGTGCCGTCTCTATAACTGCTAAGATCGGGAACATCCTTATTGGCAATTGTGTTGCCTGGAATATTGAAAAAATTAATTGTTGGATGTGCGTTATTCCATGATTTCATCGCCTGAACGATTGGGTTGTGTCCGTCAGCATCTAAATCACCACCGACAAATTCTCCATCAAAAGAGGTTGAGATATCCAATGATAGGGGAGTTACAAGATTAGCATTAGACCAACGTCCATTAAGTTGTGTTGATCCACCCTGTGTTCTAGGCACAAGTGTTACTTTTGTTTCTTCAACTTTAGGTAAACAGCCAATCACTAAAGTTATCATTGATAGAAAAAACAGATGACGCAAAAAATCCTGCCCGACAAGGTTCGTATGTCTTATCGGGCGATGGGGAAAAAACTTCCGCTAAAAAATGAAACGGTCAGACTTTATTTTTACTTATTTGCTTTGTTGTGGTCTGAAAGAAATTTTTCAAGTCCACTCGTCGTAAGTGGATGATTAAACATTGCTTTGATGACCGAGTACGGCATTGTTGCTACGTCTGCTCCTGCAAGTGCTGATTGATGGACATGCATGGTGTGGCGGATTGATGCTGCAAGTATTTCAGTCGGGTATCCGTAATTATCATAGACAGCGCGAATCTCATGGATTAGCTGCATACCATCTTGTCCAATATCATCCAATCTGCCAATGAATGGAGAGATATAAGTGGCTCCATTTTTAGCTGCTAGAAGAGCTTGGTTAGCAGAAAAACACAGTGTCACATTAGTATTGATCTCGTTAGTACTAAACCACTTACAAGCACTGATACCAGCTTCAGTTAAAGGAAGCTTGATGACGACGTTAGGATGCATTTCAGCTAGAACAGCACCTTCCTTAATCATTCCTTCTCGGTCAGTTGAGATAACTTCAGCTGAGATAGGACCATCGATAATATTGCAAATGTCAGTAATGACGTCTTTTTGTGATCGGCCGGTTTTTGCAATTAAGCTTGGATTGGTTGTAACTCCATCGATTAAACCCCACTGAGAAGCTTTGGTAATTTCATCAATATCGCCTGTATCTAAGAAAAATTGCATATGAACTCCATTTTAATATTCTGTTACTTGTTTTTATCTCCCAGCGTAACAACTCGACAAGTTTTTCCTGATGAATTTTATGCTTGGGTTTCTGGCAACGCAGAGGGATAATAAGTCTATGAAGATTTTTAGCTTCTTTATCCTTTTTTTATCCATGATACCGGTCATTCTAGCGGCACCTATTACTATAGATTCCAGTAAGTCAAAATTACCTGGTGCGACGATAAATTATAAACAAGAATTCGACTCCTTTTTCGATCCAACTTTTGATTATTCAAGATTTTTTGGACGAGTCACGGATAAAGACCCTACAGATCAAATATATAAAATAGAAAGTGAAACAAATAATGTTCGTTTTTTTAAAGTAGGTGATTATATTTCATTTCATGTCGAAGGATCAGATGACTCAGAAGATCCTTGCCGCGCTTATGTTCGTGATGTTGAAAAAGAGTTCTTTGTTATTTACGTAGAAGATATCCGTACTTGTTGGCGCAGAGACGCATATTTTAGAAGAGGCTCACGCCTTAGAATGACTTCAGAAAAGTTGGCACAGCGAGTGCGTGATGCTGGCTTATTTAGAGTCCTTCTTTTGAGGAGACGAAAAGATTATTTCACCCAGCTTAATAGTATTAATCGCTTTGTCTGGAGTTTTGAGCAACAAAAAGTTCAAGTTGCAGCCGAGTACGATAGAAGAATCGCTGAAATGCAGGCACAAAAACAAAAAGCCCTTGATCAGTTATTAACTAAGAAAGCTGATCAAATAAGATTGCAAAGAGAGCTAGGCCAAAACCTCGATGAAATCGATAATGATCTTGATTTCTACCGTATTGAGCGCGAGGAACTAGCACTAGATCGGTGGGAACATGACCACGATCTAGGCCTTCCAGTCGGTGATCGTCCTCAACAGGCCAAGGCTAAACCTTAATCTTATCTTTTGGATGGGTGTACGATTCTTGAGAAAGGTGACATCTCTGGCTTAGTAATAAAATCCCATGCCACTTTCGTCAGTGATTTGTGAATCACTAAATTATCGTAAAACTCAGGCGCAATTTTTCGAAGCTTAGGAGTCCTATTCCAAGGAATATTCATTAGGTCATGGTGCTCATTATGGTAACCAATATTAAAGCCAACCCAATTGAGGGGACCATAATAGGAATAAGTTTCTTGGCCTTCTTCAAAAACATAATGTTCTTGCAGCCATCTTCCACCCAGTGGGTGTAAGCCTAAGGCGAAAAAGGTTGAAAATAAAAGATAGGCTAGTACCCACCAATTTATAAAAAAACCAATTGCTAGTAAGATTAATGTTACTGTAACCATATTGGCTAAGACCCAGCCATCCATCAAAGTGACATTTTTAACTTTAGGCGTTCGGGTGAAACCTTGTGATAAAAAGAAAAAACCAAGCCACAAAGCTTTTCTCCAGGTCTTGTTTCCAATCAGCCTTCCTTCCCAATAAGCAACGATATCTGGATCATAATCGTATTCACCTAAGTGGGCATGATGAATCATATGGTATTTGCTAAAGCTTACAGAACTTGGAAAACCAATTCCAACGTCACACAAAAAACCTAAAAGTTTATTAATCCATGGAGTTTTAAAAACTAAATTATGACAGACTTCATGAACAAGAACATAAAGTCCGTGACTAATAAATGCACCAAGAATATATGCAACAATTAGGATTAGCCACCAAGCTTTGTCTGCTAAAAGAAACCCAGTTGCAATCTGGATGAAGACTAATGAAAAAATAAAAACGCTTGTCCATGGGTTTGGGCCCATTAGAGTTCGAACTTCGGGATGAGATTTTAATATTTTCTTTGCGCGATCACGATGAATTTGCTCATGCTCGACGTGAGTATAATCAATGCTCATTAATTGAAGCTCCTATGATTGACCCCGATTAATATAGCGAAAGACACTAATTGTCATGACTTCATTACTAGATAGTAATAAAGCAGCCATGCTTCACAGCGTTAAGTCTCTGGAAAAGCATTAAAAGTTGAAACAAACTAGGGAATTATTTCTCACATTCATTTTTATTAGATAGCATTGAGTCTTAAAGTTAATATGGACAGAATGATTAAGACGCTGATTGCTACATGCAGGTCTCTCTATAAGAACATCAAAATTTGGAGTGAGCGACGTTGCGTCTGCTCTTTATTAGTTTGCTTATCTTCCTTTTTTGCTTCAAAGGTGTGGGCCAAAGGCACAATTACATACGGAAATATTCAACATCTTAATGATCCACAGCTCGATGGAGCAGGCAGTCAGTGGGTCGATTTTTCATATTATACAAAAAAAGAAACTGGCCGTTTCCTTCTCGTGGCTGACGCCGATCTCAGGATTTACCCCGATGCAGAGTCTAGCTCTCCTATGCTTAGTGCGAGTGAACTCTATATCGATTATCATATGGGTCGATCAAACTTAAGCTTTGGTAGAAGAATTCTTGATTGGGATCCAACTGAAAAATTTTGGAACTTAGGTAATCTCAATGCTCAAAGAGGTTTTAATCTTCTAGAACAAGATCAAGAGGGTATTATGGCCTTGAGGTTAACTCGAAATTTTTCGGGTTTTCGAGGTGAAGTCTTTGGTTCATTTGTTCATGTACCTCAACTCAATCCATCTTTAAGTATTGAAGAAGGGCGTATTGTCAGCTCAAACCCTTGGGCAAAACTTCCTCCAAGGTCAGCCGGACTACAAGGCGTCGAAATACCTATTTTTTATGAGTTGGAGATCCCTTCTTATCAGAAGCTTCTTTTGCAGCCTTCTTTAGGTGGAAGGATGAAAATTGATTTAGGACGAAGGTCTTGGATGTCAGCTCACTATACTTGGAAGCCTGAGAATACTCTACGAATCAATGCTACAGGTTATTATGAACAAGATACCGTTGAAAGAGCCTATGTACGTGCTCGTCCATTCGTCAATCATCACCAAGTCGCTGGTGCCGTCTTTGCTACGCAAATGACAGAGACAACAAGCCTTCAAGCCAGCTACACGAATATTAAGCCAGATAAAAAAGGCGATGGTGACTTTAAATTTGAGTCTTTAAAAATTCAACCAAATTATTACGACGAAGCTTATGCTAGAGCGGCCCTAGTTTGGGATAATAAAATTTCAACTATCTCGATAAATGGTATTGAAAGACTTAAAGGTGAAGTTAAAGAAGATGATATCTTGGGAACAAAGCCTCGCTGGAAACGTGCAGTTGGTCTATATGTAAAACATTCTTTTAACGATGCCGTAGGTATTAGTGGGGATTGGAAGTATGACACAGCTTTAAAGGATGTTGTTCTTAAACAAGATGCTTGGTGGAATATCGACAAACATCTTTCAGTTGGCATCGGTATGGAGCTGATTCAATCGCCAAAGTCTTTTTCTTATTGGAATTATGTTCGATCCAATGACTCTTTTTATTCTTCAGCCACTTATTCTTTTTAGTTAAAACAACCTAATTCTTTTGGCATTGTGAAAGCTTCTGGTAAAAACTTTTGCCCAGTTTTAGGATGTTTCAGCGTTCTTTTCATGGCAAGATCGAAAACTAGTGGATTAAATTTATAAATCTCATCTAGTGCTTCAGCTTCATCTTCAGTTAGGTAGCCTTGCTCTTCTAATTGAGATGTTCTGTAGAGAATATTAATGGCCGGTAATGGATAGTCACTGCCATTCATCAGTCTGTGGTGAATCTCTGGATGTTCTAATAAGACGTCAAGTGGTTTACCGAGTCTAGCATGGATAGTTAGACCCGAAATGTCGGCAAAGAAACTTTTCTCCCATTTCTTTTCATTGAACATCCGCCAAAAAAGATCGAAGCATTCAACATGTGGTTTTTTGGGATCATCCATATCTATACACTCACCGCGGCTGGCTGCATGAGCTGCAATAATATTTAGGCCGAGAGAAAGCGGGTAGCGTAGACGTAATGGGTTGCCTAGCTCTTGATAAGCTTCTCCTTCAACAGCCTTTTCTACTCCAGCATGACTTAATAAAGTTATATTGTACTTCTTCATGACCTTATAAAATTTTTCATGCTTTGGGTTAGATGGATCAATTCTCATTGCATTGGGTAGCCATTTCATCAGTTTGACACCAGCTTTTCCAAACTTCTCAAGCTGCTCGATGGCATCTGGTTGATCTGGGTGAATAGAAATAGCAGGCATAATACGCTTTGATGTTTGCGCTATTTTTAAGACGTAATCATTATCAATATGAAAGCTTGTGTGATCCTTTTGAACCTCACCTTTCTCATTTCGGTGCCAATCAAAAGCCAGCATAAAAATTTTGCCATATCTTGGCTCTGTTTCTAAAAGTCTTAGAAGTCTCTTATTGTATTGGCTTTCTACATGGTCAAGATCACTTATGCCTGAAGCTGATAAATAAACATTAAATTGAAGCTTTTTGTAGGGGGCAAAGATAGATGCCATCTCTTCATTGACCCAGTTGCCCGACTGATCTTCACCATTACCAACGGCATGAACGTGAACATCAACTAAACAGTCCTTATCAAGATCTTTAAAGGTATCATCTAGTAGCTTGTTGGCCGCTGGAGAAAGTTCTAGTCTTGCCTGTTCAGGATCGTCATTAAAGTTCCCTGCGATTGGGTGAACGAGATATGAACATGCAGACAAAAATAATAAACAAATAAAGACTTTAATTGTATTCATTCGCATTAGCTCCCAGATCTTCTGCGTTGTTGATGGAGCCATAACTCCTTTAAGAACTCATCACCATAAATATGGTCTTTTAGACTTTCACGGTAGGGCTTCAGTGAATATGAAGGAGCAACACCTAACCAGTCCTTAATAGTGCTATCGCTATGACCCTGTTTAAGCCATTTAAAAATACAAGCCTGCCTTAAAGACTTTGGAGTTAAAGTGATCATCAGCTTTCTTCTTATATCTTCAAAGATGACTTCCATACCTCTAGCCGATAAACCACCCGCTAAAATTCTATGCGGATTTGCAGCGAAAAGAATTTCATCAAATTCTAATCCAGCTCTTTCTTTTTCAATCGCTAAGGCTTTTTCATATCTTTCCCAAATATCCATAAAAACTTCAGGTAATGGGATTGTGTATGGATCTCTTTTGGGATGATCGACCAAGACTTTGGGAGAGTCTCCAGACAAGGAGAGTCGTTGATTTCTGAGACTGGAAAGATCAGATACTTTTAAGCCTGAACCGTAGATCATCAAAACGACAATCTGATTTCTAAGCGCCATAAGCTTATTTAAGGATTCTGGTACTTTTTCTTGTGCCAACAAGTATTCCCATAAAGTTTTAACTTCTGAAAAAGGTGTAGGTCTTGGAACGTCTAGAAACTTAGGAGATGTAGGTAGCTTTCTTACAGGATTATGGGAAAAGAGGTTACTAGCAACTAGAAAGTCGAAAAATAATCTTAACGCTTGAACTCTTCTTCTTCTCGAATTGTCTGATGAATAGCGTTGATCAAGATAAGCTCCATATGCTTGAACATCACTCACGCCAAATTGAGATAAGTCAGGCCTTAGGTTTGATTGAGATAAATAAGTATTAAAGCAATCAAGATCAGTTCGATAGTTTTTTAAAGTGTTGATACTTCTTCCCTTACTTTTTAGATCACTAAAAAATAAAGACTGCCAAGCACCCAGTTCTTTTGGTCCTGGTTCGCTTTGCTCAGAAGAAATTGGTTCAACTTCAGAATTGGCCATAATAATTCTCTGACTTAGTAAAACTTACATAGATTTCAGTCATTTTAGAGGCCTAGTGTAGCTATTTCATGCCTAGACGACAACTTATGTCGCCGGACTTGCTCTTATGAATATTGGGTGTTAACACAGGGCAAGACATTCGAATAACGTGGATAATATGCAGCAGACGACCTTACAAACAAACGCGAAGCAAAGCTTCACTGAGTTTGCCCTTAATAACGCTAGGGACGTAGTTTTACGTTCCAATGATGCTGCGCATTTTTTTCGTAACTTTGCCCAACTCCCACAAACAATAGATGCTCTTGGACGGCTTGAAGCCAAACTAGGCATCACTTTTAAAAGCTATGAGTGGCCTCTCAAGGCGCTTATTCATCGTTCATTTATGAATGATGCCAAAGATAAGGGTATCAAGAGTAATGAGCGATTAGAGTTTCTTGGCGATTCCTTATTAGGCGCAATCGTTAGTGAAAACCTCTTCGAAAAATTTAACCATCTACCAGAAGGTGATCTGTCTAAACTAAGAGCGGCCCTGGTTAATGAAATTAGCTTTACCGAGTTGGCTAAATGTCTTGATCTACAAGACTTGCTGATAGTCGGTAAAGGTGAGTTCATGGATAAAA
This sequence comes from uncultured Halobacteriovorax sp., assembly GCA_964352175.1. Classification (GTDB taxonomy): domain Bacteria; phylum Bdellovibrionota; class Bacteriovoracia; order Bacteriovoracales; family Bacteriovoracaceae; genus UBA4207. Next base: position 34,143 of record CAYGQW010000003.1, read on the forward strand.
ACTATCTCTCCGGAAGTGCACTGGCCGATGCTTTTGAAGCAATGATGGCGGCGGTGGCCAAAGATAGTGGTAAACAGGCTTTAGAAGAAGCTTTTAGCAATACGACTAAGCTTCTAGAACATCCATTTTATGATGCTAGTAGGCTGAATGACTTTGATCCTAAGACTCGACTTCAAGAAAAAACAATGGCGCTCTATAAGGAAGCTCCAATTTATGATGCGATTGAAGTCGACACTGGAAAATTTCACATCACTTTAAAAATTCAAGGGCAAAGTATTTTGTCGCTTGAAGGACACTCAAAAAAGAAAACAGAAAAAGAATTAGCTAGGCGTGTTTTAGCTCAAAATTTACATTTGGAAGGGGATCAAAAT
>CAYGQW010000004.1:0-33779 GCA_964352175.1 uncultured Halobacteriovorax sp.
GGTTGTATTCATCTTTCCAAATCATGCTCGCAAGCTGGTCTTTATCGTAATAACTACCAGGATTTTTGGCTAACAAGAAAAGGATCTCGAGTAGAACAAAGCGGTGCTTAAAGTCGATGGTTCCAAGACTTCTTTCCTTAACCTTACGATTAACTCTGTCGAGGAAGATATCAACACTTGAATCATTAACATCATCCACTTCTTTTTGAAGCATATCTGTTAGGCGCTTAAAGACGCGCTTATCAACTGTATCCAAAGCAAGGCCAAAGTACTCAAGGGCAAGTTCATATTTGCCTGAGAATTTATGTGCCATGCCTTTTGCCAGAAGAACGTACCCGTAAAGGTTCCAACACTTCTTTTCATTAAGGATACGATTGGCCTTATCAAGATTTTCTAGAGCGATTTCATAGTTTTCATCAGCTAACTCAACTTTAGCAAGATGGTGATACATAGCACCTAGAAGGTAATTTTTTGTAATGATTGTTAGAAGCTGGTTGAGTTGAGTTAGGTAATCACGAGCAGCAGTATTATCTTGGCGATTTGTTGCATTCATTGCAAGTGCAAGAAGGCATTTCGCTAGAAGTTCAGGCTCGTTTTCTTCTTTTGAGCGCTTATAAGCTAACTCAAAATTTTGCTTAGCTTCATCAAATTTAGAGCTGTAGTTTTTAACAATACCGACATTGTAAAAATACTCAGCGCTTAAACTTGCAAGATTTGCCGTCATTTCGTCTACAAGTGAGTCTGCTTCGGTGATATAAAGTGATGCTTTTGTATTTTCTAATCTTTCAGAGGCAATTCTTATTAAAAAGCCATAAACCTTAATCATTGAAAAGATATCACGTGGTCTTTCACCACATTTTAAAGAGAGAATGAAGTTTTCTTCAGCTCTAATAAGGTCTGCTTTATCATAATGAAGCTTACCTAGCTGATAAAAGGAGCGCCCTAATGCGGCTTGGTTAGTAGCGTCGCCAGTTAATTGTAGCGTATCTTCGCTACGATCTAGAAAAGCTAACGAGCTTTCAATGTTATTAGGTTTAAGAGTTACATTGTCTGTACTTTGTAAACCTGCCATTTCTTCATTTATCACGTAAATTCCCCCGCAAGGTGGCTTAACCTATTAGACCCTTTACAGGGTATTCAAGGCTTAGCATCTTACTTATCACGCCGCATGACGATTGGTCAAAACTCACGACACAGACCGTGTAAAAATTCACCTTTAACTCATTGATTTATAGTTAGCGCCTTGGTAGTGTTGATGGATTATAAACGTTGCTATTTTAGCTAGTTAGAGCACTTTTTCGGGTAGTTGCACGTGGCACAATCACAAGAATACAAAATTGACACAATTAGACACTCCATGGCCCATCTGATGGCCCAGGCGATAACCCATGTTTTTCCTAACGAGCATGTCGAGTTTGGCGTAGGTCCGGTTATTGATCACGGCTTTTACTATGACGTCGAGATGGAACATCGCTTAAACGAAAGCGACCTCAAACAGATCGATAAAAAAATGAAAGAGCTTATTAAAAAGAAGCTACCTATCGAACGTAAAGTGATGAAGCGTGATGAAGCGATCAAGCACTTCTCTGAAATCAATCAAAAACTAAAAGTTGAATTAATTAGTGATATTCCAGCAGATGAGGAAATCTCTTTTTTCACTCAAGGTGACTTTATTGATCTTTGTCGTGGACCTCACGTAGAGAATACAAATAATTTACCATTTAGCTTTAAACTTACTCACGTAGCAGGTGCTTATTGGCGTGGTAGTGAAAAAAACCAGATGCTTCAGCGTGTGTATGCTGTATGTTTTTCTACAAAAGAAGAATTACAAGACCATCTTAAGATGCTTGAAGAAGCCAAACGCCGCGACCATAGAAAACTTGGTAAAGAGCTAGAGCTTTTTCATTTTGAACAAGTTGCTCCGGCTTCTCCATTCTTCATGCCTAAGGGTGCATTCATCTACAATGAGCTCGTCGCTTTCATGAGACGTCTTTATGACAAATTTGGATACTCCGAAGTAATCACTCCTCAAATTCTTGATTCAGAGCTTTGGCATACTTCTGGTCACTATGCTCACTATAAAGAGAATATGTATTTCTCTAATATTGATGACAGAGAATACGCCGTTAAACCAATGAACTGTCCTTGTCATATGTTGATGTTTAAACATTACAAGTACAGCTACCGTGATCTACCTCTTCGCTACGCTGACTTTGGACGATTACACCGCTATGAAAAAGCTGGAGCAGTAGCAGGTCTAACTCGTGTTAGAACTTTCTGCCAAGACGATGCTCACGTCTTTTTACCAATGGATAAAGTTCAAGGTGAAATTCAAGATCTCATGCGAATGTTCTTCATTTGTTATGAACACTTTGGCTTTACTGGCATTAAAGTTAATCTTTCAACAAGACCTGAAGAGAAGTCTGGTGATGATAAGACTTGGGATATAGCTGAGGGCGCTTTAAGAGATGCGCTTGATGCTTCTGGACATACTTATCAGGTTAAAAAAGGCGACGGCGCTTTCTATGGTCCTAAAATTGATGTTGAGATAGCTGATGCCCTTGGCCGCTATTATCAGCTAGGAACAATCCAACTGGACTTCCAACTTCCTGATCGCTTTGATCTCACATTTACAAATCAAGAAGGTAAAGAAGAAAGACCAGTCGTTATTCACAGAGCACTTCTTGGCTCCCTTGAAAGATTCATTGGTGTTTTTATTGAGCACGTTGGAGCTGCATTCCCATTTTGGATTGCACCTGAACAAGCTATTATAGTTCCGGTAAATAATGAAACCCATGAAGCTGAAGCCTCTCTGATTGCAGCCGAACTTCGTGACCTTGGACTTAGGATTAGAGTTGATAATCGAAATGAATCTATGGGTTACAAGACTCGTCAAATTCAAAAATCTAAAGTCCCCTTTATGATCGTAATAGGTGATCGAGAGATTGAAACAAAAACAGTATCTATAAGAGCATATGGCTCTAGAGATAGCGAAACCTTAAGTCATGCAGACTTAAAAAAATTATTTACTGAACTCAACCAGGAGCGAGTCCCCAAAGAGCTAAGATAAACTTTGGGGTATAGCGAAGGATCTCTATGCCCAATGAAAACAAAAATGTTCTTCTTATTTGTGGCGGCGGCGGTACTGAGCACGAGATATCATTAATTTCAGCTAAGTTTATACTTGAACACCTCAAAACAATTGATGGAGTTTCGCCATACTTTGTAGAAATCACCAAGGATGGAACAAGACGAGATATCAATGGCAAAAAATGTGAGCTTCGAAAAGCTGGGGAAATAGTTTGGCCTGAAGATGAAACGAAGGTTGATCTTCATTACGCTATTCCTTGTATCCACGGACCTCCTGGTGAAACGGGCGACATTCAAGGTGTATTTGAAATGATGGGTCTGCCTTACCTAGGAGCTAACCCTGAGTCGAGTCGGCTTTGTTTTAATAAAGTCTCAACCAAGCTTTGGCTTGATGCGCTTGAAGTACCTAATACTCCGTATTTGTTTCTCTCCGAACTAAATGACGAGGCAGTACAAAAAACAACAACTTTTTTTAAGAAAGCATCAGGCAATATTTTCATCAAGGCCGCCAGTCAAGGCAGCAGTGTTGGTTGCTATCATGTTACCAATGAAACAGAGATTAAAAAATTTCTTGAAGAAGCCTTTAATTACTCTGCTTATGTCCTTGTAGAGCAAACCGTTATTGGAAGAGAACTAGAAGTCGCGGTCTACGAGTATGAAGGCAAACTAGTCTGTAGTGCTCCGGGTGAAATTATTTGTCCTTCTAAGTTTTACTCATATGAAGAGAAATATTCGGATAATAGCCAAACTTTAACACTCCCATTAGCAGAGAACTTAGACCCTAACGTTGCTGAGCAAATTAAGACCTATGCTATGAAAGCATTTAGAGGTCTGAAACTAAAAGACTTAGCCAGAATAGATTTCTTTTATACTATTGAAGGAAAAATCTATCTTAATGAACCCAATACATTCCCCGGCCACACAAAGATTTCGATGTTCCCAATGATGATGAAGCAAAATGGTCATAACTATAAAGCATTTTTAGAATATTTAATCGCTCATAATGCGAGGAACCTATGAAACTTGAACTTATTAATACACAAGCTGAAAAGCATGCAACAGATCGCTTGGCCCACTTTTATCAATCAAACCTGATTCCAGCTGAAAAGAAAGCGTATCTTACTTCTCTCGAAAAGAGTGAAGGTCCCTATATGGCAATTGAAGGCCAAGATGGACAAACTCAATTCATGATGGATGCTGCCAGTCAAATTGCCACTTTAGGCCTTGGATTTAATCCTTCCGTCTTTATGGGAGTGGCACACTTTCTTGAGGCATGGACCAATAACCCAAATACAAAAACATTTAAACAAGTTCATAACGCCCTTAAAAAATTCTTAAAACGTAAAACAAATTGGGAAAATATTTTCATTAATTACACGAACTCGGGTGCAGAAGCGAATGAAACAGCTCTAGGCTATGCCTATAAAGAACGTGGTAACAAATGGGCTAACAAAGTATTAGCTTTTGAAGGATCTTTCCATGGTCGCATGATGGTGACACTGTCATCAACTTGGAACAAAACTAAACGCGAACCATTTGAATGGCCTGAGTTCTTAACAGAATATTGTCCATACCCAGAGCTTCCTGCAGATGAGATTCATCAACCGATTCCTGAAGGTTGGAGAAAGTTCTGGGATAATGCTTCAAAGAAAAGTTTTACTGTGCCAGCAAAATGGTTAAAGGATCCGACATTAAAGTTAGAAGTAGAGTGCCTTAAAGAAGTAAGAACAAAGCTTTGTACAGGCAATATATTTTCCGTCATAACAGAGACAATGCAATGTGAAGGCGGCGACCGCTACAGCTCAGATCGATTTCACACAGCCTTAATTCTTATGTGTCGAAGTTTTAATGTAAAAGTTATTCATGACGAGGTTCAAACAGGATTTCATCTAGGACGCGACTTTTTCTGGCACAAATCACTTAAGATGAAAGACTTAGATGGCTCCCAACTTAACCCTGACTATGTGACCTGTGCTAAAAAAGCACAAGTTGGAATGGTACTCTCACATAAACGAATGGATCGCACACCCGATCAGTTTCAAGTAGCTTCTGCTATTCGTGGTTACCTTCATGGTATGGCACTAGATCAGATTCAAGAGCGCATTATTTCTATTGAAGAAGATACTAGAGCTCGCCTAAATAAACTTGTTGAGAAATATCAACCACACCTAACCAGACCTAGAGTCATGGGACTAGCATTTGCGGTTGAAACCCCAAGCAATGAAATCTGCAATAAGTTTATAGCTGATAGATTTAAACATGGTCTTCTTTACTACCCTGCAGGTGATAGAACTCTTCGCTTTAGATTAAACACAGCCTTTTCAACGGAAGACTTGGACTTTCTTTTTCATGAAATGGACGTTCTTTGCGATAAAATTTTTAATGGCAAGGAAGCACCGGAACCGAGTACCGTTGAAACCAAAGAAAGAGGAACTAATAACCTCTATGAGTGGCACCGACTACTCATCAACCTAAAGTGGAATAATTATCAAAATAAAGCAGTAGATCAAAATAGTGCATGGGAAGAAATTGGAAAGTTATTCTTAGCCTCTACAAAGCATTCATTAGTTTCAGTTGATGAAAGTAATTTTGAACATTATCGCTCGAGAATACAAAAATTGCAGGAATCTACCTACGAGCCTACTAGACAAACAGATATCAGTAAATTTCAGAAAGTTGCGACAGATCCATTCGGTCTTGCCCTTGCGGTAGAAAAAGATAACGAGCTAATTGCTATTGTTTTTGCATCTCCACTAAAAAGACACCCTCTAGATAGGGGTCTACGTATTGATCCTTATTTTGAAGATGAAAAGTCAATCTACGTTATCGATACGACAGTTGCCAATGACTTTCAAGGTGGCGGCTTAGGTAGATTCTTAAAATACGCACTAACTGCTTGGGCAACGGCTAAAGATTTTAATCGTATTCAAGGTAGAAATCGCGATCGCATGGCCGCAAGTATGCTCTCAATAAATCTTTCCCTAGGTGGCTACGAACTAAATTATCTAAAAGAAGATTATCCTGATTTTGAACGTTACAGAGATGTTGTTTATTACAGCTGCCCATTGAAGTGGCACAAACCGGCCCTATCCCTTCATAGCGCTATCGATTCGATGATAGGACACTCTTCACTTGATAGTGAGTGGATGAGGTCCAGCCTCGTTACAGTTAACAACAAAATCTGTCTCTCTAATTTTGTGAGTCATAATTTTTTAATTAACGTTGAAAAAATATCGAAACAAATGCCGGAAGAATTACGCCATGGCTATACCTGTTCTGGTCAATCTGAAGCTGTCGATAAGGTGGCTAAAAGTCTTTGGTATGTTTCCGATAAATACACTAATCGTATGCTGACCTTTAAGCAGCACAGTTTTGGAAAAGGCTCATTTCTTTCAAGATCACTTTCAGATCATAACGACCCCTATTTTAAAGTTGATCATTTAGAAACACCAACTACGGCTAATCATGAGCAAATTTTGGAACAAATCGAAGAGCTAACCAATAAGAATAAATACCTTGCGATCTGGATTGAGCCTCTACCACAAAATACGATGGAAGCTGTTCCATATAAGTTCCTGATTGAACTTAGAAGGCTTACAAAAGAAAAAGGGATTAATTTAGTTTTCAATGAAACTGGTGCTCAAGCTTATCGCTTTAACACCAAAAATTATTTTGCCAGTAATGACTCCGCAATTACTCCCGATTCCACAATGGTTTTTTTAGGTGGACAAGCTGCCATGACGTTTGTTCGAAAAGACCGTTTTATCGAAAAGCCATTAATGATGATCTCAACTTGGGATGGGGATGAATTTTCATTTGAAAGTTATGTAAGAGGTATGGAAAGACTAATCAAGAATCATGATGCCTACGTAAAACTTGCTCGTGAATTCGAAATTAAGCTCAAGAAGATGCTTGATAATCATATCGGTCATCAATTCGGTCTTTCTGGTTCAAGAGGCTGGATTGCAGGTACTCTCCCTTACTCTCTAAGACGTTTATTTAGAGAGGAAGGTGATCGCCATATTTTATGTGCAACTTATGAAGCCATGGATGAGTTTGTAAAAGAGTGGGCTTGGGAGGAAAACCAATAATGTCTGATCAAGGATTCCCACTTATTAAATATACCGGCGGCTCACCTCTTGAATGGGGAAGAATGCACGGTGAACAATTTCGATCTGGAATTAAAGAACTTGCTCAAATTAGAAGAGAACTCATGCTTGCAAAAAGCCCAAGGTTAACTTCTAAACTTGAAGAACTTGCTCAGCAACAATGGAGCGCTAGTGAAACCTATTGCTCCCCTCTTATGGAAGAGGTTCAAGGAATAGTTGACGGTAGCAACTTAACGAGACTCGATCTAGTTATTCTTAATAACTATACAGACTTTAGAGACTTACAATTACCTGAAGAAGGTTGCTCTACTGTTCATGTTCAAAGTGATCAGCAATCTCTTTCTGGCCAAACATGGGATATGCATAAAACTGCGAAAGACTATTTATGTTTGATTCATGTACCAGAAACAGACTTTGCGCCAGAAATGCTAAGTTTATCTTTAGTTGGTTGCTTAGGTTTAATGGGAGTCAACACCCACAATCTACTTATTGGCGTTAACAATATTAATACCACAAATGCGAGAGCCGGTATTCTATGGCCTTTATACGTAAGGCGATTGCTGCAAGAAAATAGTGTGGCTGAAGCTAGACCATTTCTTGAAAGCGCTCCAGTAACTTCAGGCCATAATTATATCGTATCCGATAAAAATCAAGGGGAGCATTGGGAAGTTACACCCAATATTTCAGAACGTGTTGGACATGTTGCAGTAGGTTCTAGTGGATTTTGTTTTCATACGAACCACTGCCTTGGCGAAAAAGTTCAATTACTTGAAGATCAATCTAGTCGATCTTCAACCACGGAAGTTCGTTGGCAGCTTTTGGAAAAACTTGTTCCCAAAGTTAAAAATATGGAAGACATGTATAAGCTTTTCACTTCGCATGAAGGTTATCCTAAAGCATTATGCTCCCATTACGAATCAGGTGCTCAAGATCCATCATTTACGTGCGGTGGAGGCATCTCTGATTTAAGAGCTGGTAGCGGTAGATTTTGGCGTGGCTGTCCTACTGAGGATAAAAATTTTAAAAAAATTGATTACCGTTTGGAGGCAGGACATTTTGTTCTGAATTAAAATGGATTTACCTTATTATATCACCTGGTCTGCTCAAAAAGGTATCAAGCCATTACCTATAAAGTCTAATCAAGACTGCTCAATGCTGCTTGAAACTGGTGAAACATTAATTGACCTATCAGGCATTAGCTTTCAAGCAGGCTTTGGTTTGAATAATGCGACTATTTTAGATTGTGTCAAAAAACAAATTGATGATGGTTTGTCCATTGCTTCTCCAAAATCTATATTTCCTCTTAAAGACCTCATGGCGCAAAAACTAGTAAATTTGATCGGACATGAGGGAAAAATATTTTGGACCGTTTCAGGGGCTGAGTCTGTAGAAAACGCTCTAAAAATGATTAAGATAGCTACTGGGAAACATAAGATACTGGCTCGTAAAAAATCTTATCATGGGGCAACGATGGGAGCCTTGGCCGCTACAGGCGATTGGCGTCATGAACCTTATTTTCCACAAGGTAGTGATGCTATTCGCATCCCTGAACCAATAGATGATCCAGACCTAACAGAAACACGAGATATCATTTCAAAGCATGGACCAGAAAATATTGCGGCGTTTATTATCGAAACAGTGAGTGGCGGAAATGGTGTCTGGGTCCTACCTGATTCGTGGTGGGCAGGTATTCAGGCCTTATGTGATGAATTCGATATCAAGCTCATTGTTGATGAAGTTGTGACTGGATTTTATAGAACAGGTAAGGCCATGGGCTTTCATCACTATCCAATCAGACCAGATATGGTTTGTATGGCCAAGGCCATAACAGGCGGCTTTATTCCCTTTGGAGCCGTCTGGACTGCCCCATGGGTGGCTGAATATTATGAAAACAATATTCTCTCTTGCGGTCTTACTAATTATGGCCACCCCTTGGGACTTGCTGCCTTAAACGGTGTCTTCAAAATAATTGAGGACCCAAACTTTCATCTAAAATTAAAAAAGAATATCGATATTTTTGATAGTAAGCTCAAACTCGCAACACAATCAAAAAATATAAAGGCTGTACGACATCTTGGACTTTTAGGAATCATTGAGCATCATAAAAAAATTGAATTTGAATCCTATCAAAAAGAAGGTCTTTTTGTTTACAATCACTTAAGTGATGCTATTTTATCTCCAGCGATGACTATGGAGCCACAACTTCTAAGTGACTCACTTGATAAACTACTTAAGGTAATCAATGACTAAAGTGTGTAAGGATGCTTTCGAAGCATTAAGAGATTTTAAAAGTGGCATGAGCCTCATGAGCGGTGGTTTTGGCTTATGTGGAATTGCAGAAAACTGCATCGATGCGCTAGAAAAAATGGACATTAAAGACCTTACAGTCATCTCCAATAATATTGGCAACTCGGGACGAGGTTTAGTTAAAATATTGATACAAAAGAAAATCAAAAAAGCCTACTGCTCATATGTTGGTGGTAACCCGGATCTAGAATCACAAATGATGAATAATGAGATTGATGTTGAATTAGTACCCCAAGGAACTTTTTCAGAGCGCATTCGTGCCGCTGGTATGGGTATTAGAGGTTTCTACACTCCTACAGGCTATGGAACCCTTATTGCTGAAGGAAAAGAAGTTAAACATTTCGACAAACCTTGTATTCTAGAACTTCCCCTGCATGCAGACTATGCGATTATTAAAGCTCAAAAAGGCGATAAATACGGTAATCTATGGTTCAAAGAGACGGCGAGAAACTTCTCCCCTTTAATGGCAATGGCAGCGAAAACAACTATTGTAGAAGTTGAAGAGTTAGTAGAGCTGGGTGAAATTGCGGCTGAAGATGTACATCTACCAGGTCTCTTTGTGCAATATATTTTCCAAGGTAAAGACTATCAGAATGATATTGAGTTTCTAAAAATTGAAGGAATTGATTCATGAGTTGGTCCAAAGAACAAATGGCCGATGAGGTCGTCAAGCTTTTTAATCCGGGCTCAAGTGTTAATCTAGGAATTGGAATGCCTACGATAGTTGCTTCTCGTATCACTCCAGAAATGGATATTATGATCCACTCTGAAAATGGTGTCCTTGGAGTAAAAGGTCGACCACTAAAAGATGAGGTGTCGGCCACACTTATCAATGCAGGTAAAGAAACAATAAGTATTAAAGAAGGTGCTTCTTTCTTCGATAGTTCTATGAGCTTTGGTATGATTCGCGGTGGTCATATTGATTTTTGTGTACTTGGTGGAATGGAAGTTGATGCTCAAGGAAATCTAGCAAACTGGATGGTTCCGGGAAAAAAAGTGACTGGAATGGGTGGCGCTATGGACCTCGTAAACGGTGCTAAAACAGTCATCATCATGATGTCTCATGCTGATAAAGCAGGAAGTGAGAAACTAGTGCCAAACTGCAGCTTACCTCTAACCGGTGTTGGTGTTGTCGATCTTGTTGTAACCGAGCGTGGAGTTTTTAAGCCAAACGGCAAAGGCTTTGATACGATAAAATTGGCAAACTAACGGCCGTCTATTCTTTAGACGCTTCATCTCGGCCAAGTATCTAATATAACAAGTTTTCATTGGAATATAGATTGCTTTAAATAGCAGCATGCAAAAACTAAAATATCTTCTCATTTTCATCGCATACTATTCCATCAACTTATCTGCAGGAATACTCCAATTCGAGACAGTTAATCCTACAATTCAAAGTTCATTAGATACCCTAGAATATGCTCTCCGTAGTGATGATAAATCAGAGCTACCTGAAAAGTTATTGATCAAGACATCTAAAAAGCTAGAGCTACCGGTGAGAGCAGGCTGTGAAGAGTCAGTAGAAAGCAGGTATATCAATAAAGATCTAGAAATTAATGAATCAGTCCTTAATATAATGGGTACTGAATCGTACTCTACACAATATAAAGGCTGTTCTCATAAGATTGCTCTATTTCTGGCACTTGAAAAGGTTTTAGTTCCATTTAAGACAAATCAAAAAAGAGATATTACAAAAAGAGAACTAACAGCAAAACAAACAAGACTCATTAAGAGTATCATTGAAAATATTATTCAAAAAACACATCCATCATTACTAAAAGAAAAGATTAAAATAGATCTTTTTAGTATCGATTCTGATGAATTTTTTATGATCAGTAACTTTAAACTTGGCAGAGTAGTTGGAAAGCATCGCTACAGGATTGGCATTAATCCAAAAATATTTGCTCTCGATATTCCAAGGAATGCTCTTTATGCTGTAATCGCACATGAACTCGAGCACACAGTAGATTATGCTAGAAAGAGCTTTTTAACAGGAGTTGTTCCTATTGGAATAAAAGTCTTATTAAAAAAATATCGCTACCGCTATGAAAGACAGACAGATCTAAAAACGGTTCTTAAAGGTTATGGTGATGGCCTCATCGCCTACAAGAGGTGGCAGTACCGACTACTTTCTAGCAAAGACCTCGTGATCAAGCAAAAAAACTATCTAACACCAGGTGAGATTGAACTTATCCAACGAAACTTAAAAACAAAAAAAGCCCGAATAAAAGAAGCTTTATCCGGGCGAATGCCAAAAGATTTAGATGAATGGAAAGAATTCTTAATTAAGTGAGCAAGTGCACTCAAGTCTTTCTTGTCCATCTCCCCACTGATCCAGCGTGTACATTATGACAGAAGAGAATCCTTGACCACTGTCACTTTTAACTTCATCCGTCGTTCCAGATTGAATCGTAGTTGTAACAGTTAAATTACTGTCAATTATACCACTGCAGCTAAAGTCACCCATCTCAACTAAAACAGATCGACCTCTATAATCAGCATACTCGGTCTTTCTTTGAAATTGTCCTACTTTCATCTCGCACATAAAAGTGTCGGCCATGACTCCCATAGAAGCTGAAATTAAAATAATTGTCAAAAATGCTTTCATCCTAACCTCCAAGAATTTAATGAAGTGTTAGTATTACTTTCTAGATAGATATAAAAGAGCAAATCACTATATACTAACAATAATGCATGAGCTAAGGTACTGAATTTATGAAAATAATTATCTTTATCATCTTATTGATTCCACAGCTTGCATCTGCTCAATCAAGCTTCAAAAGAAATCAAGGTTTGTTTGAGGCTGGATTTGGAGCAGTCTATGCCTCAATTCCTCACTATCCTGGATCATCTCAAACAAACACACTCTTTGTTCCATTTCCAACGGTCATTTATCGTGGTGATATATATCGAATTGATGAAGATGGAGGAGCTAGAACAAGATTTTTTTACTCCGACAAGATGGAGATCAATTTAAGTATCGGTGGCTCCTTACCCGTTAGTACCAAAGACAGTAAAGCTCGCGAAGGAATGCCAAAACTAGATACTATTGGTGAAGTAGGACCTGGTTTCATCTACCATTTTTTTAATAAAAGAAATGCTGAAGGTTTTAGACTCTCTATCAATATTCCAGTTCGAGTTGCGATATCAAGTGATTTGAAATTTACAAAAGAAAGAGGAATAGTCTTCAATCCTCTTTTATATGGTTTTTATGATCTAAGCGAAAACTTCTCTTTAATTGCAGGGCTATCAGCTTATTGGGCTTCGAAAAAATATACATCTTATCTCTATAATGTTGCTCCTAAATTTATAACCCCAACCAGAAATGAATACAGTTCAAATTCAGGATATGTCGTTACAAATATATCTCTTGCGCTTTTGCATACAAGAGGAGACCTATCGATATTTATTGGTAGTATTCTTAATGATGCCAGTCAAAACTCGAACAAGAACTCTCCCCTCTTTGAACAAAAGGTTAATTGGTCTCATGCCATTGGCTTTACTTACTTTTTCTATGAATACTTGTAAAACATGCTAAGATATTTTGTATGGAAGATTTTAAACTATGGATTGATGCCGACGCCTGTCCTCGTGAAGCTAAAGATTTAGTCTATAAATCTGCTGCTCGTCTAAATATTAATGTCTGTTTGGTCGCGAACTCCTACATGTCGATTCCTCATTCTCCCCTCATCCGTTTCATTCAAGTCGAGCACGGAGCCGATGTAGCCGATCAATATATTGTTGATAACGTAAACAAAGGTGATTTGGTCATCACCGCTGATATACCACTAGCTGCAAAGGTCGTTGAAAAAGATGCGACGGCAATCAATCCTAGAGGTGAGATCTATACCGAAGAAAATATTAGTGAACGACTGAGCATTCGTGACTTCATGAGTAACCTTCGAGACGAAGGAATGAATACTGGTGGTCCTGCGCCCTACGGCGCAAACGATAGACAAAGCTTTGCTAACGGCTTAAATAAAATTTTAACAAAATTACTAAAATGAGGCTAGATTCATGAAAAAATGTATTGGCTGGAAAGAACATATTTCACTTCCCGATCTAGGAATTAAATCATTAAAAATTAAAACAGATTCAGGGGCTGCTACATCTTCATTGCACGCAGAAGATTTAGAGATTTATAAAAAAGGCAAAAAAACTTTTGTTAAATGTAAAATTGTTCATGAAGTTCTAGACGGACTAAAACTGAAGAAAATCGATCATGAAGTATTAGAATTCCGAAAAGTTCGCTCATCCAACGGGCAACTGGAAAGAAGACCCGTCATCGAAACAACTGCTGTTTTGTTTGGTGAGGAATGGACAATTCAAATAACACTAACGAATCGTTCATTAATGGGATTTCAAATGCTTTTTGGACGTCAGGCAATGAAAGGACGATTTATTATTGACCCATCTAAAGCATACCTAGCATTAAAAAAGTCTAAATAAGTTCATCATAGGATTCAATTGCCTTATGAACATTTCTTGCATTGTTAAAGCGAGCAACGTGAAACATAGCATCGCCACAACTGACCAATGGAATTTTAGTTAAACCAATGAGGATACCATCCTGATCGGCTAGAACATGGTGGATACTTTCTCCAAATGGGTCGGAAATTTTCGCTAATAAATCCCCCTTATTAACTCTGGCACCAATATTCTTATTAATAATGAATGATCCACTATGAGGCGCTCTAATCCAATAGCTATCGTTCGCGATATAAATTTTTTGTTCCGCTTTATTTTCAACCTGTTTAAGTTTTGGCAGCATACCAATACTTCTCATTGTGCTGATACAGCCTTTGACACCGGTCTTAATAATACTTTCTTCAAACCTCAATGCCTCGCCGCCCTCAAATAAAAGCATTGGAATGCCTTTTCTTCTAGCAGCCTCTCTTAAGGAACCATCTCTTAGAGATGAATCAATCACAACAGGAACGCCAAAAGCCTTAGCTAACGTTTTTGTAGCGGGGTCATCTAAACATGCTCTAATTTGCGGAAGGTTTGTTCGATGTACTGCACCTGTATGTAGATCAATTCCATGTGTGCACTTACTAACAATTTCTTTCATAAAGATTGAGGCAAGCCTTGAAGCAAGCGAGCCAGATTTTTGTCCAGGAAAAGAGCGGTTTAAGTCTCTTCTATCTGGTAAGTATCTTGATAGATTGTTGAAACCAAAGACATTAACAATTGGAATCGCTATAAGAGTGCCTTTTAATTTATCGATTGAAACGCGCTTTAGAACTCTTTTGACGATCTCGACTCCGTTGATCTCATCGCCATGAATCGCTGCAGAAATAAACATTGTAGGTCCATCTATTTTACCTCTTACAACTTCGATTGGGATGCTAATATCTGTGTAATCGTAAAGAGCAGCAACTCGAAGAAAAATTTTCTTTCTTTCTCCTGGTTTTATAATTTGCCCATCAAGGACAAATTTTGGCTGCATTAGCCTTTACCTTTAGTTTTATTAGTTTTCTTCTCGACCAAGGCTTTTTCAATATATTTGATGATTGAGGATGCAACATTTTTTGACGTATATTTTTCGATCCCTTCTAGGCCAGGAGAAGAATTTACTTCCATAATCAAAGGGCCGCGTTTGGACCTGAGAATGTCAACACCAGCGACATTTAGCCCCATAACTTTAGCTGCCTTCATAGCAGCTGCTCTTTCTTCCGGAGTAATAGTAACGGCTTTAGCTGAGCCACCAAGGTGAAGATTAGATCGGTACTCACCCTCAGCACCTTGTCTCATCATTGAAGCAATAACTTTATCCCCAACAACAAAGCAACGAATATCGGCACCACCCGCCTCTTTAATAAACTCCTGTACCAGAAAGTGAGCATTTAATCCTCTAAGCATATCGATAACACCTTCCGCGGCTTTATTGCTTTCTGCTAGAACCACACCTTTGCCTTGAGTTCCCTCAAGCATTTTTATAATACAAGGAGCACCTCCAACCATTTTGATGAGATCATTGGTCATTCTGGTGGAGTGAGCAAAACCTGTAATCGGCATACCCAAACCATGCTTGGACATAATCTGGAGAGAGCGAAGCTTATCCCTCGACCTTGTTATTGCGACTGATTCATTGGCCGCATAAGCTCCACTCATTTCAAACTGTCTTAAAACAGCAGTTCCATAAAAAGTTATAGAAGCTCCGATACGAGGAATGACAGCGTCAAAGTAATCTAGATCTTTATTCTTATAGTGAACGATTGGCTTACCTGAAGCTATATTCATAAAGCATCGTGTAGGATCAATAACTTCTACCTGATGACCAGCTAGTTCAGCCTCTTCTACAAGTCTAGAAGTAGAGTAAAGTTTTGGACCACGGGACAAAATACAAAGCTTCATGAAAGACCTAAGTTAATGGTTCTTAAAGCGTTAATGTCTCAAAGTTTAAGGGCTTAAGCAATCTCTGTATTATTCTAAAAAGTTATTTAATCGATCCTTTACATTCTATTTTTTAGATTTAGCCATTACTGAATAATAAGCTCATCGAGCATTTTATTAGCTGGCTGATTAAGGATTAGGCGCTGAAAAATTCTTGAATATTGCCCACAAGAATTGGCATAGAAACATCATCGAACAAAAGACCTAAGCCATTAATATTACAATGATTCAGCGCTGGACAATTTTGCTCATTAGCTTTGGACAGACTAACTCTCTTATAATGAATGAATGACAAGACTTGTAATATTAATTCTCTTTTCGTTTCAAGTTCACGCTCAAAGATCTTTAGAGCTTGATTCTGCCAGATACCCAATTTTGCATTACTCAATTTCAAATGAGTATCCCTATAAAGCGAATGTTACAGTCATGCCCCCTCTTCCTATATGTAAAGCAACAATTGATGAAGTTATCAGCGACAAAACAACTAATAGTCGCAGTTTCGCACAAGCATCAGAAACAAAACCTGAAAAAGAAAGGGTTGGTGAGCACAGATCAAACGTGACAATTTTACCTGAAGATATAATTCAAACTATTTCTGAAGAAGACTATAAAGCATCAATTGCTGCTAAAGAAGTTCTTGAAACAAACTTAGCAACTGTAGATAGTAACTTTAGTGATCCCGATGAATTTTTCCAATCAATAACTGGTGAACCGCCAACAAATTGTCGATATAGCATGAGAATGAGTACGGCCAATGTACAAAAAATTTGCCAGGCGATGGACGATCTTTCTAACGACAGACCTGTTAGAGAATCAGCTCGCTGTCATGTTTCAAATTGCTCAACGGCAAGTTACTTAGCGATGATTCAGATTGCTAAAACTCGCTCTGACTGGGATCAACTACAAAGTCGTTTTACGTGCTCTAGCCCTTTTCCTGCAGCATATCGTCTCTTTGTTGGACCAAATGGCTTGCAAGCCTTTATGCAAGAGTATGACCTCGGAAGTACGAGACGAATTGTTATTAGAGGAAGTGCCGAATCAAGAAGTCAAAAGCTTCAAGAAGACTTTTCAGCAGGCTTTCCAAGAAAAAGTGATCCAATCCTTCTGCAAAGAGATAGTACCAGGGGTGGAACTGGCCACGCTGTTATTTTTTCTCACTTTGAAACTTCAGGTGGTCAAGAGTATGACCCGTCAAATCCTCAACAAATTAGCAAGGTTTGTTATTGGTCTAGTAACCAAAGTACAAATGGCTCTTCAAATCGCTGCGAGAATGTAAGTTATATGAACTTTATTGATGCCGCCCAACTTAAAAGTTAAGGAAAACATTTAAGATGAAACTTTTTTTCTTAATTATTAGTTTATTAATCTCCTTCAGCATTTTGGCAAATGATTGCCTTGATCGTTTCTCAATGAATCAATTTCAAGGCCATGACTCGTCAAAGAATTGCTCTCTGGAATGGAAACAAAACAAGAACTCCTACTCGGCCCAAGTTATTTTTCTAGAAAAAGGCTGTCAAAGATTTGAGGGCGCTGAAAGCCAAGATTGTTATTATGTGTTGTATTGCCCACAAAATAAGAAAGAAGAAACATTCATTAGTCCCCCAGTTTATGATGATGCAGAATATTTAGATCAGTATTGTGCTTTTTCAAATCCGCAATTACGAATGCTTCTTGGAGCTGACAATGAAAGTCCCAAGAGTCCATTAGCTGCTATGATTGAATGTAAGGATAAAAAAGCCGTTTCTATCAGCCTGAAATCACCTACCAAAAAATTAAAAACCTGTAAGTTGAACTAAGTCTCCATCTTGCTAACTTATTAAAATTACATTATTGTGGTCCTATCCGATCACAAGAGAAGTTTTTTAATGAGCGAACAAAACCACCATAAGCCTAAACAAGATATTCCAAGTGTTCTGGCGCGCTTAAAACGCCCTAAAAAAGCCGTTGTTACTGCTGGTATGCCATACGCGAATGGACCACTTCACTTGGGTCACTTAGCCGGTGCTCATGTCCCTTCTGATATTTATGCTCGTTGGCTTAGAATGCTAATTGGTGCTGATAATGTCTTATTCGTATGTGGCACAGATGATCACGGATCAACCTCAGAAGTCGCTGCCAAAACTCAAGGCAAATCGACCCAAGAATTTATTAACGAAATTCATGCTAAGCAGTCTCAAACGATGCAAAAATACTCTATTGGACTTGATGTCTACACGGGTACATCTAGAGAAGAAAATTTTGAAGCACATAAAGATTTATGTCAGGATTTTCTAACCAAGCTTTATAACAATAAAATGTTATCGAAAAAGTCGAGTGAGCAGTGGTTCGATCCAAAAATGAATCTCTTTCTACCAGATCGTTATGTCTACGGCACTTGTCCTAATTCTCATTGTGACAATCAAAAAGCATATAGCGATGAGTGTGATAAGTGTGGCACACAGTATGAGCCAAATGTACTAAAAAATCCTAAGAGCGCCATTAGTGATGCTACCCCCGTCCTAAAAGAGACCGATCATTGGTGGCTCGATATGTGGCAAGTCAGTGATACGCTCAAAGAGTGGATCGAGAGTAAACAAAGAACATGGCGCAAGAATATTATCAGTGAAGTTCTGCCAACTGTTTCACCTTCTATAATTTTTGATAATACTCATGAAGAAAAATTTAAGGAATTAAAAGATTCATTACCTAACCTTAAGAGTCGATATGCCCCAGGAAAAAAGATTGTCGCTCAATTTGATAACCTAGATGATCTGAACAAAGCAAAGGACATACTTAAATCAAATGGTGTTGAATCAGAATTAGTCGATGCATGGGCCCACCGCTCTATCACCAGAGATGTAGCTTGGGGCATTCCGGTACCAGAAAGTATCGACCATGCCATGAAGGGAAAATCTCTCTACGTTTGGCCTGAATCTTTAATTGCACCGATCTCATTTACCAAGGTCGCTCTTAAGAAAAAGGGCTTACCAGAAGAAGACTATAAAAAATATTGGAATGACAACGAAGCAAATGTTTATCAATTTTTAGGACAAGATAACGTCTATTTTTATGTGCTCATGCAAGGAGCAATGTGGCTTGGGATTAATAAAGACAAGCATTCATTACCAAAGCAAGGCGATCTTCAATTTACAGATATTTTTAGCTGCTTTCATCTTCAAATTGATGGCCAAAAGATGAGTAAATCAACAGGAAACTTTTATACTGCCGATCAACTGATTGATGAAATGGGTTACTCTCCAGATCAAGTTCGATACTTTTTAGCCTTGCTAAGTCTAAGCGAGAAATCATCTAATTTTGACTTTGAAACTTTCAAACAAAGAAATGAGTTTTTGGCCGGGCCACTAAATGCATCCTTTGAAAAACCAATCTCTGCTGTCCACTCGAAATTCAACGGAATCGTTCCAAGGGGTGAAGTGCTTGATAAAGTTCAAAAAGAAACATTAAAAATAGTTCAAGCCTATTGTAAGGCCATGGAAAAAGCAGAGTATTCAAAACTTCTCTTTTTAATTGAGAACTATGCTCGAATCGTTAATGGTCTTTTCAATCAATATAAGCCTCATGATGACAGACATGATCTTAAAGAGCGTCAAGACGCTCTCTATTCATGCTTCTATATTTTAAAAAATGTTCTTATTATGCTCCATCCCTTTGCTCCAGAAACAATGGAGAGATTAAGAATTTCTCTTAACCTTGGACCTGGAGTTTATTCTGTAGAAGAATTTAACAAGCCGTTCCCACTAGATCACAAAATTAATGAGCAAAATGAGTTTTTCCCAAAAGTTTAAAACTCTTTAAGCATATTAATATTTGTTATGATGTAACCGGCACTTTCATAAAGCCTTCTGGCTACCGTATTATGCCCAAAGACGTGTAAGCGTAAGGCATTAAAGCCAAGCTTCTTTGTTTCTACTTCTAACTCTGACATCACTAGCTTTCCAAAACCTTTTCCTCTCGCCTCTGGGGCAAGAAAAAGATCAAAGATATAGAGAGATCCCTTCATTGATCGATCTGCTAACCAAACATCACCAATGCTTTGCTTGGACTCATTATCAAAGATCGAAAAGAAAAAGTTCTTAGGAGTATTTAAACCCTGAGGCAGAAGTTCTTTAAATTGCTTATGAGCTGAGTCTAAGGCTTCTTGTGGTGACAAGTTATCAGATTGCTCTTTATCTTTTGCGTAGTCTGGAATACTTCGTTCATAGAACTTTTTATATTCTGAACCAGTCATTTTTATAAGATGTATCGTCATATTCAAAAAAAGAAATAAAAAAAGGGAGCCCCTGCAAAAGCTCCCTTCTTTTCGGCATCCTGCCTCTACGTGGTCAACATCCTGTCATCCACACTTTTATTATACGCAAAAATTTATTCTATAAAAGCGAAAAGAACTTGAGGCAATTATTTCCAGCAAAATAATCTAAAGCCTCGTTGCACTCTGCCCCTAGGCCAATTACAATAGAGTCTAAATAGACTTCCCAGGAACCTCTTTTGGCCATGTTTTCAGCTACTTCCAGCTTTCTACTGAACTTGATTAAAGCATTTGTTTTATTAAATATAAAACACCTTCCAATTACCCGACTATTACGCCTGGCTAATGTTTTTATTATTTTATTTAGTCTGTCTAGCTGCGGTTCTTACATTGACCTCATAGACAATGCTAATACTCAACTGCCTCTCAAGCAAAAAGCCGTCCAAGAACTTTCATGTCGTGAGAAAGAAAGTCTTGCGACACATACGATAGAAGATAATGAAGTCTTGTTTAAAGCTTTTGATAGAGTCCCACTTAGTATCGAAGAAGAGCTTATCATAACCATTTTACAACAAATGTCAGTCAGGCCTGCTACCACATCCCCTTGGGCCAGACTACAAATTGGATTATATAAAAATAATGAATGGATCTTTTATGACTATTTTAATCAAAAGGATTCGATGTCTTTATGGCAAGGTCTTTACGACCTAACAAGTCGACATAAGCTTAAGTCCATGAATTATTATCTTAAGCTGGCCGAAAAACTACTTCCAAAAACAATGGAAATTGGCTCTCCCTTTGCTAACTACCTAGATAGATTTAAGGAGCCACTTGAAGGTGAAAGTTCCTCTCGTGCTTTTTTTAAAGCAGGTCAGGTTATAAAAAGCGGTGAATCTCTACCCAGTTTAAAATGGTCCAAACTACCTAAAATTTTAAATAATCAATCGGCACTTAAACCCCTCAAGGTTCCATCTTTTGAATCCAGTAGTTTTTCTGATTCTAGCGTGAAGTGCAATTTTGACATTGATCTCTATTCAAGCTCAGTTTATCTCGTAAGACCCGATCCTGGTGTTAATTATAATGTAGTAGCCAGAAACAAAGGCGATGAGAGTTTTATTTTTATTTCATCTGTAGAGCTTCAAAATCCCAAGTTTGTAAAAGGTGAAAAAACGTTACTTCAGCAACGTCCAGCACTGAGACCTGCTCCCATATGTCTTGTCACTGGTGATAATAGCAAACTGCTTTTGACTTCATTAAAAGGTCGAGATCCGGGACAACATATCTATAATCTCTTGCAATACTCAATCAACAAGGCATCAAAGAGTGACGACCTTGAAGCTTACATTGCTTTTCCTAGACATCAATTTCTGTATGATCCTGCTCGTATGCTTTATGAATCTTCACGAGGTTCTAGCGCTAATTTAGATCTATTTTTAAAAATGGATTTTCCAATTTACCATAGCCCTAAACTTGGAGAAGTCTGGGCATGGGGAGAATTTCCAAAGGAAAACCACACTCTCGTAATCGACGACAGATCTGATGCCCAATTAATATGTCGATGAAAAGAGATAATAAAATTGACATCTATGGCGCAGCCAGTCAGAAAATTGTAAAATCTATTACGGTTAATGATCATGACCTAGATTTAACTCTTATGGAGTTTTTGAGAAAAGAACAACTTCCAGTCGCTTCGAGTTGCTATGGCGAAGGAATTTGCCAAAAGTGTGTGGTTAAAATCGGGGAAGTTGAACAATTATCTTGTTTGCTTTCTGTTAGGAAATTTATGAACTCATCAGAGGCAACAATAACAATCAGTTACCTCTAACGCAGCAAGAAAAGCATTGCGATTTGTGTTTGCCATAAGAGAGCATACATCCCTAAAATATTTGAGTAATTACTTTTTTATTAAAGGTAGCGCCATGAAATTTCATTTCTCAAAACTCATTTTGCTTGTCGCTTCCTTATTTTTCACTGGTTTTGTTCAAGCTGCCAATTCATTCAAAATATCAAGTTATAATATTAGAAATTTTAGTGCGATCGAAGGGATACCAAGTGATATTAGAGCAATTGACGGTGCTACCAACCCGATTGCTCTCAATGAGGTCTTGAACAATTTCAAGTCAGAGATTATGGCCTTTCAAGAGATTATTAATGGTGATCTATTTGAATCTATTATCAACGAAACCCTTCCTACCCATCAACTCTTAATGACCGAATGTGGCGGTACGGCTGATCAAAAAGTGGCTCTCGCCTTTGATCGTTCAAAGTTTGAATTGATTAGCTCAATTGAAGACTGGCGTGTTTCACTTTCAAATCGCTGTAACTATGGATTACGACCCGCTCTTGTAGTTGTTTTAAAGAACAAGAGGTTAAAAAAGCAGCTAGCTGTTATTGCCGTTCATTTAAAAGCAGGCTCTGGTGATCGCAATAGGAATACAAGACGCGAACAACATGAAGTCTTATCAGTTGTGATGGATGAGCTTAGAGAAAAATCGATCAAAGATGTGATCATTCTTGGAGACTTCAATACAACAAGCTATTTTGAGCAAACTCCAGGTGCGACCCAGTTCCAAGATTTTATGAAGTCTAATGATCTAAGAAACACTAGTTCATCTTTAGCTTGTACTTCCTATTGGCAAGGTGATCGCCATGATGGAAATATGGCTCCATCGCATCTAGACCATATCCTCCATAATGGAAGACTAAGGTTTGTGTCTGCGAAAGTAGGAGCTCACTGTGCACAGACAAGTTGCCAACCTACTCCACAAGCTGAACTTGGTGATACCTTCAATGGGGTCAGTGATCATTGTCCAGTTCAAGCAGTATTTAGGTATTCTCGCTAAGGAGCACTCTTGCGTTACCTCTCTTTTGATATCGAAGCTACAGGTCTGGCTCAAGACGACTTAATCATCGAATTTGCCATGGTTCCATTTGATACATCTGATGATTCGATTCCACTTTCCATGGCCAAGCATTTCTATGTTCAATGTCCAAGCTTTGAAAGCTTAAAGCCAAGACTAGACCCTTGGGTTATTGAGCACAACAAGGGATTGATTGAAAAAGCTCATCAAGATGGAATTTCATTAGATGAACTTAAACAAGAAATCACAAATTATTGTAAGCTGCCAGAAGTTTCTGAATATTTCAAAGACTCACCAAGAGGAAAAAAAATTCTTTTTGGAAAGTCCATGAACGCGATTGATCTTCCATTTATGACCCGCGATTTTGGATGGGACTTCATGCGTGAACATTTTCACCATCAAGTGAATGATTTATCAAGTATCGCCTATGGCATGATTGATATGGGTCTTATTCCAAAAGAGTGTGCTTCAGGCAGTGGCATGATGAAATACTTGAATATGGGTGATGTTGCCCACACAGCGCTTGAAGATGCAATTAATACTGCAAGAATGTATTTAGAACTTATTAAAGTGAATAAAAAGAATTAGCGTTTAACCCCATCCATCGCCAAGACATTTGTTGGATTCAGTGGACGACTGTTTCTTCTAATCTCAAAATGTAAGTGTGGCCCAGTTGATCTGCCCGTTTTTCCAAGTTTAGAAATTACCTGGCCTTTATAGACTCTCTGCCCTGCAACTGTTAAATTCTCTTTAGCATGTGCATAAACTGTATGATAGCCATTATCATGTAGAATTACAGTGATATTTCCATAGCCACCAATTCCAGAACCTGAATAGATGACTTTTCCATCACCGGCGGCAACAATCGCTGTACCGATTCTCCCAGGAATATCAATTCCCTCGTGGTGCTTACCCCAACGTTTACCAAAACCAGAAGAAATTCTTTTACTCGACGGAACGGGCCAAACAAACTCGCCTGAATTTAAGTAGGCTTCAGTAATATTGACGTCATTAACCGATGCTGTAGAACGACCAAGAATCCCACGGCGCTGAGGAATAAAATAAAGTTGACCCGCAACTGGGGAGCGTCCACTGTTTGCACCTCTTAGATCAGCAACACTGATGTCGTATTGCTGAGATAAATTTGTTAATGAATCATCTTGTTCAATGACAATATGTTTTCCACTGCGCATCATGTTTGCACAACCTGCAAATGAAATCGCAATGACGATGGTCAAAACCAATCGAAACATTTTTGTCACCTCCGATTAAATCGAAAGGCATTTAAAGTACTGAAACTTTCTTTGCCCACTTATCTAAGGTATCGGAACTTTGTCCAATAAGATTAAGCGGACTGATCGAAACATGCCCGAGTTCGACGCTCTGGCAATCTGTTCCCTCATCGTTTGAATGCCCTTTGTAGACGCCACCTATCCAAAAATAAGGTCGGCCTCGAAAGTCTTCTCGTGGAGAAATTTCTTCAGAATAATTTCTAAAACCAAGTTTAGTTGCCTTGGCTGATTTTGGATTTTCTAAATTGGGAACGTTGATATTGAGCATTTCAAGTGGTTCAAGTTCTCTATGTAAGCCTGCTTCAAGAACTTTTCTTGCCCACTCTCCTGCAACATCATATAAAGGTTTTTCTTTTGAATTACCAAATTCAAGAACCAGAGAAATAGAAATGCCGGGAATATTATGAAATACGGCTTCTCTAGCACCTGCAGCTGTACCTGAATAAAAAATATCTTGCCCTAAGTTTGCTCCACGATTAATACCTGAAACAACTACATCTGGCTTATTGTCTTTAAGTACATGGGCCAATCCCATGAGAGTGCAGTCTGCTGGAAATCCACTACAACCATAGACATCTTTTTCAATCTCTACCAATCGGAGTGCATGATCAAGCGTAAGTGTATGTCCAGTAGTAGAGCGTTCCTCAAGAGGAGCAATTACGGTAACTTTACCAATAGGATCAAGAGCCTTTTTAAGTGCTTTTATACCGGCTGCATGCACTCCATCATCATTGACGATTAGAATATTCATAGAGAGACTCCAAAATTATTTAGAATGATTTAAAAAAGGTCTTACACCATTGGCAAGCTTAATGGAATCTACATTTCTAAAACAAATTTCAACATTTTGATCAATAGGAAAGCTCATATCTGAAAAATCAAATAAATCCATGAGTGAAGCAAAAATATTAGAACCCCAGTCTCTTTCAAGATGAAACTCACAGTTGCGAAAAATAGTATGTAAGTTTACGCATAGAGAATTTAATGAACCATCTTCAAATGAGTCTTCTAAAAATTCGAAAGGAAGTACAACTCCTCTTAAATTTTTTGCTTGCTGTCCTGCTCCCCATTTAGAACCTTTATAAAGATGCCAAAGATAGGGAACATCAAAATCATCCATCTGAGAAAAGTCTTCTCGACCACTAAATTCGAGACTAACGAGACCGCTTTCCCAGTTTTCTGCAGTAATGCCGACTTCAGAATTAAGATCAGCAATAAACTTTTCGATTAATGGTGCAAACTCATTTCCAAAATGAAAAGTAAATTTCTTATCTTGAGTTATACCAATTTCTTTAAGAATCTCTAGAACTCGATAATGCTGAACAAAATTTAAGCTTTGCGGTCTAAAGTCAAAACTAAAACACCGAACACCAAGCTTTAATAGCTCAGAAATTGTTTTAGAATCATATACGCCATTTATCTTAGGACAAACCATCAATCTATTATAGGAAATTTTGAATTATCCCGCTAAACAACTGCTCAGGGCAAGATGTTCCCACGCTTTCAGGGTGAAATTGGCAAGTAATAACTGTTTGGGTTGCAATCATCATCACGTCATTTTCTACCTTATGGACGCGTAACTTTTCATTTTCATTAAGATCAATGACAAGTGAATTATAAAACTGAGCCCGTATTTCCTGACTCTTTAGACCCCAGTCATTCCAGTCAGGTAATTGAAGGTTAAGACTAACTCCATGGAGAGGGGCATATAAATTTCTATATGTACCACCAAAGCATAAACCAATTAATTGATGTCCTAAACAAATACCAAAATGACGATGATTTTGGTTATTTAAGCTCTTAGTAAGTTTCTCAAAATTAATTCCATACTCATTCGCACGCCCTGGACCAGGACCCCATATAAAGCGTACACGCTCTTTTTCTAAATAAGGATCTGCATCCTCTGGAGATATAACTTTAACACTGGACCAAATTTTTAAATAAGAGAGGATATTGTATGTGAAGCTATCCTTAAAATCGACAAATACAATAGGGTCTTGAAAACTAGAAGTTAGCAAATGTACTGCCCTTATCATTGAAATTTAAAAGAAAGTTTACGCTAACTCTTTTTTCAACTAAATCTCGATTAAGTCTAAAGTCTAATTCCCAGCACTCATTGCGTGGTTTATACAGAACATTGTATTGAGTTCTGGCATAACGTTTATCCTCTAAATCGTATTGAAGCTCTGCTCCCAGCAAAAAGAGATCAACAATATTGAACTTTCCACCTACAGTTGCAAGCTTCTTTATCGGAGTTGTTAATGAATCATAGATAAATCTAGTAAAAAGCCTATAACGATTAGTATCTTTAGAAATATTAAAACTTAAAATATGCTCACGAGTATCATAAAAGTAGAATTCACTGATTCCAAAGTTAAATGCATCAATCCCTATTCCTGTATCAATTTTAAGCCGAGTTAGGTTTTCGTTGATTTCTTTACTTTGCCGATCAAGATCGTAGCCCTGTGAAACATTAAAATAGCTCACGCGTTCGTATTGAAAGTTATCAGTTAGACTTCTACCATCAATAAGTAAACTATCTGTAACGGCTTTCTTTCGAACTAAGGCATTATTCCATTGCAGTTCCACAGTATTTGAAAGAGGCAGCGTTGTTCTGGTTTCAGTATTGCTTACTAAAAACTCTCTAGATCTTAAGGCATCTATCGCATCAAATTGACCGGCTCCGGTGTTATCACTAATTTGATCTAAGAAACGAGCATTACCTTTTGTTCGTTGATCAGAGAAAAAGTAATGTTTTACTTTAACTTCTTGGGAGTGACGATAAGCATTTTTCCGAATCTGAAAGTTTTCTTTAGAAAGACCTTCATTAAACTTAGGTAAATCTCCAATAAGCTTCTGATTTTCATTTGGTTTATTTTTATTTGTTGAGAGTTTAGAAACATCAATATCATCGACAGAAACTTTTTCGACATAAGCCATTCCAAAGATTTTTTCAATCTCAAAGCTAACTTCACTCTCAGTAAATACCCCTGACTTTGAAAAAGTTTTCTCCGATTCATATGGAAACCAATATTTTTGAGAGTCGTATGAAACTCTCGTTCTAAAATTAACGGGTCCTAAATTACCAATCTCCCAATTAATATATGGTTTTGAATTAAGTCTTCTGGCATTTCGAATATAGAGATTCTCAGTTGGATGATTCTGCTTGAAAATTGTAAAATCCGCATCTACACCAAAACTCATTTTTCGAAGTAAGGGTATATTACTTTGCAAGAATGTTAATGGAACTGTTGAAAGAGTTGTTTTGGGAAGTATTTGAACATAGCGGTGATCGAATCCTTTTGGATCACTAAAGAGTGTATTGTTTTGAAAACCAGCATCGACAGCAAAGTTAAATAGGGATGATCTTCCTTCTGCAAAGCCACTTATGCCAATCTCTGTTGAATCAACGAGGTTTTGTGTAAAGAAATCGTAATCTCTCATTGTATCAAGGTCATTCACACCAAGCAGTCTAAAGTGACCATTAAAATGTTCTCCACTTGACCAATGAGTTTCTGCTTGAGTGAAGTGGCGAAAAACCTTATCCCCACTAATTAGTTCATTTTGTTTACCTGGTTTATAGATTTCATCCAATACTTTGAGAGTATCTACATTAATCCACCCATCCTGATGAAAAATTTGTCTGTATTGATATTGATGGCCTAATCCCCTTCGTCCAAAAATCGATGGTGTGAAGGTCATATCGGTGCTATCGCTTATCGCCCAAAACCAAGGTTGCTGGAAGCGAAAACCTTCATCAAATTCAAATCCAAAGCTTGGAAAGAGAACACCTGTCTCTCTTTTCTTCTTAATTGGGAAAATGATATAGGGCAGATACATGACAACGACGCCCCTAACTTTTAAAAAAGCATGTTTTATTCGAACATACTGCCCAAGAGTAATCTCGATTTCACGTCCGAAGATACTCCAACTTTCCGGGCAATCTTTACAAGTTGTGTACTCTGCATCAATACCTATGATTGTACTTGGTACCGGTCTTGATAACTTTTTACCCAGAACGATATAGTTATCTGCTAAAATACGAGCGTTTCCTAAGCTAAAGCTCTTATCTCGAAAATTGTACTGCATCTCACTGCCATACATTGTCATCTCTGGCCCAACATAACGAACGTTTCCAACGACACTAGTTTCACCTGAAGCAAAATCTAAAGAAGCTCTTTCTCCATAAATAGAATTTTTCTGATGGGTAATAATGACATTACCTACGGCTTCAAATTTGTTTTTTGCTGAATCTCTAAAGGCTTTATCTGAAAGGACTTGAACATTCTCGCCAATTTTCAACTCAAAAGATTCTCTGGCGCTTAGATCCTTGTTGCAAAAGAAAACGCATAACAGAACCAATGAAGTAATAGGAGCCTGAGACAGCAATCGTTTGCACGACATTAGAATCCATCTTTTTAATAAGTTGTTGCCAGTCCTTTGCAAACTCGATACTCCCCTGACTATCCTGTACGAGTTCTTGAAGTGTTATCAAATCAAGTGCTCTTGTATGCTCAAAAAAAGTAAAAACCTTTTTTACTTTTTTGGGCAATTTACTAATTAATTCAGTGCAAATATTGAGGTCTTTTCGTGAACGATTAGAGAAAGAAACCCAAACTTCATCGGGAAGTCCCTGTGAGCTCCAATACTTTATCGCTTGGCGAAATCCATCAATATTATGCGCTCCTATAAAGATAAAGCTTAGCTTACCTAATGTCATCACTTCGCGACGCCCCGGAAAGCTTAGATCGTCATTTTTTATCTGTGATAAATCAGTCTGATAAAGTGATTGAAGACCATTTTCCATTGCCATAAAGCATGTCTCAGCCAACACCTGGTTTCTGCGGACATAGTGATCATTGCTATTTAAATATTTATGATCAAATGCGTCCCACCAAAGAATATTATTGATCCGTGTATATTCTCTTGTCTTAGTGCGTAAATAACTGGATTCTAATCCAGAAATACAAATTTTATTGGGTCTGGTTACTCCAAGCTTTTCAACTAGGATTTTTGATAACGTATTTCCTAGAATCGCTTGATGATCTCTACCAATAGATGTGATGACTGAAATATCAGCATCAAAGAGATTAACAGCATCAAGTCGTCCGCCAAGTCCTACTTCAAGCACCAGTACATCGGGACTTTCTTCAATTGCTAAGGTTAAAAATACATAAAATAGAAATTCGTAATAACTAAGCCCTGCTGTCTTTAAATTACAATCTTCGAACGTCTTCAAGCATTTTTCGAGTTGAACTTCTACACCGCTGAACCTCATGCGCTCTACAACACTAACAAGATGTGGAGATGTCCAAAGAGCTACCCTAAGATTTTTTTTTATGAGAAGACTCTCTAGACGATACGCCGTTTCGCCCTTACCGTTTGTTCCGGCAATTGTTATAATCTTTAAATTTTTTAATTTAGAAATCAACGGTGAGAATATAGGTCTCAAACGATCAAAGCCTGGCTCCCCAAGACCTAACATGGCTGCGCCTTCATAACCAAAGTTTTCAAAAAGCCAATCATCAAGCTGATCAAGAGCTTTTAAATCAGCTTCGTTCACTTAGTCCTTCTTGAACATCTTCATAAAGAAACTAATTTCATCTTTAAGTTGGTGGCGATGAACAACACGATCAACGAAACCATGCTCATGAAGAAATTCTGAACGCTGAAAGCCTTCTGGCAATGTTTGGCGAATAGACTGTTCAATCACTCTTGGACCTGCGAACCCGATTAATGCCTTTGGCTCTGCCAAGTTCACATCACCAAGCAATGCAAAACTAGCGGCGACACCACCTGTAGTTGGGTCTGTGAGTAGTGAGATAAAAGGAATTCCTTCATTTCTCATCCGACTAATAACACCTGATGTTTTTGCCATTTGCATAAGAGAAAGGATTCCTTCCTGCATCCGTGCTCCTCCAGAGCAACAAACAACTAGGGCTGGAATTTTTTCATCGAGAGCTTTTTCTAAGGCCATTGCAACTTTTTCACCAGTAACAACTCCCATGGAGCCACCCATAAATTCAAAATTCATTACAGCTATAGATAACGGATCACCGTTTACTTTTCCGACTCCACAATAAGTTCCGTCTCTAAGACCTGTCTTTTCATGAGCAGCTTTAAGCCGATTTAGATAGGTCGCTTTATCAACGAAAGCCAATGGATCTGAAGTTGTTATTGGAGCTTGAGAGAAAGGCTTAAATGAGCCGTCGTCAACAATAAGACGGAGTCGTTCTATTGCACTTAAACGAAAGTGATGATCGCAATATGGACAAACCTGAAAGCATTCTTCGAGCTTTTGACTTTGAACAATCTCACCACAGCTAGAGCATTTTTTCCAAAGCCCTGTAGGAGTATTGTTTGCTACTTTTTTTTGTTGCTTAAGTTTTGGACTCTTAACTTGTTCAAACCAGCCCATCAGGCCTCCCAAAAAATAATAGGTCGCCAGTTTACGCTAATTTATCCTTAAAGCACAACAATACAGATTTATAATTTCAGGGACTTAACGCTTCGAGCTAGCGAAATATAAAGGTAGAATCGTCTGAACCCAGCAATGTAATTCGATCATCACCAAGAGCGCTAACTTCAGAAAAGAGTTGCTGCTGAAAGTTTGGCTTGAGATGACCTAGAAAGATTGGAACATCCTTAGGCATTTTTTTTATCTCTTCATAAATAGTTGCTGGCGTATGATGAAAGGAGTCAATCGCAACTTGCATAAGGTTGTTAGGAAAACTAACTTCAGTAAAGATCGCTTTTATATTTTTTATAGTTTTAGCAATCTCCCAAATTCTATCAGTTGGCCCTGTATCTTGTGTAAAGACAACCGCTAGGCCATTTTTCTCTATAATAAAACCATGACCACCGGCTGGATGATTAACTTTTACTGGTGTTATTTTATAGGCGCCAAGCTCAAAACTTTCTTCTGAAGTAATCTCATTAAATCTTAGAGTGGGATTCTTCTTAGAAGGAAGCTTAGTAAAATCAGGCCAAATTTCATCGTTTAAAAGATGAGTCATTATATTTTTATGAGATTGTGCAGAAGTGTGAACCTCGAAAGGTACTCCCTTCATGCCAAAACAATTATCTGATAAAAATGCCAAATCACTAATATGATCTAGATGTGAATGAGAGATAAGAATATTCTCGATCTTAGCTTGATCTGTAATTGGGATACCAGACGCAACAGAGCCTGCATCGATGAGCAGCTTACCGTCTATTAAATATGATGTGGCTTTAAAGCCTGGTGATACCCCACCATGACCGCCAATAATTCTAACTTGCATTCTAAATCCGATATCTTATCTTAGCTTGCTTTTTGTTTTTCACCAATATTTAGCTGTTTATACATCCTACTTTTTTTGAACCATCGATCAAATGCCTCAACTACTCGGCGTTCAAACTGAGTTCCTGAATAATCCATAATTTCTTGCCACGCCACCATCGGAGGTAATCCCTTGCGATATGGTCTGGTACTGATCATGGCATCGAATGTATCTGCGACAGAAATGATTGATGCTATTAGCGGTATATCTTCCTCTTTAAGCCCATAGGGATAGCCTTTACCATCAGGTCTTTCATGATGATATCTCATCCCATCAATAACATTTCCTAAACTTTTAATATGTCCAAGAATCTTATATCCGATGTCAGGATGATTTCTCATAATGACAAATTCTTCATCTGTTAAAGGGGCTTTCTTTTTTAAAATTGAATCTTCGATACCAATTTTACCGACATCATGAAGAACGGCAGCTAGCTTTAAGTCCCGCATATCTTCATATGCCAGATCCATTTCTTTACCAATCATCTCAGAAAAATGAGCGACACGTTTTGTATGTCCTCCAGTATAGGTATCTTTTTTTCCAATAGCATCTGCCATAGCAAGAACAGTTTGATGAAATTGTGATCTTAATTTCTCAACTAAATTAAAGCTATCAAAGGCTATCGATAACTGACCAGAGATCAACTCCAAAGCTTCGATGTCTACTTGATTAAACCCTTCATCTCTCGATGAATTACTTACCATTAAGACACCATTGACTTCACCTTTATTGATAAGTGGGAAGAGCCATGAGTCTGATGTAATAATTTCTTTTAGTGTGTCATCAAGTTTTCTAAAACGAAGATCATTTTTTTGAACTTCTACTTTAATAGGATTTTGCTCAAAGGCACAAACACCTACATAGTTTTTATCATTGATCTTATAATCATAGCGATGCCATTCTCGTCCATTTTTTAATGGGCACTCTCTAAACATTAATGATTTTTCTTCATCGAATCTGAACAAAAAAGCATGCTCACAACTTAGGAGTTTTCTAATCTGTTTTGTGACTTCTCGCTGATATTCACGAAGACCTAATGAGCTTGCACAAAGTTTTCCAATTTCAAGAATAGCTTTAAAGTCAGCACTCGACTGCACCTGTGAAGATGTAACTTCGGATAATAAATGATGGATTTCTTTGCTTTTGTGCCTATTATTCATTACTTAGTTTTCGGCACAAATATTGTTTCTCTTAATCTCTTTTACTAAGTCTTTCGTAAACTACCTTAGTATCAAGCTCAAGTATTTTAGATATTAGCTTTGCTGTTTGTTTCGTTGAAGGCTTATCCAATAACTTTTGCGCTAGTTCCCGAGTTTCTGCATCGGTTTTATGCCCATTATTCTTTTGTTTTTGATGATAGAGAACAACAAACTCCCCCTTAACAACAACTTCAGGTTTTATTGCATTCCATTCATCTGCAGTAAATCTATGAATTGTTTGAAACGTTTTGGTTAACTCGCGGGCAATGACAACTTCAGTATCACTGGCCACAACCTCACATAAATCGTCGATACTAGAAAGAATTCGATGAGGAGCTTCAAAGACAATATGAGTTGAGGAAAGCAACTTTGTAGATTCAAAAAAACTTTTACGTTTATTACTCTCACGCGGTAAAAATCCATGAAATGTGAACGGATGAGGTGGCAGTCCAGAGAGTTCGAGTGCTACTAAAACAGCGCTCGGTCCCGGCAATGTTTCAATTTGAAAACCCAGACTTAAGACTTCTCTCACAAGTGGGAAAGCAGGATCACTAATAAGCGGACTGCCGGCATCTGAAACCATGAGAACATCATGTCCTTCTTTGAGCCATTCGATAGGCTTAGATAGCGCGTTTTGATTATGATCATGAAAGGCATGCAGCTGTGTCTTCTCAAATGAGAGTCCTAGTTGCTTCATAAGTTCTTTATAAACTCGAGTATCTTCGGCCACTACAAAATGAGTTTTTTCAAGCGCCGCCTGAACTCTGGGACTTAAATCTGAGATATTCCCGATCGGAGTACTCACCAATATGAGGCAACCACTAGATCTTTCGTTGTTTACTGGATGATCCGTCAAAACTTTCCCCCTAAATCTAAACCCATGAGAATGATAAACTAATTGTGCAAGGATGTCCTCGCCAAGACCCTGGAGAATTCAATGTCAATGAAGGCACAAGT
>CAYGQW010000005.1:0-27860 GCA_964352175.1 uncultured Halobacteriovorax sp.
ATGATGAAAGAAAAAGGACTTTGGAGTGAGCATCCAGAAGTCGTTAGAGCAATTCGTGAATCAAAGTATAGTAGTGGTTTTCAATTTTTTAGTTATGGCGATTTTGAAGAAATGGATTATTTTAAAGAAGCTAGAAGTTTTATTCTATCCAGCCCTCGTCCTTAAGAAACTTCTTAACATGAGGGGCAGCATTTTCTGGTACATGATGAGCCAGCTTCTTAGGCTTTTCCATGGAGACTTCGTTTCCTAATTCTTCCAGATAAGTAGCAAACCTTTCCATACCGTCTTCACCGACAACCATATCGTCTTCACCGGTAATAAGGTGAATACGTTGTCTGGTGATATTTAGATTTTCTTTTTCTTCTTTAATCCAAGGGAAAACATTATCGGGCTTTAACTCTGGAGAAACTAATTGCTCTCTAAGTTTTAATGTTGATTTATAAAAAGGTGTATCAAAAATATGAACGACATCTTTTGGCGCCATTCCAAGACCTACACCTAAACCAATTTTATCCATTGTAGAAAAAATATTTTCATCTAATGCTTTTAAAGCAAGCAGAGCACCTAAAGAATGCCCGCCTAGAATCAGTCGACTTGGCTTATTTTCTAGTTTTTCTAGCGTGGACTCATAAGCTTCATTAAAGAGCTCGTGAGCAGATGATTTAAACTCATCAAAACTTTCAACTTCACTAAAATTTCCTAAATAGTGACCAGGGATATCAAAGATCAGAGTAGGGATTTTTTCTTCGGCCAATCTTGATGCCCAGCTCAATATAGAGAACTTACTAGAAGTATATCCATGACACAGTAGGGCAAGAGTTGACGAAGCCTGCTCTGGAACGAGAAACAGCGCATTGGTAGGGGTTAGTAGGCGCCCTGACCAGGTAAGATTCACTTTGTGGACTTTGATATTCATAGTGATAGGTTACCCAGAATGCTTGGAATTTCATAGTCTTCTATGCGTTTATCTCATTGACGTAATTACTACGATGATTTAGTTTTGTTCTACTTTTTTAGAAAGGCCCTGTTAGCTCAGTTGGTAGAGCAACGGATTGAAAATCCGTGTGTCCGTGGTTCAAATCCGCGACGGGGCACCACTAAAAAATTAAAAAGCCAGGCCTTGTGTCTGGCTTTTTTGTTTTAAGCGTTCGAAGCGGATTTGAACGTAGTTCTCGCCCGAAAAAATGCTCCAGTGGAGCATTTTTATTTCTTTAAACAAAGTATTTAGTGGGACTTGGAATTAACGAGTTCGGGCGAGTTGTCCGCGACGGGGCACATTCCTTCCAGCGATCTAGTAAGTTTGGACACCTTGAATTAATTTCACCCTTCAGGCTTTTAAATGGCTTCTCATTGGTAAAAATTGTAAGAATTCACATATCGTTTATTATTTGGAGAAAACAAATTGGAATATATTGGAGAAATCGCTTTTTTTGTGTTTTTAGTACTATCATTAATTGTGGTCTCTGAGCGTAAGAGAATAGGACAAAAACCATTAGTCGATTGGGTTGTGGATGTTGTGAGTCTTTTGATGCACTTTTTTGTTCTTCCAGCTCTTCAAGTCATTATCGTTTTTGGATTATTGAAGTGGCTCTTTCCTGAGCTCAAGAACACTATCGAATCAGGAGTCTTTGTTTCTATTCTGGTCTATCTGGCCATTGATTATCTTTGGTATTGGAATCATCGGATCATGCACTCTAGAACTTGGCTTTGGAACCTACACCGAACCCACCACGCTCCTGAGCAAGTAGATATCTTTACGACTGCAAGAAACCTAATTGTAACTCATTTTTTAATGGTTTACTTCTGGGCGATTGGTGCTGCTGTTTATTTTTTTAATGATCCCACTTATTTCTTAATTCTTGCTGCCTTTGGTATGATTTTAAATTTTTGGGGACATACCTCATTCTCACTTCCATGTTCAAATCCAGTTAATATAGTTTTTACTTCGGTATTTGTGACTCCGAGAGAGCATCTCTGGCATCATTCTCAGAAAAAACCATATTGTAACTTTGGTACTGTCATCAGCCTTTGGGATAGACTACACGGTACATTCTATTGTGAATCAGAGCACCCAGAAACTTACGGAGATATTTCCTACAAGAAATCTATTTGGAATCAGCTTTTTTGGCCGTTTTAGTTCATTTTATTATGCCGTTTCAGGACTCTCGAACTCAGTTTATTATTAATTGACGATATATGTTTTACTACATAGTATATACTGATGGGAATCGTAAAAATATCAGAAGAAATTCATGATGAACTTAGAGAAGCCTCAAAAGTATTTGATCGTTCTTTAAATTCACAAGCTGAGCATTGGATAAAAATAGGAATGCTAGCTGAGATGCATCCTTCTATAAATTATGAAGAGATACGCGACTTGCTTTTTAAATATAGTAAGTTGAGAGTTTCTGAAATTGTTAAGAAAACTAAAAAGAAATGATCAATTTAAAGTCGGATAAAGACATAGAGCTTTATAGAAAGACAGGACAAATTGCAGGTGAAATCCTCACTCGATTGATTCCAGAAGTTAAAACTGGGGTTTCCACATTAAAGATTGCAAAGCTTGCTGAACAATGGATCAGAGAAGACTATGATGCCATCCCATCATCTATTGGCCAATACGATTTTCAATACGCCCTAAATTCATCAGTTAACAATGTCGTTTGTCATGGGGTTCCCTCAGAAGCAGATATTTTAAAAGAGGGCGATATAGTCAACCTTGATGTAACGGTAAAAAAGCATGGCTTTATTGCAGATACTTCACGTATGTATTTAGTCGGCAAGTGTAACGATCAAGCAGTAAAATTATGTAAAATCACCAGAGAATGTATGCTTAAAGGTATTGAGCAGGTTAAGCCAGGTAATACTCTGGGGGATATAGGTTTTCATGTCCATAGGCATGCTCTTAGAAACGGATATACAATTGTGAAAGAGTATTGTGGCCATGGCATTGGGGCCGAGATGCACGAGGAACCTCAGGTCCTCCATTATGGCAAAAAAGGTAAAGGATTAAAACTTCAAAAGGGAATGGTCTTTACAATTGAACCAATGGTTAATGAAGGCGGTGGAAAGATCAAACACCTCGCCGATAACTGGACTGTTGTTACTAAAGATGGAAAGCTTTCTGCGCAGTGGGAGCATACTGTCGTAGTAACAGATAGAGGAGTTGAAATTTTAACTTTAAGAGAAGAAGAGACTTAAGTAATTTCTATCAAATGTAGATCATTTATAAACGACCTCGAAAAACTCTGTGATAAGAGTTTCTTTGTCTAGGTCTATAACACCCCATTCTTCCAAGTAGGGATTAAAGAAATCGATATGGGCCTTACGCCAATACTCTAATGATAAATCACCTTCACCCTCGGCAATTGCAACCTCTTTTGGAACTTGATCGAACTGATAGCTCTCAACTCTGATAGTCCTTACAATGCACTTAGGCTCATTATTTGAGTTCAGAATAATCCAAAAATTACCAATCAGGGGGAGAGGATCACCTGTTACTTCATAATCCTTAAGTAAGGCACTTCCTGCAGTCTTTTTTCCTGATAAATACAACTCAAGTAATTCATCAGCAATTTCTTGATTGCCAGCGAATCCAACTATTATAGTTGGATTCGTTGGCTTATCCTTGATTGTTTCAAGGTAAGAATTCCAGTACTTTTGCTGTCTTATATTCACTAAACCGCCATCTCTTATTTGATTCTCACTAATAGTATAAGTTTCGCTAAAAAATCACAAATTAGATACAAAAGGAAAGGCTAATATAACTGGGTAAATTATGAATTGATGCTCTAATTGCTCTTATATTTTGGGCAGCTTTTCAAGACCATATTTGAGAATAGCAGTTTAAAAATGGAAAAGTCGGGGCACTTTTTAAAAATCCTTGTTTTTACAACGGCTTTTTTATAACCTTTTTCTGACTCTCAACCAAGTATGATTTTTATAAGAGGTATATATGGGCAAGTATGTTGATAGCTTTTTAATTCCCGTTCCTAAGACTAAATTGAACGAGTATCAAGAAATGGCCCAGTTATCTGCAAAAGTTTGGAAAGAGCATGGAGCTATCGACTACTTTGAATGTCTTGCTGATGATGCTCCTTTAGGAGAAGTTACATCTTTTCCTCGAAGCGTGAACCTTAAAGATGATGAAATCGTGGTTTTTGCTTGTATTACTTATAAAGACAGAGAGCACCGAGACCAAGTAAATAAAAAATCAATGGAAGACCCTCGTTTGAGTGAAATGATGGATTTCACAAAATTACCTTTTGATGGAAAGCGAATGATATGGGGTGGTTTCAAAAGCTTTATTGATTAGTTAACAGAGTATTAAAGGATCGTAGTTCGATATCGCCCATGTCAGGCACTTTTTTTTGAGTTTAAGAAACCTATAGGTTGAGTTGCTCTGCTTATCTAGTATTAAAACTCATTATATTATACAGTTCTAGAACTATTACAAAATGATTGGCGGTTAGCATGCAGAAGAATTGGAGCTAGCAATGAAACTAAATCATCTCCATATAAACGTCCCTGATGTAAAACAAGCTCGAAAATTTTATGAAGATTTTCTTGATTTTAAACTGCTTTTTGAGCATGAGCCCGGAGTTTTTTTACAAGATGAAAATGGATTTCAATTAGCAATAGACCCACTTGGAAATGGTGAAGAGGTTAATTTTCCGTCTTGGTTTCATTTTGGTTTTTGTGTTGAGAGTGCTGAAAAAGTAAAAGCTATATATGAAAAAATGAAAGTCAATGATGTTAAATTTGCAAGAGATTATAAAGAGTATGGACAGGACGCTGCTAACTTTTATTGTTGGGCTCCAGGTCCGTACCAAATTGAAGTGACTTGGAATAGAGATTAGTAACTTAGAACTATTTTAATAGGCTAGATGATTTTATTAAGCTTATTTAAGG
The DNA here is from genome assembly GCA_964352175.1 of uncultured Halobacteriovorax sp. Taxonomy (GTDB): domain Bacteria; phylum Bdellovibrionota; class Bacteriovoracia; order Bacteriovoracales; family Bacteriovoracaceae; genus UBA4207. The sequence goes on from CAYGQW010000005.1 coordinate 4,912, forward strand.
GGTGATTTTGAACATTAATAAAGTATCACTTTTATTTTTGAGATTCTCTTTAGCGGGAAGCTATCTCTCTGCTGCAGCAGCATCGCTCTTACTTTTTTGTGTTCATGATAAACCTTGGCAAGGTATAACAACTAGCTAGCAGACAATTTAATTATTAAGAACCAGAGTTTAGTAACTCTGGTTCTTCTAAGCTTGGTAGTAGCCCTTCTTTAAGCCTAGGAAAAAGTTTCTAGCATTAATTCCTAAAAGCTGAGTCTTGTATCCACCTTCTTGAACAACCAGCGTTGGCTTTTTTAAGCATCCAATAACTGCACCATTTTTTTCTGCGACAAAAAGGTAGTGTTTGTAAATCTCGCTTTTATTTGTAGTCACTCTATCTATTAAATCTTCAAGATATTGCGGTTTCATGTAAGGAAACTGTGAAAGAAGCAGTTTTTTTACAGATGCAATAACCATGAGGTTAAGTGCGGTAGAGTGATCAAAGATTTGTTTAATTTTAAAGGTAGACATTCTATGAGTCCGATTATTTATATGAGTGATTAATAATAATTAGAACTTAAAATGGTTAGGTAAGCACTAAATTAATTTTTGCGCGTTGAGTTGGCTTGTTTATGTCGTTTCCTCATATAATAGTAATGCAATATAACTGATATATTTAAATTAATAATTAAAGAAATGAATTATAAAATAAAAAGCCTAGGCTACAGAACTGATTTTATCTTTAATCGCTTGGACGGAAGTGTAAGAGATAAAGGTGAATATATTGTCGCAACAACTACTAGTAATCCTAACTACTTTTGGGGCAATTTACTTCTTTATAAGCAACCACCAAAACAAGGGGACTTTAGTAATTGGAAGTCAGATTTCTTAGCTGAGTTCACTAATCCTGATATCTATCATATGACTTTTGCCTGGGACTCACCTGAGGGAGTAGAGGGGGATTGTTCAGAGTTTCTTGCTAACGGCTTTAAACTTGAGAAATCTATCGTTTTATTAACTGATAGTGTTACTAAATCAAAAAAATATAATTCTGATGTTTTGATTCGAACTATAACAACTCAAGAAGAGTTCGATCGCTGCGTAGATATTCAAGTTTCTTGTTCAGGTCAATACTTGTCAAAGCAAGCTTGGCGAGAGTTTTATCTAAAGTCGATGGAGCAATATAGAAAACTTATAGATAGTGACCATGGAAAATGGTTTGGGGCATTTATCGATGATGTTTTAGTTGGCTCTCTTGGAATATTTACTGATCATGATATTGCTCGTTTTCAAATTGTTAGTACTCATAAAGATTTTCAACGACGTGGTGTCTGCAGCACACTTGTTTATGAAGCGGCAAAATACGCTATAGAAAATATGAAGGTTAAAACATTAGTCATGGTTGCTGATGAAGAATATCACGCTGCAAAAATATACGAATCAGTTGGTTTTATTCCCAATCAAAAACAGATAGGTGTCTGTTATTGGGATAAATCTAAGCTTAAGTAATTCGTCATCAAGCATAAGACTTAATTTCTGATTAAAACTATCTAATTAGATTGAAATAATAGGATAAAACTATGAATGCATAGGTTGCGTCTATTTGAATCTATCTTGAATACCAACTACCGTTTAGGCTCATACAAACTTACTTCAATAAAGGAAGCACTATGTTAAAAAACAAGTTCCGTGTCTTCGCCTCAGTAGCGATAGCGCTGACACTATTTGGATGTGCCACAAATGAAAGTGGTTCAAATAGTTTCGCTGATGGTGAAGCTAAGCCAAACCAATTTTGGTGGCCAAAACTAATTAATCTCGATCCTCTTCGTCAGCACGCTGCTGAATCAAATCCCCTTGGTGAGAACTTTGATTATGCTAAAGAGTTTAATAAATTAAATCTTGATCAATTAAAAAAAGAAATTGGTGTTGTTCTAAGAACATCACAAGATTGGTGGCCGGCTGACTGGGGCACTTATGCACCGTTCTTCATTCGTATGGCATGGCATAGTGCTGGTACTTATCGGATTGCTGATGGACGCGGTGGTGCTGGTGGTGGACAACAAAGATTCGAGCCACTAAACAGTTGGCCTGATAATGGAAACCTCGATAAAGCGAGACGCTTGCTGTGGCCTATCAAGCAAAAGTACGGAAACAAAATTTCATGGGCCGACCTCATGATCTTAACTGGTGACGTATCTTTAGAGTCGATGGGCTTTAAAACTTTAGGTTTTGCTGGCGGACGTACAGATGACTGGGAGCCAGATCTAGTTTACTGGGGACCAGAGACAGAATTTTTAGATGATAAGCGCTACCAAGGTGACAGAAAACTTAAAAAGCCACTTGGTGCGGTTCAAATGGGTCTAATTTATGTGAACCCTGAAGGTCCAAACGGCAAGCCAGATCCTCTATTAGCAGCTAAAGATATTCGTGAAACTTTTGGTCGCATGGCCATGAATGATGAAGAAACTGTTGCTCTTATCGCTGGTGGACATACTTTTGGTAAAGCTCACGGTGCTCATAAGCCTGAAGAATGCATGGGTCCTCCTCCTGCTGGTGAAGAGCTAGAAGCTCAAGGCATGGGTTGGAAAAATAAATGTGGTAAAGGTCATAGTGAAGACACAGTAACAAGTGGTCTTGAAGGTGCTTGGTCTGCAACTCCTACACAATGGTCTATGCAGTATCTTGATAACTTGTTTGCCTTTAACTGGGTCATGACAAAAAGTCCTGCAGGAGCAACTCAGTGGATTCCAGATGATGAGAGTGCTGGGGATATTGTTCCAGACGCTCATATCAAAGGAAAACGAAGTGCGCCTATTATGTTCACAACGGATCTTTCTTTAAAGTTTGATCCTGAGTACCGAGAAATTTCAAAACGCTTTTTAGCAAATCCAGAAGAATTTGAAAAAGCTTTTGCAAGAGCATGGTTCAAACTTACAACTAGAGATATGGGTCCTCGTGCACGTTACTTAGGAAAAGATGTGCCTAAAGAAGTTCTTCTTTGGCAAGATCCGGTACCAGCTCGTAAATATAAAAAAATCGGACCCAACGGTATTGCTAATCTTAAAGGCAAAATTCTTAAGTCAGGTTTAACTCGCTCTGAGCTCGTTAGAACTGCTTGGGCAGCAGCTGCTTCATACCGTGGTACTGATATGCGCGGTGGTGCTAACGGCGCTCGTTTAAGACTTGCTCCACAAAAAGGGTGGGAAGTTAACAACCCAGCAGAAGTTGCGAAAGTTCTTGCTCGCTTAGAAAAAATCCAAACAGAGTTCAACAATGCCCAAGCTGATGGAACTAAAGTTTCTTTAGCAGACGTTATTGTTCTAGGTGGATCAGCGGCAGTTGAAGAATCTGCACGCCTTGCTGGTTATAGTTATAAAGTACCTTTTAATCCTGGTAGAACTGATGCTACTCAAAAGCAAACGAATGTTGAATCATTTGCTGTTCTTGAGCCAAAAGCAGATGGCTTTAGAAACTATTACAGTAGTGAGAACTATCTCTCGCCTGTTAACGCTATGATTGATCGTGCGAACCTGCTTTCACTTTCAGTTCCAGAAATGACAGTTCTAGTTGGTGGCTTAAGAGCTTTAAATGCAAACGTGTCTGAGTCTAAACACGGTGTTCTAACTTCTAGACCAGGAGTTTTAACAAATGATTTCTTTGTTAATCTTCTGGATATGTCGACCAAGTGGAGCAAGTCAGCTCAAGCTGAAGGCATCTATGAGGGACGCGATAGAAAGACAGACCAGCTTAGATGGACTGCTACTCCAGTTGATTTAATGTTCGGTTCAAGTTCAGAGCTTCGCGCTGTTGCTGAAGTTTATGCTTTAAACGATGGCAAAAGAAAGTTTGTTAAAGACTTTATTGCAGCATGGACTAAAGTGATGACGCTAGATCGTTTTGATCTTAAGTAAGACAAAAAAATAAATCAATTGATTTGAGCCAGAGTCATATGACTCTGGCTTTTTTTTTAGACTTCTTTCTTTAATACTGTGAAGAAACTAATAAATGCTGGAAGAAATAGTACTGTTAATACTGTTGAAACAAATAAACCCCAGCCTAAAACAAGAGCGATAGGTTGAACGAAGGTATCAACTCCACCCATACCATAAATAGTCGGTATAAGTCCGATAAGTGTTGAGCTTGTCGTCATAACGATAGGGCGTAGTCTAGTGACACCTGCTTCTATGATAGCACCTCTAAAGTCCGCTCCTTCTGCCAGTCTATCTTGAATAAACTTTAAGAGAATAATCGAGATGTTCACTACAACGCCACTAAGACCAACAACTCCGATTATTCCCATAATCGAAAGTGATTTACCGTGGATAACAAGAGACCAAATGACCCCTGATATACCCATAGGTACAACGGTTAATACTAAGAAGGGGTACAGAACACTTTGAAAGGTTAGGGAAATGGTCATAAATATTAGAACAATAGCTAGGACATACAAGCGCATTGTATCTGAAACAGCATTCATACGATCTTTTTCACCACCACCAGTAACAATTGAGATTGTTTTATTTTCATCTTTTAGCTTTTGAATAAAGGGTTCGATTTGAGCATTTGCTTCTTTCCCACTAATAATTTTATCGTCAACTTCACCAAAGAGCGTAATCGTTTTTAAACCATTTAGTCTTTGAATAGAGCTTGGGCCAAATTCCTTTATAACTTTAACAAATGTCTTTAGTGGTACAGCTTGACCTGAATTATTTCTAACTTTAAGCTCAAGAATTTTTTCAACAGGAAAACTGTCTAGTTTTTTACCATCTTTAATACCTAAGAGGATTTCAACCTTTTCGTTGTTTTTAAGAATTTCCTCTGCAACAACACCGGTTGAGCTGGCAAAAATTGTTCTTGATATTTTACTTGGATCTACTCCTTCGCTTACCGCAAGTTCATTATTAACTTGTAGACGATATTTAATACTAGATCCGTCATTATCGGTTTCAAGAGAGTTTACCCCTTTGATCTTTAGAAGTTCAGTCTTTATTTTTTCTACGATTTTTTCACCAAAGGCAAAGTCTCTTGAGGCAATTTGAAACTGAATTGGCTTCCCAACTGGTGGACCCGGCCTATCAAGCGTGATTGAAAACTTTGCACCTGATTCAGCTTCATATTTATCAACTACTTCTCGAATATTTTTTAAGATTCGTTTTTCTTTATAGATAAAGTCAGGGTCAGAAATAAAGCTAACGTTGACCATCGCTAAATGGGAGCCATTTTGACGAGATCCACCGGAACCACCTGTAGTAACACTTCCTAGGTTTGAATAAACGTTTTCAAATGTATTCTCGGCGACAGTCTCTAGTCTCCTTGATAGCTCTTTAACAACTGCTGTCGTCTTATAAAGTGGACCATTCTTTTCGAGTTCGACTCTAACACTAAGGCCTTCGAGCCCATCTGGTGGAAATAAACTAAAGCGCTCGAAAATCTTCTTTCCTTGATAAAGGGAGCCGGCAAAAAACAAACTTATGATGATCATTAGAGGAACGCGCTTTTCTAATGACCATTTGAGGTACTTTTCATACTTAACTTCGAAGCGATGAAAGAAGCTTTTCTTCTTCTCTCTCTTTTCACGCATGATCTCTTCAGCATGTATCGGAAGAATGAGTAATGCTTCCAAAAGGGATACAACCAGCATGGCGACAACGGTAATCGGTATAACACGCAAAAACTGACCAATGATCTCCTTCATAAAAACAATTGGAAGAAAAGCAAAAATCGTTGTCAGGACTGAGGCTATAACAGGCAGTGCAATCTCACTTGTACCTTTTATGGCCGCTTTTGAAGGGGATAGCCCTTTTTCTATATAAGTGTAAATATTTTCACAAACAACAATGGCATCATCAACCAGCATGCCGAGCACGATGATAATACCGACGACCACTAGTGAGTTCATGGTATTGCCAAGATAAGCTACTAGTGCAACTCCGCCTAAAACAGCAACTGGAATACCAACTGAAACTACTAGTGATGAGCGCCAGTCTAAGAATATAAGCAGGATAACAAGCACCAAAATAAGACCGGTAACAGCATTGACAATAACGATTTGAAGCTTGTCTCTAATTCTTTTTGATTGATCTTTATATAAATTAAGCTTTAGGTTTGGGTGTAGTGATTTTTGATATTCCTCAAGTTTGTTTTTTATATTATCAACTACACGAATTGAATCAGCGAATGGCTTTTTAACTATAGTAAAGAGAACTGCATCTTTATCACCAAAGATTGAACCTGATTGTAATGATTCAAGGTCAAAATTAATATCAGCAACATCGGAGAGTTTTACATTGTTTCCATAGTCATTTGAGCGAACAATGAAGTTGTTGAGTCCTTCAAGGTCATTGAGGTCATTACCAATCGTGATATTTGCGACAGAGTCCTTGTTTTCAAAAAGTCCACCAGGTTTTTGTTTTGCCCAACTAGAGATTCGAGATAGGATCTCTTCAAGGGTAATATCAAATTGATCGAGTTTCTCAAGTTTTGCTAGGATTTTTAATTGTAAAGCTCCCATTCCAGAGTATTCAACACTTTGAACACCATCTTGAAGTTTTAAAAAATCCTTTAGTTGCTCTGTTTCTAACTTGAAGTCGTAGGCATCAAGATCACCGTAGAGTGCAAGATTGAGAACTGGTATATTTTCTGCTTTAATCTCTCGAACCGATGGGTCTTTCACTTCAGATGGAAGGTCTTTAACTTCTGATATTTTCCTTCTAAGTTCATCAATAACTTCTTCAGGCTTAGGGTAGTTGTCATCAATGGTTACCGAAATTTGACCAGCCCCAACAAAGCTTACGGATCTGTATTCTTCAATACCGTCTACCTCCGCGATCTTTTCTTCGATCGGATCAATGACTAGCTCTTCGACATCCGAAGGGGAGGCGCCAGGATAAACGGCGCTGACAGTAACACGATTAAAATTAACATTCGGTCTTGCCTCACGTTGAATTGTAAACATCGTGACTAGTCCTACAATGATAACAACAATTGTGGCATAGTGAATGAAGAGTTTGTTTTTATGTAGCAGTTCTAAGAATTTCATAAATGATTATCCTACTAAAGATAGGTATCGAAAAATTGAAAGAAATCTAAGTATTCAACAACTCTGACGATCAACTGAATCCTATGAGAGGCGAGAGTTTTTTGATCACCAATGACACTTTTATTGAAATCACTTAAAGAGTTAAAATCAAGGCGACCATTTTTAAAATCTCTAGAGGCTTCTTGGAAAATATTTTTAGAAAGAGCGACACTTTTTTTATATTTTTCATAGATGATAAAGTCTTTTCTTAGAGTGCTTTCCAAGGTGTTCAGGCGGCTTGTTTTTTGTTTTGTTAGAAGTGCTTTTGTATTTTTGAGTGACTCAAGTCTGTAAAAATTAGCTTGAGATTCTTGAACAGCTTGAGAGTTCTTAAGAGGCAAATCAAGGGTTAATCCAACATAGACAAAAGGATATTTCGCATCGGTGACGTCTTGTTGCGCATCCGAAAGTTCAGCATTGATACCACTTAGCCCACTTCTAAATTCAAGCGTAAGATTTGTTTTTGTTTTAGCGTTTAATTCAGCTTGTTTGGAATTTAAGGACTCCACTTGTAATTCAAGACTTTTGACATCGTCTTGTTTACTTATATTAACTTCATTAAGGGATGTATTAATTTGTTGATAAGCGATTTGAGCTTCATTAAATAACTGATCGACATCAGGGGAACTGAACTCGTTAAATGAAGTATTATAGTTTGATTCAAAAGCATTTAGATTCGATATGTAAGATTGATCTAGTCTTTCAATCGTAGCTTGGCAGTTATTTAAATCTTTTAAACCGAGTAGGTATTCTCTTTTTGAAACACTACTACGCTTTCGTTTTTGAGTTAAGTTTTCTGATTGTGCCTTAGTACTTAAACATAGTTCTTTTTGAAGTCTTAGTTCTTCTTTTTGTTCAAGTAGAACAGAAAAATCGAGAAGCGCCTGTACTAGAGTCTGTTTTTTTTCTAATTTACCGTCTAACTTTGCCAGGTCTTCTTGCAGTTCAAGGCTTTTAAGCGTGTGACCAAACCGATCATGGAAAAGACTCTGAATGATACTGGTAGATAGTTCTAGCTGCAATGTAGGAGAGATAAATGTAAAGTTTGATCGACCTGGAAACGCCGTGTCAGAGTTTCTAACTAGGTAACTGAGATTTGATTGAATTCCTGAAGTCCAAAGCTTTTCGTATCCAGCTTCATATTCTTTAATATTAGTATTGGTTGAAGCAAAGGGAGATGTAGGTAAGTTATCTTGATTTGAGTAAGAGGTTCTTAGATAACCGTTACTGTTGAAAATTGTTTTTTGAGATAGAATTCCATATTCAACTGATCTTTGATTTTGTTCCGCTATTTTTGTTTGAGTTGAGTTTTTTTCGATTTTTGATAAGAGCTTTGAAATCAAGCCAGAACTAGCATTTGCTTGGGATAAAGAAAGTAATAAGCAAAGTGGTGCAATATTCTTCATAAACCTTGTCCCAATACAATTAATTACTAAGAATTATTAGTACCTTGAGCCTTTTTATGTGGCAATCATTTGGCTAAGTGAAACATAGACAAATACCTTGTGTTGATATGCGTCATTGTCATAAATTTCTTTCATGCTCATAATGTAAAAATACTTATAAAGGGTTAGGTTATGAAGACTTTGTTCATTGTGCTAGGTTTCATTTTTACTTCTATCACTCTTGCTGCTGACGACGGAATTTGGGTGGATGGATTTGGAGCTGTAAAAGTGGCCCCTGACATCGCAAATTTTTCATTTACCGTTAGTACTATAGATATGAGTGCTAGAAAGTCACAAAGCCAAAATGCAAAGATCACAAAAGATGTCCTGTCCAAGCTTAAGTCATTGGGAGTCGCTGGTAAGGATATTCAGTCTTCAGGTTTTAATCTGCATGCTGAGTATGATTATCGAAATAGTAAGCGAATGCTCAAAGGTCATCGTGTGACTCACTCGTTTCAAACCGTGATAAGAAATGTCGCAAATCTTGGAGAGATTTTAGACAGTTTGACATCAGTTGGCTCAGACGCGCTGGCCATCGGTGGAATTTCGTTTGGGATTGATAATGACTCTAGCTTAAAACTTAAAAGCCTTGAGTCGAGCGTTGAAAATGCCCAAATTAAGGCTCAGGTCCTAGCAAAAGCTGCAGGTCAAAAATTAGGAGAGGTATTAGCCATTGAGGAAGTCTCTAGTTCGAGTGGAGTTCCTGTAATGCGTATGAAAATGATGGAATCAGCTAGTATGTCAAATACTCCAACAAGTGTTGAAGGTGGCGAGGTTGGAGTTACTTCTAAAGTTAGAGTTCACTTCAAACTCAACTAATTCTTACTGATCATCAAAACCTAAGCGGCCGATTAGAGGTAGTTTTAAAGCTGGTCTTATAAAATCAATTCCAAAATTTAGACCCAGTATATTTATTTCGATACCTTCATATAAACCTAGCTGGAGTCCCAAGACACCAAATAGCGAGAATTGAAAGCCAGTGCCAGATGCTGTTTTATCCAAAACATATGAATCAACAAGCCAGTCTTTACCAATGGCGTGTGGTGGAAGCTCAACTTCCAATTCGTCTACTTCACGAATTAAATGTGCAATATAGGTATTACTATTAGGCCCAGGCCAAACTCTGTAGTCATTAGCGTACCTATATTTAGGAATTATCTCTTTCATCTTTTTTATTGCAGCGTCCGCTTTATCACCACGAATTTCATAAATTAATTTTGGTTCAGCCCCGTACCACTTTCTATCAGGAAGATCTTGCATCATAACGACAGCAGGTAATCCACGTCTTGTTCTCCAGCCAATGACTTGAGTTACAGTGTAGGTTGAGTCATCCTTGGATTTCCAAGATATCCATGGATGGACTGCAAAAGCTCCACGCCAGCTAAAGGCTCTTGCCACGAAAATTTGGACTATAGATTCTTGGAGTTCTTCAGGTTTTGGAGAAATATTAGCGCTTTCTTTAGAAGCTGTACGCCAGTTACTCGCACAGCTAGTTAAGATAAGTAGAATTGGAATAAAAAGTATAGACTTCATCGCAAAATACTAACTGAAATGAAGTCTTAAAAATAGCTTGTCTAGAAAGAATTAACCCAATATTGACACTAGTTAACCTTATTCTTCCAAGTTTTAATCCTTGTATGGGCTTCCTCTGAGAATTTAGCATCAGGAAAAACCGCATAATTCCAATCGGTAGGACCTTTCTTGATAATCTTTGAATTCGTCGCTTTATACTTTGTATTGTAAACATCCATAAGTTTATCAATAAAACGGTGCTCAAGATCCTGACTTCTTAAAACCATCTCTTCAAAATAAGTTATACGATGAGAAATTCCCAAAGCCTCAATCTTGCGAATTAAGCGTTTAACGTTACCTTGTAAAAGAAGAGCTGCAGCAGCTAGATACATTGTTTCTGACCCTGCTACCGATAATTGTCTCTTAGCTTGATCTCCAACTCTAGCGGCCGATGTAAGTCCAAAAAGACGGTCAACAATATTTTGATCTTGCTCTACAATTTGCGCTAAAGCATCGTAATGAGCAGCAATACTAATTAGTCGCGGGAATAATGCCATCTTGGTAATATCTGTGGCATAGAAAGCACGATCAAAAAGTTCAAGACGATTAAGCTTCTCTATTAAAACTTCTGGATTACGCTCTTGAAGGTATGGAGCAAACAATTTCATTGATTCGTCCATGACCCAAGCTAGTTCTGCTTTATCAACAGCGGCCAAGTTACCAATCGTTTGTAGATCAATGCCCATGCGTTGCTTGGCTTGATTAAGAGTTAATCCTAATGCTTTTCCGTTATGACTTTGTCCTTGAAGTAGTTTTACATCGAAGGCAACTCCCATCATATGTGGATTAAGCTGAATTAAAAGTTCTTCTTCGTGCACTAAAACTTTTGCATACATGTTTAAGTGCATGCCACCAAGTACGGTGTTACCATTTTTATCAGCATCACTTTCATTTAGATATCCCGCCGCAAACTTTAGGATTACCTTTTTAAGCTTTCTAGCAATTGTTGAAGATCCAAAGTTAAGTCCTCCAACCAAGTTTACAGCGCGATCAAGCACGGAAAGGTCTCCATTAGCACTCGCTTTTACGGCGCGCAGATCAAACCTTAGAAGCTCATCACCAAGAAAGACTTCATTTGCTGATAGCTTAATCCCATCTTTATATTTACTAACGGGTTCAACCGACAAAGCCATTTCAGCTGAAAGAGATAATGTTTTTCTATCTGTAGGCCAAGTCTCACCAAACCATCTCGATGGATTGTACCAAGAGCGCATCGATTTTTTGACGTGGGTTAAAGTGATATTGACTCCCAGAACTCCATCTCTGACTACACTAAGTCCAATGTCTCTTACTAGATAACTTTCAAATTCTTCATCAGCCTTTAGCTTCTCTTCAACTACTTTATTTTGATTTAAAGCCGCATCTGAAAGAATCCTATTTGTTAGTTTTTCAAAGCTTTTAAGATCAATTTCTATTCCTAGATCTCTTGGAGCTCTAGATTTACTTTCGTCAATCCCGACAAAATTTTGTCCATCGACATATTCTTGGCGAGAAAAAAGACTTCTTACATATGTTTGTGATCGTTTTCCATAACCAAGGCTTAAATCAAGAAACGTGTTGTTTAGCTTTTTATCGTATACAGCCTCGATATTCCAAACCTGTACATTATTTTCAGTTGCAACAATGGTCTCAGATACTACTCTCGGATCAAGCTTTAATAATAACAAATCACTTTCTGAATCATGCTTGACCAGGTTTTTAAATAAGAGGTCTGCTTTTCCCGCAACATACTCTCTTCCAGCTACGAGAAATGGGTTTTTATCAATATCAATTCTGGCAACATCAACAAGTGATTTTAAGATTTGTTCCGGAGTTTCGCCAATTCTAGAACTTGCATAAATTTGAGTTTGACCATTGATATTGCTCATAACTCTTTGATGAGCATTTTCAACTTCAACTGCAGGAGTCTCATCTGTTGGCTGATCAATTAAAGTCGTTATGAGTGTTTGTGCTACCGCCATCTTTATATAGTTGGCAAGTTGAGCTCCATGCGAGTTTGAATGGTCCATCCAAATTCGCTGAGAACCTTCAAAAAGAGAAATCTTATCGAGATCTATTCCAAGCCAGCTATTGTCCATCATTTGTAAGCGAATGGTTGCTTCAAAAGGAACTCCGGCGCCCCATGTTTTTTCATCGGCACGCATTCTTTCATTCGGCCACTTAATATCTTCTCCTTCAAGACCAATTGCCATCAAGACATTAATATCAATATTCATTTTGCCCCTAATTACTAGACCTGGGACTTGAGGTGCGATTACTAAATGAATATCAGAGAAAATCTTCTCTCCTTCAAAATCGACATCTCTAAAAAATCGAACAGCTTGATTAAGTGCATCTTGAGAAATTCTTTTTTCTAAGAATGGTTTGTCATTTCCAGCAGCTCCACCACTTTGAACATTAGTTGTAATAAGGTTTCGACGCTTAATTTCTGTCATTGCTGAAACGACATGTTCATAGGCTTCTTTTACAAAAAGAGCATGAGTATTTTCTGGGTCAGCTTTAAAGACTGGATTACTGAGAGACAAAATTTCTCGCGCTCTTCTCATTAAGGTTGGATAGATATCTTTAAATTCAGCTTCTAGGCGAGGCTCTAAAGAACCGATTCTAAAATCAGTACGTGTTGTTTGAATCATTTCTTTAAATTGGGCTTCTAACTTTGAAAGATCAGTTAAAGTTGCATAGAAAGTTGATCTAACCTGCTCAAGAGATTGTGCGTCCTGATCAAGTCTTTCTTTAAGGGCATCAAACCATGACTTATCTGGTTTATTAAGACCAGCCTCAACTCTTAGCATGACACGATCCTGAGTTCCTTTGAAAACGACTGGACCGATAAACCACATTCTTAGGTCTTCAATTCCTGCATAGGCTTCAAGACCAGCAATTTGAGCGAGGTCTAGTTTAAAACTAACTGTTCTTTCTCTAAAACGAAGATCTTTTCGTTCTATATAGCGTTTCAGTTGTAGAGCAACATTTTCTTCTTCGTTATCTGCAATTTCAGGCTTAACATCCATTGCCCAATTCATAAAACTAGTATTCATCATGATATTGGCGGTGAAATTCCCTAAAACATTTAGAGCTTCTAGATAGCTCATCTCACCAATACGAAGTTCTACGAATTCAATTTGAAAATAACGTGTAAGTGCTAACATTCTAGCTGATGGCAATTTAAAAGCTGCTCTAAAATGGTGGATTTGAGGTACAGCTTCAGAGCCTGCTATATCTTGAAGGTCACGTAAAATGTCGCTTGGAATTTCAATATCACCTTCAAGAATGACGAGGTTTTGCATTGGATCGAATTCAATTCGTGGTAATGACTTTATTGGTGAACCTTCAACGAGTAGAGCTTTTCGCATTTGCTGCTTAATTAGCTCAATTGGAAGGTTCAATGTTACGAGAGATTCCTCAGTAATATCTGGATTTTCAATAACATTTTCTTGGAACTGATCAAGTGCTGTGAAGTCGTAGACAACACGGGCAAAAGTAGGATTTATACCTAGAAAAAGAATACTTAGTGCCAAAAACCAGTTTTTAATGGTCATCATAAACATTGCTCCAAAGAGATTTTGAAGTTTAAAATGCAAAATCTGGGCCGAGCTAATTTTCATTAAATTAAGTAGTTAAGTGGTTAAAAGTGTCTAAAGAATAGTCGATCTATCGTTGGTATCTATATATACCTATACGACCACTGACTAGATATGCGATTAGGCAAGTCATCAGAGCATAAGGTAGTAAGCCAATACCGAATAGTTCAGCTGCCATAATAGCGCAAGCTAGTGGAGTCTTTGATGCAGCTGCAAAAACAGCGCTAAATCCACAAGCGGCAAATAACGATGTAGAAAGTGAAAAGTAGCCGGCAATTGAGCTTCCTAGAGTCGCGCCCATAAATGCTAATGGAGTGAACTCACCACCTTTAAAACCTGCACCTAAGCTGAGTACTGTAAAGGACATTTTCTTGATAGGTACACTCCAATGGGCATTAGATAGAAAAGATTCTTGTATCACTGATATTCCAAGCCCATTGTAATTTGAGCTGCCTTCCCAGAGGAACATACCGAGAATTAATAAAGACAAGAAAAGAATTTTTAAATATGGATTTGGACATATTTTGTGGGTTTGCTTTTCGACTAAGTGCAAACACATTACAAATGCTCTTGCAAAAATTCCCATCAAAATTGCAGCAAGTATAAGATAGCTAACAATTTCCCAAGTTATATTAAAATTTACTGATGGATATGTAGAATGGGGAGCATGAAGTAAGATCGTCATATAATAGGCCACAATGCATGCACATATAGATTGAACTAAAGCCTGGATCTTAAAACGTCCAAGATGTAAAACCTCCATACCAAAAATTACACCAGCAATTGGTGTTCCAAGGGCAGCGGCAAAGCCGGCCCCCATGCCTGCGATCAAGTAAAACTTTCTTCGACTTGGATCAATATTGAGTTTTTTTGAGACTAGACTGGAAAGACTAGCGCCCATTTGAACAGCAGTTCCTTCTCTACCAACAGATGCTCCGAATAAATGACTCATAATTGTAGTTACAAAGATCAATGGTGCCATGATGACGGGAATATCTCTTTTAGTCTCATGAATTTCATCAATGATGAGGTGGTTACCGAGAAGACTTTCTTTACCAAATTTTTGATAAAGCCATACCGTTAGAATTCCACAAAGAGGAAGTAAGTAAATTAGGTTTGGGCTCTTTGCAAACAATACTCCCGCATAAGATAAAGTGATAAGAAACGCTGAACAGGCGAATCCTGTTAGCACACCTATGACTAAACCATCGAAAATGTAAAAAGACAGAGTCTTAAAGGAACGCATACTAGTTAATATTAAACATTTATGTATAAAATGACTAATTTTCAATAGTTTATAACTGCGAAAAAAATACAGAACGGATGCTAATCAACCTTCAGGTGCTAGAAATTCTCAATCAATGACAATTGGGGGGATTTGATGAAAAAACTATTATCTATAACAATTATTTCACTTATAAGCATTTCTGCTTATGCTAACGAAATCATGCTTGATGCTAAAGAAATTGATCTTGGGAATATTTCTGATAGTGAAAGTAATGTGGCGATTATTAAAGAATTCAACTTTAAAAGAACGGCCGATACACCTAATAAAGTTACTTTAAAGTATGAAATGAACTTTCTTAAGAACGATTGTACTGAGTATGAAGTTAAAACTGAGGAAATTCCGGAGTTTAAGAAAACAGTTTGTGAAGTATCAAACGGTGGAACTTTTCTTTGTGAAGAAAAAATTTTTAGTGGGTTGTTTAATGCGAAAACAGAGTGTGTTGCACAAGGGCAGGTTCGTGAAACAGCTAAGGGAGAAGTTACACTTAACTTCTCAAGTGCAGTTAAGTTGGCACCAAGTGCCACTGAGACAGTAGGAATTAATCTTACGCAAAAATCAATGAAAGAAGATAGTGCGGATGCTGTCGGCCGTATGATTGAGTCTCACTCATTATACGAAGTTAAAAACAGCCGTTTTGGCGGGCCACAAATTAAGTTTAAGGCTCTTTAATTTGTAACGGAATTTATAAAGTCTTTCGAAAGGCGCTCTTGCGAGCGCCTTTTTTCTTTAGAAAATTTTGCTAGAGTCTTAGTTGCAAATGCCATTCGGTACTGCTTTGAGAAAAAGTCTTTATGCTTATCAATGAACTGCCAGTAAAGAGCATCTAAAATTTCATCACTCTCAGTTTTAGGCCATCCCATTTTTCTCATATAGTTTGAGCCACAGATATAGGGTTTAGTAGCAAAAATTCCACCATCAGAAAACTGAGACATTCCAAATAAATTCGGTCCCATAACCCAATCAGAACTGTCACTAAACATCTCCATGAACCATCGATAGACTTGTTTAGGATGGATATGACACATAAGCATAGTATTTCCGAGCACCATAAGTCTTTCAATATGATGTGCATAGGAGAGTCGGTCTACTTTTTGAATAGTAAAGTCGAGTATATTAAGACCGGTTGTGCCCGAGTACCAGCGATCATTAAGTTTATTTTCGGCTTTGAAAAAATTTGAGTTCTGTTGAATATCATCAAAGTTTTGATAGATTCCCCTTACAAACTCACGCCAGCCGATGATTTGTCTTACAAAGCCTTCATGGGAAGCTAGACTTGTCTTGTTCTTATTAAAAGCTTTAGTCGCAACATCAATAACTTCGTGCGGGAGTAACAAGCCTATGTTTAGCATCGGAGCAATTGTTGAATGAAAAAGTTGATCGCCTCTTGGACATAGAGCATCTTCGTATGGTCCAAAGCCAGCATATCGAAATTCAATAAAGTCATCTAGCCAAGACTTTGCCATTTTTCTTGTGTAGGGAATCCAATAATACTTAAGATTTCCTGGATGATCAGTGAAGTGCTTTTCAACGGATGTTTTAACTTTTACAGCTATTGGGTCTGATTCGATATTCAAAGACTTAATATCATTTGGTAATGCTAAGTCTTTTGGTATTTTCTCTCTATTATTCTCATCATAGCTCCACTTGCCACCAAGGGGATTCCCGTCTTTCTCAATTAATAAACCAAGATTCTTACGTTGATTTTCATAAAAGACTTTCATGAACGGCTTTTTAGTTGAATCTAAATAACTTTTGAAGTCTTCTCTGGTAGTAATGAATAATGGAGAAGTATGTAGTTTGAGTTTAACTTTCTTGGTTTTACAAAAATTGATAATTTCTTCTTCAAAAAACTTATCTTCTATTTCGTAGGCATGTATTAGCGATATCTTCTTAGAATTTATCCAGGATTCTAAATTATCAAAAAATGTTTTATTTGAAAGCTCGTGATAATCAACTTCAATACTTTTTGATTCAAGTTCTTCCTTAAACTTTCTCATACTTAGAAAAAAAAACATGATTTTTATTTTATGATAGCGAAAATGAGTTGCAAGACCACGATCTTCGCTCATGAAGACGGGCCCATTAAACCTAGAGTAAAATTCGGGTGGAAATAATTGATTTCCTAGTGCGAACGAGCCTTCCAAGTTTTCTCCAAAAGTTTATAGAACGGAATCCACCAGATGAAATCATTAAAAACTAATATAACCCCAAATTCTAACGGTAATGTTTTGAGGTATAAAGCCTGGGCAAAACCAATTGGGCCAAAGATTTTTCCAAGAAAGCCAACTAAAACAATTGGCCAATGCCTTTTATAGTCAAAGCTAGCAAACCAATAACCTATGCCATAGACACCAACAATCATCCCTACACACTGCCATATTTGCGGGTAAACGGGTCTGGTCATTCCTAGTCGATCAAAAATAAAAAATGGAAAAAAAATAATGAAACTTCCCCAAAGAATATTATAGGCAGCGGCCGCTTTTAAAGTAATAGATTGATTATTCAAATTGAACTCTTGTTAATAGATAAAGTAGTAAAAGACTGTTTACAGTCCAAGCAATCGTTCTAATCCAATTTGTTATAACCAATGAGTGAATGAGGTTTGAGTCAAAAAATTGAGCCATTTTATTATGTATCGGCACACTTACAAATGTCGTTGCAGCAAAAACTAAAGTGACAAGAGCAATATTGATCCTAAAGTATAATTTGTAATTATCCATATCAGGTGAAAATAAAAGAGTAATAGCGCTTAAAAGTTGCGCCATCATTAGCGGTGCCACGACTATTGTAATTGAGCCTGTATGGAAGGTATGAAACTGGGTCCAGCTCTTCATCTCTACAAAGCGAAAGCTAGGGTAGTGAGTAACTTGCACCAGCCAGATTATTCCTGTCATCGCAAAGGTGGAAAATAGATTAATAAGTAAAACAATCGACATGCTCCCATCTTAGGGGGGATTTAAATATGTCGCCCTCATTGTCAAAGTATTGTCTATCTTCTTTTAGGCCAATCATGGTAAAACTGCTTATGAGTAATTTACACCTTTGGGATGTCGAAACTATTCAAAAGATGGATCAACGTTTCCGCGCTCAATTCATCAATTCTTTGCCAGGATTCAAAACACCTTTTCTACTAGGCACACAATGTAGTAATGGAAATACTAACCTTTCAATTGTTTCATCTGTAACTCATATTGGTTCAAGTCCTGCGTTGATGTCGATCATCATGAGACCTAATACGGTTCCAAGACATTCAATTGAAAATATTATAGAAACCAATTCTTTCACTCTTAACGCTGTTCCTAGAGATAGATATATCGATGCTCATCAAACTTCTGCTCGTTATGACCGAGAACAATCAGAATTTGATGAATGTAATTTTACAGCGATTTATGAAAATGATTTTTTTGCACCTTTTGTGGCTGAAAGCTCATTACAAATTGGATTATCTCTAGTTCAAATCAATCGTTTGGAGATAAATGGTTGTGATATGGTTATTGGCAAGATTGAGATCGTAAAAGCTCCATTTAAGATTATGGAGGAAGACGGGTCCCTAAAACTTGATCAACTTAATCTTTGTACTGTATCGGGGCTAGATTGCTATCATTCTCATCAAAAAATGGGCAGACTTACCTATGCTAAACCCGACAAAAAACCTTCTTTAATAGAATAATGAATAATACTGCCTTGCCGCTTGGTGGATAAGATATAAAGGCTTAAAATAATTACTTATGGCCAAAGACCAAATCATACCTTTGACTGAGCTTCTAGAGAAGATCGGCAAAGAGAATACATCTAATCCAAGACCTTTAATCGATCTGATGAATTGGTTGCGTGCGGGTGGAGTAGATAAAGCTGGCGAGCGTTTAAGGCTCTTAACATTAGAACTACAAAAGAAAAGCTGGCATTCTCATGCACTTACAGATCTCATGGGAAGAGTCGTTGGTAGACATTCATTTCTAAGACTCTTCACCGAATCTGGGCTGATGAATGAGGACCCATTTTTTACTCAAGCTAAAAATAGATTTTTTAATCATATTCTACCTAGTGTTTATGAAGATAATGATGCCGTTAATTTATTTAATCTTCTTTTTTCAAGAAAAACCGACTGGAAGTGGGTTCACTCTATTTCAGACGAAGACTGGCAGGCGTTCCTAGCTCAATTAGAAGTTAAAGAAATCTTTCAATTAGACCGTAATCATCCATTAGTTTTACAACTTCTTAACTCAATCCAGATTCTGTCACTAAGAATTACAGCGCTTGGAATTAAGAGAGAAATTTTAGAGAAGCTTCCGCAGCTGGAAGAATTTGATTCTCCATTTATGGCGCAAAACTCTGAAACTACAATTTATTTGCAAAAATATCAACAAGAAGAATTTGATCAGTCGATGGAGAATAGAGATTTCCTCCATATTCAAGTCATGCTCGATCAATGCGAAGAATATATTGAAGTTATCAGAAGTAATAAGACGACTTGGGGAGTAACTTTAAAACTAACCAACTTTGTTATCCGCTTGAGACAACACTTACAGCGCCTACGACTTCTATATCACTTGATTACAACCCACGATGAAGAGCCGCCGTTTGAAACAGAGATTAAGTTTTTAAGAGAACTTGTAAAAGCGGAAAATGAGAAGAATAGCTTATCGCTCTTATTAAAAGATAATTTTAGTTTACTCGCTTATCAGGTTACCGAACATGCCAGTCAAACTGGTGAAGAGTATATTACAACAACACCAAAAGAATACTTTACGATGTTTAAAAAAGCTTTCGGTGGTGGTTTAATTGTTGCTTATTTAGTGATCTTTAAAATTGCAATAAGCTCCTGGAAGTTACCACTTCTTTTTGAAGCCTTTGTCTTTAGCTTAAATTATGCCATCGGTTTTGTTCTCATCCACATTACTCATTCAAAATTGGCAACAAAACAACCCGCCATGATTGCTTCGCATTTAGCTCGAATCTTAGATGAGGAAAAAGACGGTCAAGTTGCTGCGAAAAGACTCGCGCCACTCATTGTACAAATTTCTCGTTCACAGTTTGTGGCCTTGCTTGGAAATATTTCCGCTGGTATTCCGTTGGGATTTTTTCTCGCTTGGCTTTGGCAAGTAGGTACAGGTTCCAGTTATATCAGCGAAGTTAAAGCAGCTGGTATGATTAATGAGATTCATCCCTGGCAAAGTCTGGCCTTATGGTTTGCTGGATTGACTGGAATTTGGCTATATATCTCAGGACTAATTTCAGGTTACTTCGATAATCTTTGTATTTATGCTCGTATCCCTGAACGTATAAGAAGAATTGAATTTCTAAGAAATAGAATGCCACCTAAGCTACTTATAAAGTTCTCAAATTATATTGAGGAGAATTTAGGAGCATTAGCGGATAATATTTATTTTGGTTTTTTCCTTGGATTTACAACTGCCATTGGCATCATGCTTGGTCTTCCGATCGACACTCTTCACGTGACCTTTTCAGCTGCTGGCTTTGGGGTCGCAGCTCTAACCAATATCGAAACGATTACGCTGAATACTGTTGCGGTTTCAATGTTAGGTATCATTGGAATTGGTTTGATGAACTTCTCAGTGAGTTTTGGATTATCGATTGTAACAGCGATACGTTCTAGACAGGTCAAATTTAAATTATGGAGGCAATTGTTAAAAGAAGTTTTGTTGCTTTTTTTAAGAAATCCAATTGCCTTTTTCGTTCCTGGCGGAGGTGGACGCTTCATCTTTAAACGTCCACCAGCAAAACCCAAAAACTAGCTTACTTTCCGCGATTAACAGAAGTCGTTAAGTGAGTTGGCTTAACGTTAGGTTCTTTTTTTGCTACTGGTTTAGCCTTCTTAGGTTTAGCTTTCTTTGTTGTTGTTTTCTTTGCCATGACTTTTTTCTTGGTCGTCTTCTTGGCAGTTTTCTTAGCTGTTTTTTTCTTTACAGCCTTCTTTTTAGACGTAGCTGTCTTTTTAGCTTCTTTAACGTACTTATCAATAGTCTTTTGTAGCTTTTCTAGATCTTTTTTATGTTCTTTCAAAAATTTCTTGGCTTTGCCAATTTCTGTTTGAACAGATTTTTCAAGTGTCTTTTCAAGCGACTTACGCTCTTTTTGAAACTTAGTTACCAGGTTATGCAGATCTTTTTCTACAAGTCCTTTGATATCTTTCTCAGCATTGTCGATAAACTTTTTGACGTTACCTTGAACATCTTTAAGTTGTGTTGATTTAACAACCTTTTCGACTTCACCTTTAATTTCTTTAAATGACTTTAATAACATATCTGCTGGGTTCTTCATTTTTTGCTCCTAAAATTAAATCTTACAAATTGGTACTCTATATCCAAAACCAAAACTCTTTGCTTTCACTTTTATGATGGGACAGAACTGACGCCTCTTATACTCTGATTTTTGCCAGAGATCATGCGTTTTTACAACCTCATCTTTATCGAACCCATAACCGTGCAAATCTTTCACGCTCATTCGATAAGAGAGTAGTCCCTCTAAAATTGCATCGAGTCTATCATAATCAGGCAGGCTCTGTTGGTCTGTTTGGTTTTCTCTAAGTTCAGCCGATGGTGGTCGATCAATAATGCCAGATGGGATAAGGTGATTAAATCGACGATTGAGATGATTGCATAGAGCAAACACTTCTGTCTTATACAAATCTCCTAAGAGTGAAATAGCTCCAACAGAGTCTCCATATTGTGTTGAGTAGCCGACTGCTAGCTCAGATTTGTTAGAAGTATTGATCACCATCGCGTTAGTCTGATTGCTGCGAGTGTAAAGCAGCATCCCTCTTAGACGACTTTGAATATTCTCATCAGATAAACCAGTTAGTTCTTGTCCGAAAATGTCCATAAACTGGTTTCTGAGCGAGGAATGAGTGAATTTTATTGGTAAGTGCCTCATGGATACGTCTAGATTGTCACATAATTGTGCGCTAAAATCATAGCTTTCACTAGCAGAGAAAAATCCCGGCATATAAATAGCTTCAATGTTTTGATCAGGCAGAAGTGCTAGCTTCGCTAAAGTAAGTACGAGAGCAGAATCAATTCCGCCAGAGACAGCGACTAAGTAATTTTTAAAACCACATTTACTAGCATATTCACGTAAACCAAAAATCAAGGCATTGGTAAGCTCATCAAGTTTTTCCTCGCTCAGGTTCTCAAGTCTGGCTGGTTTTGAAGAAAGATCAAGAGCAGGAGTAAAAAGTGACTCCCAAGTATTTGTAATCTCTGAGGGAGCGCTAAGAGGAAGATAGCTTTTAGCTGCGACACTGTCTAAATCAATACTGGATTGATCCTCTGCCCACATCTTTCCACGCCAAATTATACTGTCACCATCAGTAACAAAACTGTCGCCATCAAAAAGTACTTCATCTTCACCGCCAACTCGATTGACATAGGCGAAGGGAGCCTTAAACAGATGAGAGATTTCTTTGCCACGGGCCAAGCGTTTATCCGATTTTCCAAGGTGATAAGGAGATGCTGATAAATTAATCAATAGGTCTAAATCTGGATTACTTTGCCAAAGTTCTTTAACCGGATCTTGAATATGATGAGTTGAATGCCACATGTCCTCACAAATCAAAAGTCCAATACGTTTATCATTCCAGTCTAAAAATCCTGGCTCCGACCCTGGTGTGAAGTATTTTTCTTCATCAAAAATGTCATAATTTGGAAGGAGCTTCTTGGCATAAACTCTTCTCATACCGTTACTATCTACCGCCCAAATCACATTGAAAATATCCGCAGGAAGCCCCTGATCATCAAATTTGTAATCTAGACCGCCCATTAGAAGCAGAGCATCGTTCTTAACTAAGGCTTTCGTTGCCCAAGTATCTAATTTTTTGTGTAAATCTTGAACTTGCTCGATAAAACCTTTTTGAAAACAGAGGTCGAGAAGAGGATATCCGGTGAGATAAAGCTCAGGAAAAATATGCAATCCGGGCTTGGCCGGGGCTAAGTTTTCAATATATTCGAAAACGCCGTTAAAATCGCCGATTGTATGATGTGTTTGAT
>CAYGQW010000005.1:27870-30660 GCA_964352175.1 uncultured Halobacteriovorax sp.
CTCGCTCAAGTAGATTGCACATTATCGGCAACAACATTAACACAAAGATTATCGCCTATGGAAACAACTTCAAAAGTTTTAATTATCGGAGCAGGTTTAGCGGGGAGTGATGCTGCCTGGTATTTGGCCAGTAACGGGATTCCTGTTGTGTTAGCTGAAGTGAAAAGATTAAAGCTTGGGCCTGCTCAAAAGATCACTTCTGACGCCGAGTTAGTATGTACGAATTCACTCAAGTCAATGCAGCCAGATTCTTCTCATGGAATGTTAAAACATGAGATGAATGGACTAGGATCTCTGATCTTAGAAGTTGGAAAAGAAACCGCTGTTCCTGCCGGAGATGCTTTAGCGGTTGATCGTGAAGTTTTCTCAAGAAGAGTGACTGAGATTCTTGGTGATCATGCTCTTATTACAAAGATTGATGCTGAAGTTAATGATCCTCAGGCCTTTATGAAAGAACATGGCTGTGACTATTGCTTGATTGCCTCTGGACCACTGACAACTGAGTCATTAACTCAATGGATTAAGGATCATATTACAGGTGAAGATGATTTCTATTTTTATGATGCCATAGCTCCTGTGGTTGATGCCGATAGTTTAGATATGGATAAGCTATACTTTAAGGATCGTCACAAGCCAGTTGGTGAAGATGGTGAGGAAGCTGATTACCTTAATGCTCCTATGAATAAAGATCAGTATGAACAATTTATCAATGCGCTTATTGGCGCTGACAGAGTTGCACCTAAAGACTTCGAAGAATTGAAATGGTTTGAGTCATGTCTGCCGATTGATACGATGGCAGACCGAGGTATGGAAACACCTCGTTTTTCTTGTATGAAACCAATCGGTCTTGAGATGAGTGATGGTAAACGTCCTTGGGCTTGTGTTCAGCTTAGAAAAGAGAACCTTCTTGGCTCTGCTTATAATCTTGTCGGGTTTCAAACTAGATTAACTTATCCAGAGCAAAAACGCGTCTTTCGTATGATTCCAGGCTTTGAAAAAGCTGAGTTTATTCATTTGGGTTCGGTTCATCGTAATTCATTTTTAAACTCAAGAAAGATTTTAAATTTTGATCTGTCAGTAAAGAAGTTTCCCAATATCCATTTTGCCGGACAGATCACTGGTGTTGAAGGCTATACTGAGTCTGCCTCCATGGGACTTTATGTAGCCTCCCAAATACTTCGAAAAATTAAAAAGCAAGAACCCATTCGTTGGCCTGTTGAAACGGCGATTGGAGCGATGATTAATTATGTGATGACTTGTGAAAAACCAGTGCCTTCCAGCATCAATTTTGGGCTCATGCCGCCAGTCACATTAACTAAAGAACAAAGACGCGATAAAAAAAGAAAGAGTATTAAGAAATCGCTAGCAGCGCAAAGAGCCCGTGAGGTTTTTGATTCGTTTATTAATGAGGTCAACGGGTGAAAGGATTCCTCTTAATTGTAGCGGCTTGTGTCCTGTGGGGATTTGACACTTTAATTCGCTATCCACTTTTATTCTCTGGTCCTTCGGCCCAAAGAATAGTTTTTACAGAGCACCTCTTACTTGTTTTATTTCTAGTTCCGATTGCATGGAAATCACGAGCTGTTTTTTGGCGTGCTCAAGTCTCACACCTTTTTTGGTTTTTTATCATTGGTGCGATTGGTTCTGCTTATGCAACACTAGCATTTACAAAAGCATTCTCGTTAATCAATCCATCTTTGGTTATTTTATTACAAAAACTTCAGCCGGTTGTTGCAATTTCTCTTGCACATTTTTTATTAGGCGAAAGGATTAAGGTTTCATTTTTATTTTGGGCCATGCTGGCACTATTTGGAGCTTTTCTTATTTCCTCTCCAGATATATTACCGGGCCTACAAAACTTTAGTCTGATTTCTGATAATGCGCTTTTAGGTTATAGCTTAACTCTCTTTGCTGTTATTGCGTGGGGAGCATCTACGGTTTATGGCAAGAAGTTGTCTACTGTCGGGTATGAGGAAACTCAGATTATGTTCGGACGCTTTGCTATGGGTCTCATCGCGTTGCTGCCTTTATTTTCCATCATTGGTATTGAGTTAGATTTTAATTTTCAAATCAATATTCGAATTTTAGCGATGGTTTTAATTTCTGGACTTGCAGGTATGTGGCTCTATTATCAAGGGCTAAAAAGAGTATCGGCTAGATTAAGCGCTTTAGCGGAAATGTTTTTTCCACTTTGTGCCGTCACCATCAATTGGATTTTTTTAGATAAGATGTTGGAACCAGTGCAAATTTTTGGCGCTGTGCTACTCATACTTAGTTCAACTATGATACAAATATTGAAGCTATAATCTAATCGTGTTTGTTAAGGAAAGAATATGTCTCAGCGCGTTGTCCTGCCTTCATCTTTAGAAGGAAAAACAATTTTAGTTGCCGGTGCTGCCGGATTTGTTCCATCTACACTTGCTGAATTTTATCTAAATCTTGGAGCTAAAGTCGTAGGACTTGATAATTTCATTACAGGTAGTAAATCAAATATCGACTTACTGGCCAAATACGATAATTTTGATTTTCATGAATGTAATATTTATGAATCAATTCCAGATTTTTCTAAGCTTGATATAGATTATATTTTCTCACTAGCTTCTCCAGCATCTCCAATTGATTTTTCAGAGATCCCTCTCGAAATTATGCGTGTTAACTCTGAAGGTACTTTAAAGCTTTTAGAACTAACTCGTGAAAAGAAAGCGCGTTTTCTTGAAGCCTCTACTTCTGAAGTTTACGGTGACCCAGAGATTCACCCTCAAGTTGAAGAGTACGTTGGTTGTGTTAATC
>CAYGQW010000006.1:0-29912 GCA_964352175.1 uncultured Halobacteriovorax sp.
GACGAACAGAGTGCACAGAAAATAATTGAATACATTTTAAAATTAAACAACCTACCAAGAAAAATATTTATAAAAAAAATATTTCAAGTGTTTATAAACTTTGGAGAAAATAAACGCATTATTGAAGCTTTGTTAAAATACTTTGAAAAGACCAACTCAAGTCATATTGGTTACTTTTTTAAAGAGAACTCAGGGTTAAGAGTCGAGTTAGATGAAAAAGAATGGATAAAGGAGGCATTTAAGAAAGCTGTAGTCGTCGATAAGCCTGAGGAAATAGACGTCGAACTCGATCTAGCAGAAGACTTATTTTTAGAAAGTAATAAAGCTGAAGAAACAATATTTAAAAAAATAAAATCAATGGAGAATCGAATAAACTTTTTGTTGAATAATAATAAAAAAGAGGACGCCAAGGAATTACACGCAGAACTAATCAAACTCGATTCATCAAATACAACATTTAAAGATAAGTTTGTTAGCAAAGAAACAATTTATAGAAAAATGGAGCAAGAAAAAAAATGGGATGACGTGTTGAGAACTTTAGATGAAATATCTATATATGCAAAAAACAATGAACCGACCGATAGAAAAAACAAACTTTCTTGGAAATTAATAACAGATAAAGATTTGTTAGAAAACTATATTGAATATAGTTATGCCCTAATTGTTACAGCACAAGAAAAAGATTGTATTGACCTTCTCGAGAAAGTTTTAGTTTTAGATAGGGACTCATTTAAAGAAGCCTCCTATTTAAAAGCACGCTGTTATCAGATACTAGGTCAGGCAAAGTTGGCAATTGCAATTGTTGAATCAATTATGGAGTCATGCATACTGAGTCAGGATGAGCTGCACGAAATGCTATATGTCAAAGCAGAGTGCTTAGAAGTAATAGGCAATAATAAAGAAGCCATTAAAACATATATGAAAATCAGACAAATGGATTCCTCGTATCGATTAGTAAAAATGAAAATCGAAAACTTGGAGAACAAGTGAGATTGAATCGGTTTGCAATCATATATATGGTGGTTGTTTCAATCGCATTTGTGACTATAAGAGAAGCGATTCATAGTCAGATATTTGCCGGTTTTGTTTCAAATAAGATTACACAATGGGTCTCAGCAAAAACAAATGCAGTTGTAAAAATAGGAAAGATAAAAATTGAGTTCCTTCCATTCGGAATGGTTTTGGAAGATGTTAATGTGGAGGTTGAAAAAAACAAAATCGAACTGGCAAAAATATCAGTGTTATATGGACTATCAAATATATTTAAGAGCGATATTTATATCGATGATGTTATTTTGGAAGAAGGATTGCTTTTGATTGAAGAGAGAAAAAGCGATATAGCGAAACAGAAAATTGATATAAAAAAAGAAATAGATAATATTGCAGACTTGTGGCCTATATATTATGAGACTTTAAAAACTGTTCCGGTGAAAATAGAAAATATAAGCTTGAAAAATATTATAATTGAAAATGGTGTAACAACTGTTTCCGTTTCCAGTGGAGTGTTGAGCCTCACGAATAAAATAAAAATGAAGCTGTTGGTTGAGAAAGTTAAGGATGGAGAAGCTATAAAATCCGGGTTCGTTTTACCTGACTCAATCAAGATTGATATAAACGTGAATCAAGAAAGACTCGATGTTAACGAAGTTGTAGTGCAAAAAGGGTTTGCAAAAATATCTGCAAGTGGTGCAATAAAAATCGAGAAAGAAATATCATTTGATAGACTAGAGGTAATGGTCAAGGGACCAGATCAAGCCTTTTTTGAATTGCTGCCAGATAATTACGAATATGACAAAAGCTTTAGAGCATACTCGAACTCAAAGCTAACTTTGAGTGGTAATCTTGATAATCCCAATATAAGAACAGAGTTAAAATTAACAAATATAAGCGGCAAATATCTAAAAGCATCTGAACTTACTACTGATATCAATATTTTTAATAATCAAGTTGAATTGGTGAAGATTGTTGTTCGCGACGAAACTGGATCGTTGGAGGTTTCTTCTACTGATAAACTGTCGATATTGGATATTCAAAAATTTAACATATCCAGTCTCGATCTAAGTTTTAAAAATTTTCATACAAAAACAATTCTGCATTTTCTAGATGGAAAGCTGGACCCATTTGATGCTTATGTTTCGGGAAATGCAAAAGCAAATCTTAATAATAATAAAGTTCAGATTTCGAGTTTGAAAGGGCTAAACCTTGGCGAGTTGAATTTACTTATTGATCCAGGTCAACCTTTGATCAATTTGAAGTCTCCACAACTATCAGACTTTGTGTTGGACCTAGATTTCAGTCCTTTTAAGTTAAGCCTAGTTTCAAATGTTGAACTTCCTCAAAGTCTAATGAGAATTAAAGCTGTTATAAATAGTAGTGGCATAGAAGCAAATATAAAAAGTGATAAGATTTCTTTTGATGACATTGAGAATATTCAAGGCTTGCCAATGGAGGGTAGTGGAAGATTAAGTATTGATATCAAGGGGCCCTGGGATGATGTCATTTTCAACATAGTTGGCGAGCTTAAAAAATCAGCTGTTGCTGGTTACAACCTTGGAGATTTAAAATTTACAGGTGTGTTACCATTGAGACAAAAAAAAATAATATTTAATACAATAGAAGTTGAAAAAGGAAGTACTAGATTGAATGGTAGTATCAATCTTGCTCTGTTTGATAAACCATATCCATTAATTATTGAATATGATGCCAGTAGAGCAACATATAATGACTTAATTGAAATTCTGGAACCCATTGTTCCTGAGGGTCTCCAGAATTACAAAGATATTCAGGCAAGATTTAATACTAGTGGCAAGGTTTCAGTCGACTTTAAAAACAAACCAGTAAAGTTAGATCTCAATGTTCAAGGAAGTTCCTTTAGTTACCAGGGAGAATATTTTGATTCGTTCTCGGCTAATATTCTTATGGGTGCTGGCCGTTTAAATATTAGAAATTTCCAATTACAAAGGGAAGACTCAAAGGGACTGGGGTCAATAATTTGGGATACGGATACTAGCTACCTTGAATATGAATTTACAATGAATAATCTTTCTTTAAGATCATTTAACTTATATAGAATCAGTCCGTTTTCTTTAGACGGTAATCTAAACATTGACCTTTATGGAAGTGGACTATTAAAAAATGACCATTCACTTAGGGCAACAGTCGTATTAGATAATTCCAAGATAAAAAGAACACCTGTACCAAACTCCCGGCTAGATGCTTATTATTCAAAGGGTGAGTGGACTATACAGGGAGAGCTAATGGAGGGAATGTCCAGATTAGAAGCCTTTATTCCTTCAATCGAAACTAACAAAGATTCTTTAGTCCGCATTGATGTATCATCTGCAGATATTCGTCCTTTGGTAGGTCTAGTATCTGCTGAGAGAATGAATGAACAATCATTGAATGGAAGAGTATTTGCACAGATTCAATCTTCATTTCCGTTGTCACATCCAGATAGAGCGAATATCAAACTTGATATTCGAGATATAGATATAAATTACAAGTCAAAAAAATTCAAATTAGCAAAATCAAATCAAGTTAATGTTTTAAACGGAATATTCAAGAATTGGACAATCGTAACATCTCAAGACAGCGATGTTTCTCTAACAAGTAGAGCAGATGGTGACCTCGGTGGAAGCTTTACATTGGATTCTCAATATAAAATCCCAGCACAATTTTTTGAGCTATTAAGTGATAAATTAATTGATGTAACTGGTAGTGTTGATGGAGTTACCAGCATCGACTGGAATAAAGATGGAATAAGGGCCATGCTCAATCATAGTGGAAACAACCTTCAGTTTAAATTAAGAGATATCCCTGGTAAGTTTAGTGATTTGCTTTTTAAGGTTAATTATTCCGACGATATCTTTAGAATTTCCGCTTTAAACGGTAAGTATGGGCGAGGAGAATTTCAAATTAATGGAGATATAAAAGCTAACTTTCCTTACCCAAGTATAAATTTGAAATTATCATCCACAAATGTAACCTTTCCATTCTTTTCAAAATCTGAGGCAAACTTTGATAATAGGTTCCTGTTAATCGGATCAAAGCCGCCCTATTTGCTAAATGGTTCAGTGACTTTGAATAGAGTTCTTCTAGCGGAAGATGTTGGAACTTATTTGGGGAAAATTAATGGAAGTAACAATTATGAAAAATTTATTCCCAACACAACACAAAGTTTTTTAAATCAGTTCCTAGAAGTTGATGCCACAGTTGTATCGAATAATTCGATAAAAGTGTCTAATCCTCTTATGAGTTTAAATCTTAGTGCTAATCTTAAATTAATTGGTCCGATAACTTCTCCTCAAATTCTAGGAAGAGTTAGCGGCACTCCTTCTCAAAGCAAAATTGCGTTTAAGGGGCA
Organism: uncultured Halobacteriovorax sp.; assembly: GCA_964352175.1. GTDB lineage: Bacteria > Bdellovibrionota > Bacteriovoracia > Bacteriovoracales > Bacteriovoracaceae > UBA4207. The sequence continues at coordinate 4,364 of CAYGQW010000006.1, forward strand.
TGAGTTCGATTTATCAAAATCAGTGGTTGAGTTTAATACTGAATCTGGTACAGATAAGCCACTAGTTGATCTTAATGGCAAGACGACAGTATCAGGATATAGTATAGATCTAAATGTAAATGGAGCTGTCGATGAGATGAACATCTTATTAAGTTCTGAGCCGCCATTACCTCAAGATGAGATTGTTTCTCTTTTGACCTTAGGGATAACTTCAGATATTTCAAGAAATCTGAATGATCAAGATAGGCGAAGTATTACAACTATGTCGCTTGGTGGATTTCTTTTTGATCAATTGCAATTAACTAAAGATCTCGATGATAACTTAGGACTAAAAGTCTCATTGGCACCGGAATTCTCTGGAGAAGAGGGCAATCTAATTGAAGAGGCGAGTTCAGATACTTCTACAGCCAGAAGACTAAAGACAGGAACTAAACTTCGTGTTCAAAGTCAACTAGGACAAAAAACATCAGTATCATTTTCAAGTACTTTGGGGGGCGAAGTTGAACAAAAGCAGGAAATGAATGTAAATTATGATTTTAATAGAAAATGGTCTTTAGAAGGAATATATGAGTTAAAATCTTCGACGGAAGAAAATCAAGTTGAAACACAATCAATCGGAGCTGACGTAAAATATAAATGGTCGTTTTAATAAAATCTATATTTTTTTCAGTGATTTTTCTGATGTCTTTCAGTTCTTTTTCACAGGTTGATTCAGTCGAAGTCAATTGTCCTGATCAAAATCTTTGTCCAGATTTCTCTACCAAAGTAAAAAATCTAATTATTAACAAAAGCACACGCACCGATATTGAAAAGGCGATTGAGTTTGTACTACTAGACTCTTCAATTGATAAGCTTACCTATGAAATCTATGCCAACGCTAATAAATCATGGCTAGTTAAAATCTATGCTACACCAAAACAAAGAATTACAGATATCATCTATCAGATTGATACAACGGAGATCGACATATCTTCTTTTTCTAATCTTATTCCGCTAAAGATCAATGGCTACTTTGAAGCTGATATTTTATCTGAATCTCAAAAAATAATTGATGATTATCTGGTAGAACGTGGCTTTAGAAGTGCCAGAACAGACGTTACCACAAGACCCGTTGAGGCGGGCTTAGTTTTGAATTTTAATATAACAGCAGGCAACGGTATTAAAGTTTCTACTATAAAAATAATTACTGATTCTGATTCATCACGCCCAGAGATTCTTAATTCTTTCGAGGAATTAAAAGACAGTACTTGGAATGTTAATCAAGCCCGTAAGATTGTCGAAAATCTTGAGAGAAGCTATTTTGATAGAGGGTTTTGGAGCAATGATATTGATGCTGAGCTTATCGAGAGTGATCGAGGTAATCAACTCGAAGTTCGAGCAAGTTTAGGTCGCCAATATCTTTTTCAAGTCAGAGGTAATGACTCAATAGATCGATCTGAACTTATTAATAATATTAAACAGTCTTCTCGAGGTGTCAGTTATGACCAAGTTGATGAATCTATAAAAACATCTATTCTAAAAAGCTATGAAGGTATTGGTCTATACAACGTAGGTTCTAAAATTAGGCGTTACCTTTCAACTGACAAAAAAGGTATTAATCGCGTAGAGTTTTATATTGATATTAGTGAGAATATTAAAACAAAGCTAAATGATTTTATTGTTGAAGGTAGTCAGTTCTTTAGTAAGGAATACTTTGATCAATTACTTGAAGATAAATGCTCTGTCTTAGTTTGTCGTGGATATTTTGATCGTAATTTCTTTAACGAATTTTCTTCAGAGCTCAGAACAAATTACCTCAAAAATGGGTTTGTGATGGCAACTATTAGTTCGCCAGAGTTTAAACATGACAATAATGACAAAACAACTGTTCGATATACGGCTATCGAAAATCAACGAGTCGATCTTACAAGGATTGATTTACCCGGTTTGCCAGACGATTTAAAAATTAAAATCACTTCTAAGTTTAAATCTAAAGTTGGTCAACCTCTAGACGTCACAGTCGTCGAGGAGGACATGACTAATGCTCTTAACATCTTGCGTGAGGAAGGATATTTTTTCGCTCGAATCACTCAGCTTCGTGAAAATAAAATTGTACAATACGGTAGATCTTTTCAAACAGCACAAATAATCATCCCATTTGATCTCGGACGAAAGACTTACTTTGATGCCATTCTTGTTAGTGGGAATATTGCAACAAAGTCTAGTGTGATTGAAAGAGAGAATGAACTAGCTAAAGGCGATCTAGTAACAAGTAGAGACGTTAATCGACTTAGGGATAGGTTGACTGCGCTTGGTCTCTTTTCAAATGTTAATATCACGCCTTTCTTGACTCAATCATCTCAAAAAGATCAATACTGGTTAAGCTTGCTAGTTGAGGTTAAGGAGAGAAACTTTGGGCTGGGTGAAATTGCACCAGGATATAGGACAGATTTAGGGCCTAAGGCTAGCTTTCAGCTCTCATATAACAACTTACAGGGACTCAATCGAACAGTAAGTTTAAGACTTCAATCTAATATAAGACTTGATAGCAGTGAGTTTGATAATCGAAGAGCTGCTGAAAATCACCGTAAACCTGAATTTTCGACAGAACTAAGTTTTCGAGAGCCTTGGCTTTTCCCTAAACTACTTGGAAGCAAGTGGGATTTTGAGTTTTCAACTTCTTTCAAGCGACAGAGATTCTTTAGTTTTGATGCTGATATCTTTAGAATTGGGCCAAGGCTGACCAAACAGATTGGCGAGCACTTCACTGCTTCAGTTAAATATCAATTTGAAGATATTAAACAGTTTGATGCAACGGAGTCTAAGGATGGGGATCGTTTCCAAATTGGAGGGATTACGCCTTCAGTTTCCTTGGACTTTAGAGACAATCCAATTGTACCAACAAAAGGTTCCTTTTTCGCACTATCTTGGGAGTTTGCGAACCCCTACTTTGCCTCTCAAAAAAAGGAAAATCTAGAAATTAACTTCAACAAATTAACCTCGAGAAATCGTTTTTATTATCCATTGGGAAATCTCGTGCTGGCTCTTTCAATAAGTGGTGGTCTACAAAAGAACTTTGCAGATGATTTGCAACGAGATTCAAGCGGTAATCCGATATTAAACACCGATGGAAGTCCGTTAACGGTTGGTTATATTCCATCGATAAAAGTTTTTAGGTTAGATGGGGTAGACAATGTGAGAGGCTTTGGAGACGACGAAATCAATCGCTTGCCACTTGGAGTAGATATAGGTGAACTTAGGATTCAGGATACGGTAACCTACGTTAATTACAAGTTTGAGCCTAGATACTACTTTTCAGACTTGGTTGCACTTGGGGTCTTTTTTGATGCGGCAGGTCTCTATGTTAATCACTTTTCACCCCTTCAAGTGAGAACAGCCGTGGGTTTAAGCGCTAAACTTGTTACTCCTGTGGGTTCTTTGGACTTTGATTATGGCGTTAAATTACATAGACAGCGCTATGCATCAGGCCAAAGAGAGAGTTTTGGCCGTTTTCATTTAAGTATTGGTTCATTTTAAGTCTTATTCGATCTTGACTTGCGGCCCAATAATCTAGTACAAGGATTGCCACGTGTTTTTTCGGCCACTTTTGTGGCTTTAACCGTCCCTTTTATTTTTTGTGGAAAAGGTTTTTTATGTTTACTCAAAAATCGTTTGTTCTTAAACCTGCTGATGCTGACAAAAAATGGTTTGTTGTCGATGCTCAAGATATGGTCGTTGGCCGTCTTGCAAGCAAAATCGCTCATATCATTCGTGGCAAGCACAATCCTAAGTATACTCCTCATACTGACTCTGGTGACTTCGTAGTTGTTATCAACGCCGAAAAAGTTAAGTTCACTGGAAATAAGTTGGATAATAAAACTTACCACTGGCACACTGGATTTGTTGGTGGACTTAAAACACGTACAGCTCGTGAGCAGCTAGAACGTCGCCCTGACCTTATCCTTTTGGATGCTGTTCAAGGTATGCTTCCAAAGAATACTCTTGGTCGCGCACAGCTTACAAAGCTGAAAGTGTATGCTGGTGAAAAGCATCCACATGAAGCTCAAAACCCACAAAAGATTGAACTTTAGAAGGAAAATAAGTTATGGCAGCAAAAGGTAAACAATACGATGCTCAGTCAGTAGGAAGACGTAAAACTTCGGTTGCACGTGTTTATGTATCTGCAGGTACTGGTAAGATCACGATCAATAAGCGTGAATTTTCTGAGTATTTTCCAAAAGCAACTAACCGTTATGTTGTTAATCAACCGATGAGCCTTCTTAAAGTTGCTGATCGTTATGATGTAAACGTTAACGTTTATGGTGGTGGTACTACAGGTCAAGCTGGTGCTATCCGTCTTGGTGTTACAAGAGCTCTTGTAAAACTAGATCCAACTATCCGCGCTGAACTTAAGAAAGCAGGATTCTTAACTCGTGACCCACGTAAAGTTGAACGTAAGAAAGCAGGTCTTTCTGGTGCACGTAAGAAATTCCAGTTCTCTAAACGTTAATCGGTTGGACAACTACTATTCAGAATTTGACAGGGCCCACGAAAGTGGGCCTTTTTATTGGTAATGAAAAATAAATTCTCCCATATTCATATTCGTGGCGCTAGAACTCACAATCTTAAAAATATTGATGTCGATATCCAATTGGGAAAATTAACTTGTTTGGCCGGTCCGTCAGGCTCAGGGAAAACGAGTCTTGCATTTCACACCTTGTTTCAGGAATCCAAGCGAAGACTGATTAATTCTTTCCCAACCGATATAAAATTTTTTTGGGATATTCCGCAAACAGCAGATGTCGATCATATAGAGCCGGTATTACCAGTATGGTCGCTTCCGCAACATAATCCTGTTGTTGGTGCTAGGCCTAGCTTGGGCGATCTAATGGGGCTAACTGAGAGATTGCAGCAGTTATTTTTTTTTCTTGGAATGAATCGATGTCCTGAACACCTAGAGCCTTTTCAAAAATCAAAGCATTGGAAGAAGGCCATAAACGTCAAAAAATGCAGCGGAAAAATACTACATATTTTTATAGATAAGACTGATTATAAAAATCATATAAAATCCGGAGTGATGCCTTCTAGGAGCTATGCAGAGGAGATTGAAAAGATTCATTCGTTTGCTGAGACTGATAAGTGGTGGGAAGTCACTAGAGTTAAAGGTGAAAATTTTGAGCAGCAAATCGAATTAAAGCTTCTAGAAATGGAGCTTGATCATTTTCATGGAGAATATAGAATCGTCTCATCAGACAATGACATTAATTTTATTTTCAATTCGACCAGCGATCGAGCTTGTCCTAAGTGTCATAAGATAGAGGCTCAAGAGGTGACACATTTTCATCATCTCTCTCCCTATAATGGGATTGGAGCTTGTGCGGAATGTGACGGCCACGGAATGATTTTAAAATATGATCGAAATAAATTGGTTAAGCAGCCAGAAATTTCAATAAAGGATGGCGCTGTAAGTGTCATGAACTATAAAAGCTTCATGCCTTGGCGAAATGATATGTTTAAGGCCTTCAAACGTCATGGCCTAGATATAAATATTCCTTTTAAGAGCCTTCCTGAAAAAAAATGGAAACTACTTTATGATGGTGATGGCTCCTATCCAGGCTTTGATGATTTCTTTCAATACCTTGAATCAAAAAGATACAAAACCCATGTAAGGATATTAATTAGAAGTTTAAAGAGTGAATTTCTGTGCCCTGGTTGCAAAGGTAGCAGGCTTTCTAGATCACTTGATGGATTCGCAATTGATGCAAATAAAATGCTCTTATGGAGAGAGGTTATTGGACAGACAATCTCTGAACTAAATGATTCGATAAATGAAATTCAGTTATCTTGTATCAAGCATCCGCACTTTAAGAAGATCGAAAAAGTTTTAAATGATATTAGTGAAACAGTTGAAACAGCAATATCATTAGGAATTGAAAACTTAAGTCTTTCAAAGAAGGTTAAGCACCTTAATGCTGGTCAATATCAAAGAGTCCTTCTCGCTAAACTTTTATCTTTTAGAGGTTCCGGATCTCTATTTGTGTTAGACGAACCAACTCTTGGGCTTGATGACATTGAGATTCAAAAGGTGATTAGTTGCTTAAAGAACTTACGAGATCAGGGAAATACTGTGCTCGTTGTAGAGCACGCCCCAGAGTTTTTAAAGTCATGTGACGAAATTATTGAAATGGGACCCGGGGCCGGTGCAACGGGTGGTAGTATTCTTTATCAGGGTCTCCCAAGAAATGATTCATATAAAAAGTCGGATATAAAATCTAAAAGTAATTTTAAAAATTTTCTAAGTGTTGAATCTGCTCCAGGTCCACTCGACTGGTGTTTCGATTATAAAATACCTCTTGAGGCTATTACCGTCGTGACGGGACCTTCTGAGGGAGGAAAGCGCGAAGCAGTGCTTGAGCTTTTAGAAAATTGGTCAGTTGATAAAGAATCTGTAACTTCTAAGATTTCTTGTCCGATCGAATTTGATAAAATTATTAGCTTTGGGGCAGAGGCAAATCGAGTAACAGCTAGATCAACAGTAGGAACATTTCTAGGACTTTCAACTTATATTCGAAAGCATTTTGCTGAACTACCCATTAGTAAAGGGATGGGTCTAAGGGAGGGTCATTTCTCCTACAATTCTGAATTAGGTAAATGTCCAACATGTGAAGGTCGAGGAACATTACAAATTGATATGACCTTTATGGAAGATGTGCTTTTAACTTGCGAAGACTGTAAAGGGATGAAGCTTAGGACTTATTATGCTGAAATTCGAGATGGTCATCAAAGCTATCATCAGGCACTCAATAGACCTGTATTAGAAGCTTTCTCTCAAATCCTAACCACCGCCAAAGCTAAGCGAATTCTGGCTTCAATGGAGATGTTAAAACTTGGTCACCTAAGCCTTGATAGATCTTTGCAAAGCCTATCTGGCGGCGAGAGACAGAGGATAAAGCTATTGGCTCAAACTCTATTGAGAATGAAGCCATCTCTTCTAATCTTTGAGAATATTAGCTTTGGATTGTCTCCAATAGACTTGGAAGCAGTTTATACGTACCTTCAGGGACTTAGGGATAACGGGCACACTCTAATTATGGTCGATCAGCACCCTTATCTAAGAGATTATGCTGATAACTATCTAGAAATTCAATAGGATCTCTAAACTCTCAAAATCTGATAAAATTAGTTAAGAATTCAATAAAAATAACCGACTAGTTTCATACACCTTTGAACTTTAAAGAGGATTGTATGCGTTTATGTTGCAGATTTTTATTCTTAACAGGTTTGTTGCTAACTCACTCTTGGGTGATGGCGACGACATTCATACCTTTACCGGTTGAAGATCAAATAGATGCAACAGATAGTGTAGTCTGGGCCACCAATGTTGATAAAGCCTATAAGAAGTTACCGTCAGGTGATGTTGTAACAGAGTACAGTTTCAAACTTCTACAAACGAGCGGCTTATCAGAGCATAAAGTTGTTTCACCAAACTCATTCAAAATATTAGCTCAAGGTGGGTTGTGGCAGGGGCGATATTATCAGGTACATGGTGTGGCTGAATTTAAAAAAGGTGAATCAGCACTGTTGTTTTTAAAACAAACGCCGCATGGATGGTTTGTTAATAACCTTTCAATGGGAAAATATTCTATCATTGAGGACTCTGAAGGCATTTGGTTTAAAAACACAGTCTTTCCAGAACATCCGAGACTGGGACTTATATCGTTAAAGCAAATGAATTCGATGCTCGAAAGAAAGTTTGAAACTGCCTTAGTCGATATTGAAATTGATAAATTTGTTCACAAAACTAATGAAGTTCAAAAAAATAACTCCTCTAATAGGTCTCCAGCATCTCATTCTCGTAGCACAGCATCTGTTCAAGAGGCTTTAGAGCCAGCTGAATCAGGTTATGGAATTATGTGGATTATGTTCTTTTTCGGCATTCTTGGTTTTATTTATCGTGTAAGAGCAAAAAAACTAAACTGAGGATCAATTGATAAAATTCACGACCATTTTATCAATCATTATTTTTCTCTTCTTGAGTCAAGCAAGTGCTTATACAAAAAATAGAGGCCAAAGCGGCAATGTCATTAAATGGAAAGATGGAACTGCAGCTTTGAGTTTTACTTTTTACGGAACAGATTCTGAAAGAAGTATTTTTAATACATCCCTTCAAGAATGGTCTAATGCACAATCGATTACCTTAACAACTGTTGCAGGAAGTGGTTCTCCAGCTGAAAATGTAAATGATGTCTACTTTTCAAGTAATTCTTCACTCTTTGGCGGTGGCGGTGTCGCAGCTGTGACAAATGTAACTTACGACTTTGATACAGGAAAAATTTTAGAATCAGATATAATTGTTAATGATACGATGGGACTCAATGAAACAGACGGATCTAATAGTTATGTTGGAGACGTTTTTGGTCATGAAATTGGTCATGCAATTGGCTTGGGTCACTCAGAAGTAAAACATTCCTCGATGTTTTATTGGCTTACAAGGGGTCAAGACACTCTATCAGAAGATGATAAAGCTGGTGCTCATGCAATGTATCCAGTTGGATTAGCAGCTAGAGGAAAATTTAAAGGAAGAGTTGCGGGTGGTAATAACGTTGGGGTTTTTGGTGCTCATGTTCAAGCGATCTCGGAAAAAACAGGAAAAGTCATCGCTTCAAATTTTTCAGAATCTAATGGATCTTTTGAAATTGATGGTCTGCCTTTAGAAGATAACTATATTTTTTATGTCTCCCCAATGAAGTTAAAGAGTACCCTGCCTGAATATTACTCTGATGTTCGAAATGATTTTTGCTCGTCAGGTTCTAGTTATCGCGGATCATTTTATCAAAGCTGTCAAAGCTCTAAGCAAGGTTATCCACAAGCAATTACATTAAGCTCTGTTGCGCCTACGGTTGATTTGGGAGTTCTTAGCATCAAGTGTGACATTGATGTTCCACAAAACTACTTGGCAGATAAAGAAATACTCTTTGAGGTTCCCTCAGTCGATCTCTCGGGTAATCCTGGTAATAATATGGTTGGTTATATTACTCCAGATCAAATTACTGCGGGTGCAGCCGATCGACTAAGAATGGATTTAACTAACTATTCTGTTGCAGGTGCCTCCAATCTCTATCTTGAATTTAAAGTAACCTATCAGTCACTATACTCAGTGATGCATCTTCAGGCACAAGCAGAAAGAAGTGGAGTCGCTCAAAATATTATCAATCCATCAAATGGTTCTGTGGCAACACTAGGCGCAGCTTCTGTTTTGACTGATTCCAACCCTGACTTAGAGTTAGTTGGTAAGGTTCCACTTTCTACAACCGCATCACTTAATGACTTTGAAATTATATTAACGCCACAGAGCTTTGATGACTGGGAAGCTTCAGTTGCCTCATATGGCTCAGAAGACTTCTATTCCAGGAGAACTCAGTTTGCAGACTCTTTAACATTCTATCTATTAACATATAGAATTGTTCAGAATGTAGCTGGAAGTTATGTGCATTACGCTGGACCTAGTCATACAACCCCAAGCTCTAACCTTTCTTGCCTCGATGCTGCTTCGACATATGCTATTGTTGGTAACGTCCAGCAGTCGACTGAAACTAATGAAAATAAAAGAAGATCGAGCCAAGAAGATGCAGCCTTTGCATGCGGTAGCGTTAATATGTCTTCAGGTGGAGGCACTGGCGGCCCTGGTGCAGGATTTCTTAGTTTTTTAATTGGTTTAATCATTATTTGTGCCACTAGTTCAAGGCAAAATAAGGAAATCACTTGGTTTAGCGCATCATAGAGGTCATAATAAATATAAGTTAGACTTATGTTTAGGTGGTTTCCATGTCCAATATTAAAATAAATAACTTATTAATATTGATTTTAGTCTTTGCTGGATTATTGCCGATTGTTGCATCAGCCCAAAACCTAGTAGAAGAACGAATTAGAAGAATTAGCGATAGAAAGAAGTCTGTCTTTCTAAATAGAGGCATTTTTCATAATGGCGGGCCAAGTATTCCTTCAAGTCTTAAAGCGGTGCGCCACTCCTATAATCAAAAGCTTGGCTACGAACGACTTGTCATGGATTTCGAAACAGCAAAGGTGCCTAGGATTTATGGTCATATTGCAACGGGTGATAAAAAGCTCTATTTGGATTTATTCGACACGCAAATAAAAGGAACGATTGGTTCCTTTGGAAATAGTAAATATGTTGAAACGATTAACTTTTTTCCAATCTCGCAAGATACACTTTCCGTAGAAATTCACTTTAAACAAAGTGTCAGCGTTGATATCTTTTATCTAGATTCTCCTGGGCGTTTTGTTATCGACGTGAAGGGCTAAATCTAACTCGACCTCGGTCTTTTTATCAATCTCTTACAGGAGCATGAACCCATGTCTGACATGGATAATGATTATCAAGTGCAAATAAAACCAGAAGCTGCGGAGTTAACCAAACTTCCAGAGACAGTGGTCGTTATACCGATCATGAATAGCCCAATATTTCCCGGAATGATTGCGCCAATTATCTTGTCGGAAGATAAGTTTACTCCAGAGCTGGACCAGCAATTACTACGCTCAGGTTATGTAGCTTTAAATCTTGTGAAACAAGATCTAAAGGATGAAGAGGGGGAGATGATCCCCGAAGAGGAAGTAGATCTAGAAAGTCGTGAAATTAGAACACGTGATATCTATAAAGTAGGTGTTTTGTGCAAAATCGTTAAAAAGCTAAAGCTTCCAGATGGTTCGGTGAATGTTCTCGTCCACGGTGTGAAAAGATATAGAGTTTCAAAATTTGTTAAGGAAGAACCAATTATTCAAGCAAAGTTTGAAGTCTTCGAAGACATTATTGAGGCTGATGAGGAGCTTGATGCTTACACTCGCTCAGTTATTAACCAGGTAAAACGCCTATCGGAAATTAATCCTTATTTTAACGAAGAAATGAAATTAGCGATGCTAAATTCACCTTCTCCAGGTGCTTTGGCTGACCTCGTGGCTTTTGCATTGTCTCTAGATATTCCAGAGGCTCAAGACTTCTTAGAGTCATTAGTTGTTAAAAAGCGTTTTGGAAAACTTCTTATTTATCTTAAACGTGAAAAAGACGTTGCTGATATTCAAAAGAAAATCTCAGATGAAGTTAACGATAAAGTTAATAAATACCAAAGAGAATACTTCTTACGCGAGCAACTAAAAGTTATCCGTAGTGAACTTGGCATGGAAGAAGACGAAAAGTCTCGCGATCTAAAAATTATAAAAGAAAAACTAAGTAAAATGGAAATGCCAGAGCAAGCTAAAAAAGCTGCTCTGGAAGAGCTTGAACGATTAGAAGCTATTCCTGATTCTTCTCCTGAGTATAACGTAGCCAGAACTTATCTTAACTGGATGGTTGATCTTCCTTGGGACACTTCGACAGAAGACAAAATTGATATTCCAGCTGCCAAGAAGATTTTAGAGAAAGATCATTACGGCCTAGAAAAAGCTAAGGAGAGAATCTTAGAGTTTTTAGCAGTACGTAAACTTAAGCCAAACTATGACGGAACAATTCTCTGTCTTGCAGGTCCTCCTGGTGTTGGTAAAACCTCTCTTGGAAAAAGTATTGCTGAAAGCTTAGGACGAAAGTTTTATCGCTTCTCCCTTGGTGGTATGCGTGATGAGGCTGAAATTAAAGGCCATAGAAGAACTTATGTTGGTGCTATGCCTGGTCGTATCATCCAAGCGCTTAAGCGTGTAGAAGTTAATAACCCCGTTATCATGCTCGATGAAATCGATAAACTTGGAAACAGCTATCAGGGTGATCCCGCTTCAGCACTTCTAGAAGTATTAGATCCTGAGCAAAACTCTACATTCATTGATAACTATTTAGATCTTCCATTTGATTTATCAAAAGTTCTTTTTATTGCTACAGCAAACTATATTGGTGAAATTCCAGAGCCACTACTAGATCGTATGGAGGTTCTCGAGTTATCTGGGTATACCATTGAAGAAAAAGTTAATATCGCAATTAAGTGGGTTATCCCAAAACAGCTAAAGAAACATGGACTTACTAAAGCTGATTTCGCATTGGGTGTTCCACTTTTGAAAAAGCTTGTTGGCGATTATGCACGTGAACCTGGTGTACGTATTATGGAGCAGATGATTGCTAAGCTTTGTAGAAAAGCAGCTCTAGATAAAGTTTCATCAAAGAGACCGAAGAAGTTTGTTCCAAAACTTACCGATTTAGAAAACCTACTGGGTTCAGCAAGATATGAGACAGAAAAAGCAGATAAAGTTCAACGCCCTGGCGTTGTAACGGGTCTAGCTTGGACTGCATACGGCGGAGATATTCTTTCTATCGAGACTCTTCCACTGAAAGGAAAGGGTGGGTTTAGATTAACTGGTCAGTTAGGTGACGTAATGAATGAATCAGCTAGCCTGGCCTACAGTTATGTACGTAAACTCCTACAAGAGGAACTTGATCACCTAGAAGCAAAAAAAGCTGCTGGCAAAGGTAAAAAGAAGTCTGGTAAAAAGCCGGTTGCTCCAAAAACAGAAGAGACAAAAGAAGTGATCGAAGAAGCAGATGACTTTTTATCTACACATGAAGTTCACCTACACTTACCGGCCGGTGCCACTCCTAAAGATGGTCCTTCTGCCGGTATTACAATGGCTCTGGCTCTATATAGCCTTGCCACTAATAAGAGACTTAAGGCAGGTTTAGCGATGACTGGAGAGTTATCGCTAACAGGAAAAGTATTGCCAGTTGGTGGAATAAAAGAAAAAGTTTTAGCTGCTAAACGTGCTGGAATTAGAACAATCATTTTACCTAAACAAAATGAGAAGGATTTAAAAGAAGTTCCAGAGCGTCACCGCAAGGGAATGAAGTTTTATCCAGTTGCACATTTTGACGAAGTTCTTAAGGTAGCTTTAGGTAAATAATGAGCAAGCTAATTACTTCATTGGCCAGAAGGAGATGGTTAAAAAGAATTATCCATCCTCTTCTTCCTGCCATGAATTCGTTAGAAATTAGCGGTAAAGGTAATTTTTTTTACTGTACTAAAGATTTTACCGGACCCTCATTTTACGTTATGTATGATGGTGAAAAAGCATTCTACCAGTATGAAAAAGTTAACAAAGATAGTATCGAAAATAGTCTTGATAACTCTAAAGTATTCTTTGATATCGGTTCGAACATCGGTTTGTTTAGCATCTATTTCAAATTAAAGTTTCCAGAATTAGAGGTTCATGCTTTCGAGCCTGAGCCTTTAAATGTTCAATGTCTAGAATCCAGCATTGAAAGCTTTAATTTTAGTAATTTTAAACTGAATAAAATTGGTCTGTCAGATGAAGAGTGTGAAACAAAACTCTATGTTGATCATGTTAACATGGGAGGAGCTTCTGTTTCTCAAAGCAGCGGAGATAGAGTTGCTATAACTATTAATATTTCAACATTAGATAAATATGTAGAAAGCCATAAGATCCAAAAAATAGATGTTATTAAAATTGATGTTGAAGGTTTGGAGGAAAAAATTATTAATGGCGGACTTGAGAGCTTGAAGAAATATAAACCATTAATCATATTTGAATGCATTCATAATGAATTGAAATCAAATAATGTTGTTCGTGCTATTAAAAAAATTGGCGAAAGATTTTCTATTGAACAAGTTAAAACTCAAAGAATGATTAGCCCTGATGACTTTGAAAGTTTTGCTGAAGATGAGTTTAAGAGTGGCCTAGTAGGCACAGAGTATTTAATTAAATTCCAATAAAAAAGGCTCCCATTGGGAGCCTTATCTTTTTCTATAAAAAATTTATATCTAGAATTCGTCAGAGTCATACTCGCTCATAGGAGCATGCTTTACTTTACCTGCAGCGATTTCACGAAGTGCAGTAACAACTTCTTTATTTTTACTCTTAACAAGTTGATCAGCACCATCACGTAATTGCTTTACACGCTTAGTTGCTAAGTGAACCAACTCATAGCGGTTTTCAACTTTTTCTAAACAGTCTTCAATTGTGACACGAGCCATATTTCACCTATCTTTGGGTAGTTAGAACGAAACACTTTTATAATCTTGTGCCAGACGTTTGTCAAAATCCAAAAAAGTAAACTTAGCTCAATTATTTCGAAAGCTTACGTAACCAAAAAAGATATTGATCTTGAAATATAAGATATTAGGAGGCTTTATGGATATTATTGTTCTTGGGCAGTGCAAAAGAGTTTGTTCAGATTTTGCAGTTTTTAACTTTCATGGCTACTGGCATGAAAGCAAAATCAGTCAAATAAGGGTTTGTTCTTCACAAGAATGGTGCACAGATGAAGACTATATTCTTCAACTCAAAGTAGATTGTGTTGAAGATAAGATCTTATGGACGAAACTGGTAAGGGCCAAACTTATCTCTAATATTAGTCGACTTTGACTGAGACAAGATCGCCAATCATTGGGGACTCAATATCAACCATTGGAGCTTCTAAGCTTTTCTCAAAGTTTTGTAATGTTGCGATGGCCGCATCATCTTCGGCATGAATAACTTTTAGTTCGCCAATTTTAACTTTGTAGTTATATCGTTTCTTAGTAGCATAGGGATCTAGTTGAGAAATTTGACGATAGATTGTTAAGACATTTCCACTTTCAAGGCCCTGACTGGAACCCATATTAATATAAAAGTTCTTTCTCATGATTTGATCATCATTTCCCATTGGAAGGTCATGTCCAATCGAATAAATGATATAGTCTTTGGCAATTGCCATACTTGCAGTGAATAAAAAACTCACTATAAGTAGAAATGGAAAATACTGTTGCAGGCGTTTCATAAGCTCCCTCGGTTGCAGGCGGGGTTTGCCTACAATCCTATTCGGAAACTTTGCTAAGACGATAAAGTTGGTCAGATTAACTAGAGTATATAGGCAAAAATTACCTCTCAACCTCTAACTAATTATTGAACTTTCAGATACTTAAAGTAATTAAAAATAAGATCTGAATGTCTAAAGTTTTTTAGTCGGCCTTGATGAAGAATATAGTTACGAGCATAGTACTGCATAACCCATGGAAGTTCTTTGTGAACGATCTCCTCCATTTCTTCCATTAGCGCCCATTTATCAGGCCCTTCTGTCATCATCTTAAGTTGGTCAAAATGGCTATCGAATTTAGCGTTTGAGAAGTACGACGAGTTGGGACCTGGGGGATGATTTCTAGTAACCAAAAGTTGTAAGCAGTTTTCAGCATCAGGATAGTCCATGGCCCAGCCACCTTGCCAAAACTGAAGCTTTCCACTTCTCGCTTTCTCTAAAAAAGCAGGAAACGTATTCATGATAACTTCAACTTGAATGCCGATTTTAGAAAGTTCACTTTTGATAAATTGGCTTTCTTGACGATTTCTGGCAGAAGTACCTCGTACATCAAATTTAATAACGGGCAGATTTTTACCTTCAGGGTATCCTGCTTTGGCAAGAATCTCTTTAGCTTTATCAATATCATATGAATAAGGAAGTCTCTTTGCTGGATCGTAACCAGGAATTCCTGGAGGGTAGATTGAATTTGCTTTTTGACCAACATTATTTGTGAAAACAGAAATATATTTATCAAAATCGATTGCTTGTGAGATGGCTTGTCTTAGCGCTAAGTTCTTTGCTCCGCCAACAACAGAGTCTGTCATATTAAACTCTAGCCACCAATAAGTTAGTGTCGGTCCAATAATTAATTGGACGTTATCCTTTTTGAGTTCATCCGAAAGACCGCCATCTGCAGAAACAGCAGTTGAGAAGTTATCTTTAGGAACAACCAATAAGTCAATCTTACCTGCTCTAAAGTTTAGCCATCTTGTTTGGTCCTCTTTGATAATTTTAAAATCTATAACATCAAGAAATGGAAGTTTTTTTCCTGCGTCAGCTAACATATCATTTCCATGGGCTACGCGATCACCTTTAGTCGGGTAGGTAGAGTTTTTATAATTTTCAAACTTCTTGATACGAACGCCAGATAAAGGCTTAACTTCATCTAGGTAGAATGGACCTGTACCAACCATGTGACGGCTAAGATCATTACCATACTCTTCAAGTACTTCAATTGGCATTGGAGAGGTAAAACCCATTGCTAGTGCATACATCATTTGAGGATAGGCTTCTGTAAGTTTGATAACAAGCGTGTAATCATCTGGCGCAGTAAGTCCTGAAATAGTGATCTTCTTAAACTTTTCAAAATCATCACCGGCTTCGTCTCTGAAGTTGTTAAGTCCTTCAATTTTTCCATCAAATAACCACCAGCCATTAGAGTTTGTAGGTTTCCATGCAAGTCGTTTTATCTGCGTAACAAAATCCTCTGCTTTTAAATAACGAACCTTATCTTTGAAGGCAGGGTCTGAATGATACGGAACTTGTTGTTTAAGTTTAATGGTATATGTAAGACCATCATCGCTAACTTGAGGTAGTTCAGCAGCCAGGAGTGGTTGTAGCTGATAAGGACGACGCAGATAATGATAATCAAATAATTGTTCGTAAACCTGATAGACAATTGTATTGCTTACAGTGTCGTAAGAATTGGCTGGATCTAGAGTTGAAATTTCACCTGTCAGTGGAACATTCATGACATTTTCACTTTCTCCCTTTCTCGTACAAGAAAAAGATAAAAGTGAAGTTGCTAATAGAAGAAACAAGATAACTTTATTCATGATGTCCTACTTATCTAAATATTGAGGTATAGCTTTTTTAGCATGCTTGAAGAATTGTTCGGCATCATACAAGTCGGCTGAGCCTTGTGCCATGTCCGGTCTTCCGCCACCACGACCGCCAAGTGGACTTAGTGCATCCTTTAAGACGTTAGAGCAGTGAAGTTTTACGGACTTTGAACTTCGAACCATGGCTGCAAGTTTGCCATCTTTGTTCGCAGTCATAAGAAGTATACCTTTAGGATATTTGCTTACGAAATCATCTGATAGAGATTTAAGATCAGCTCCCTCTGGAGCTTCAACGCAAACAAGATCGTAGCCAGAAATTTTTTCTGAGTTAGTGAAAAGATCAGTTGCCTGTAGATTTTGAAGCTCTAACTTAAGCTTTGAGATTTCTTTTTGTTTTTCTTTAATCTCATCAAACATAGCATCTATACGCTGAACAGCCTTTTGACCCTTTTCCTTAAGGTTTGCTTCAATAAGATCAAGTATGTTTGATCTTTCACTTAGCCATTGAAATGCTTTTGTGCTGGTAGTCGCTTCAATACGTCGAACACCAGTAGAGAGTGAGCTTTCACTCAAAATTTTAAATAAACCGATATCAGAAGTATTACTTACGTGTGTGCCACCACAAAGTTCGGTAGAGTGGTCTCCCATCTGAAGAACTCTGACTTTGTCTCCGTATTTATCACCAAAAAAGGCGAGTGCACCTTTAGATATTGCTTGGTCCATTGTCATTTCGCTAGCACTAACAGGTGAGCTGGACTGTATCCAATGGTTCACCAGAGATTCAACTTCATTGAGTTCAGATGGACTGACAGCTTGAAGGTGAGTAAAGTCAAATCTAAGTTTATCAGAACCGACTTGTGATCCAGCTTGTTTGACATGATCACCTAGAACTTGAATCAAAGCCGCTTGAAGTAAATGTGTCGCTGAGTGATTCGACTTTGTTTGCTCACGTTTTAGTTTATCAACAACAAGATCATATTCCTGGCTGACTTCTAACCCGTCAGCATTTTTTGAAAAATGAATAAAAAGACCATCAACTGGTTTTTGCGTATCAAAAATATTGGCAATAACTTTGCCATTTTGTTGAATAGAGCCACAATCGCCAGCTTGTCCACCACCCTCTGCATAGTAAGATGAAGTATTGAAGACTAATCCGCTAATATCATCACCCATATCAATAATATGAAGAAGCTTGGCTTTTTGAACGAGAGTTTCGTAGCCTGTAAACTTTGTCGTTCCGAGTTTTTCCTTAAGATCAAAAAAGACTTTATTATCGACGGATGTTCCAGATTTCCAGGATTTTCTAGATCTGGCTTTACTCTCAGCCATTTGGCTTTCAAAGCCAGATATATCTGCTAAGTGATTTCTTTCTTTAAGAATTAGTTCAGTAAGGTCGACTGGAAATCCGTAAGTATCATAAAGCTTAAAAATGGCTGAGCCAGGAAGCTTATTATTTACAAGCTCCTTCTCAATGGCATCATCTAAAAATTTAAGTCCTTGTTCAAGTGTTTCAAAAAACTTCTTTTCCTCAAGTGCTAAAAATTTTTGTGCAAGCGAGGCATTAGCTTCGTTTTGAGGATACTCTTTTCCAAGACTTTCAAAAACACAAGGAACAAGTTGTTGTGCAGTTCCTGCACCGAGACCCAACTCCTTAAGGTTTCTAACCATTCTTCTTATGATTCTTCTAAGAACATACCCACGCCCTTCGTTTGATGGAATAACTCCATCTGTAATAAGCATCGTGGATGAGCGAATATGGTCAGCAATAATTCTCATCGCGTTTTGAGACTTTGGATCTTTTGAGTATGACTTACCAGATAATGACTCAAGCTTACTCAATATTGGTGCAAATAAATCAGTATCATAATTCCAATAAACTCCCTGCATGGCAGAGGCGACACGTTCTAGCCCAGCTCCTGTGTCAATAGAAGGTTTAGGTAGTGGAAATTGACCGTCCTTAGTCTTTTCAAATTGCATAAAGACTAGATTCCAAATTTCTACATAGCGCATTTCATCATCAAGAATGTCGCCACCTTCTTTCATTTTAAAGCCAGGAGTTGTGTGACTTTCACCGTGATCATAAAAGATTTCGGAACAAGGCCCACATGGTCCATATTCACCCATTTCCCAAAAATTATCTTTATCACCTTTTTTAAAAATACGATCAAGTGGGATTCCAATTTCCTTGTTCCAAATATCAATGGCTTCATTATCAGAGTAATGAACGGTTACTAAAAGTTTGTCCTTTGGTAGTTTGAGTTCCTCAGTTAAAAACTTCCAAGAAAAATCAATAGCATCTTTTTTAAAATAATCGCCAAAAGAAAAATTTCCTAGCATTTCAAAAAATGTATGGTGCCTTGCTGTAAATCCAACATTTTCAAGATCGTTGTGTTTGCCGCCTGCACGAACACATTTTTGAATCGTAACGGCCCTAGGGTTTTTTGCCTTGGCCCTACCTGTAAAGTAATCCTTAAATTGATTCATTCCTGCATTTGCAAAAAGCAACGTATCGTCTCCCTGTGGTATCAATGGTGAGGAGCTAATCTTTTCATGATTATATTTTTGGAAAAAATTTGAAAAACGTTCGCGGATTTCTTGCGCTTTCATATCAACCTTCTAAGGAGGATTAATTAACCATTCTTGATAGCATTGATGAAAGAATTAGAAAACGAATGCGGTGAGTTATTTGGTGCTAAAATAGCTTTCCACTGCAGATATACCTTCTTGTGAAGTATAGCCTTTTGAAATTATCGACCGTACCAGTTTGGTTTTGATTTTTTGGCGCTCGTTATAATCAACTTCATTCCAAATTGTTTGATACTTATGACCTTTCTTTGTAAGAATTTGAGTTATAGCGCTCGCTTCTTCCACATCATTCTGTGCAAAAATTTCATCAATTTTACTCAACGGAATATTTAGTTCTTCATAAGATAGTCGCTGTTGAATATGACTCTTTGAATAGCCTTTTCGCATAAGGCTTTTAATCTTGGACTCGATGTACCAATCTTCTTTCAATAGTCCAAGGTCATACAGTTTGCTTATAGCTATAACAGCTTCATCTTCGTCAAATCCGATAGAGATCAGCTTGGCTTTAAGTTTTGGCCTTGAATATTCTTTTTTAGTGAGAAGCTTTATCGCTTTTTGATAGCATTCTTTATTCATAGATTAAAAAAAGGGGGGCTTTCACCCCCCTTTGAGTACGCCAAAATTACTGGAGAGTTTTTTTGGTCTTTTTAGTTTTCTTGGAGGTCGTTGTTGCTTCGATGGCTTCATCATCTAAGACTTCGCCAGTTGCTTCGTCAACGATTTCACCACTATATAGCGCCATGTCTTCTTTAGAGCCCAAGCCGTTTTTAGCTAGGATTTTCTTTTTTAGTGTGTCGAATATTTCAGGATTGTCTTTTAAGAACTGTTTAGAGTTTTCTCTACCTTGTCCCATCTTATTATTTTCATAAGAGAACCATGCACCTGCTTTTTCAACAAAACCGTGTGAAACGGCAAGATCTAGCAGGTCACCAGTTTTTGAAATACCTTCGCCATACATAATATCAAATTCAACCTCTCTAAATGGAGGTGCAACTTTGTTTTTAGCAATTTTAACTCTTGTTCTGTTGCCAATATGCCTATCAGCATCCTTGATTGCCGCAATTCTTCGAATATCCATTCTGACAGATGCGTAAAATTTTAAAGCATTTCCGCCAGTTGTTGTTTCAGGATTTCCGAACATGACACCAATTTTCATTCTTAATTGGTTAATAAAAATAACAGTTGTATTTGATCTTGAAATTGATCCAGTTAGCTTTCTCAGTGCTTGTGACATGAGGCGCGCTTGAAGTCCCATGTGTGAGTCACCCATGTCACCTTCAAGCTCAGCCCTTGGTGTTAGAGCGGCAACTGAGTCAACGATAAGAAGATCAACTGCACCTGAACGAACAAGCATATCTGTAATTTCTAGGGCTTGCTCTCCGCTATCTGGCTGAGAGATTAATGTGTTTGGTACATCAACACCTAATTTTGCAGCATAACCAGTATCGAGTGCGTGTTCAGCATCAACAAAGGCAACTGTGCCACCAGCTTTCTGAGCTTCAGCCGCAATATGTAATGTTAGAGTTGTTTTACCTGAAGACTCTGGTCCGTAGATCTCAATTATTCTTCCCTTTGGAACACCGCCAACTCCAAGGCATAAATCTAAACCTAAACAACCAGTCGAAATTGCAGGAACTGATTCATTAGATTTAGTTCCATCAAATTTCATGATGGCACCTTTACCGAATTGTTTTTCGATGGTTGAAAGCGCAAGATCTAGAGCTTTCGCTTTGTTTGCATCCGAAGTAGTGGTTGAAGCGGTTTGGGCCATGTGTGTCTCCTACAAAAGTTAAACTAAATAGAGGCAATGAACTTGTGTGTGTTCTATAGAACCTACCAAAATCACCGCACAATGACAGCTACTTTTGCCATATCATCGTTCTTCTAAGGCATGATAAAGCCCTGAATTTACGGGGTTTCAATGCATTATGTTTGAAAAACGAGACATGCAGTCCTATGAATTTAGTTTGTGCGTAAGTTATGCGTAAGTCAAGGTGTTTTTTTATAAAACGTAATTAAAAATGATATAATAAACTATTCCAGCATAAATCCCCGAAACTATATCATCGAGAATTGTCCCCATCCCGTGTTTTACTTTCTTATCGAAATATGAGGCTGGCCAAAACTTTACGATGTCAAAAAATCTGAATAGAACGAATGCTGGTATGAGGTGCCATGTAGGGGCGCCGGTCATAAAAAACCATGTCGTAAACATTCCCAGAACTTCATCGATAACTATCCATTGTGGATCATGGAGGTCATATTTTTTTTGCGTTACTTCTGCGACATAGCAACTACCTGCAGTTATAAATATAACAAAAGGAATAGCTAAAAAATTAGGAAAGTTTATTGCGCTGAGTCCCCAAAGGAATGGAAGCGTTGCTAGTGTTCCCCATGTTCCAGGTGCTTTAGGTAAAAAACCGACACCACCGAAAGATAGAAAAAAGATCTCCCAGTTTTTGAGACGGGGTGCGTTTTTCATGTTCATGATCAAAAGTATATACGTTAAACAGCGCGAAAGTAAAAAATACTTAAGGATAGAATGACAAGACCAGAATACTTGAAAAAATATTTATTCGACTGGGAGCTTTTTGATGTTGTCGTAGGTGGCAAGTCGGCGCTTGATACTAAGTTTTTTATGGGGCGAATGTATAATGAAGATCGAGTTAGTAACTTTCTTCGTGGTTATGGTCTAGATCCAAATGATCCAGTAAACAGAGCTGAGCTTTTTGGCAATTTTCAAGAGGCTATGCAGTTCATCCGCCGCTATTTTTTAAAAGAAGGAAATCCTGATGGCCTAGATTTAAAGATTCCCAACTCGCTATATATGCTAACGGATATTGGTGACCTTATACTATTGGCTACAGGTGGACTCGAAGAAGATTCTACTTATGATGAAAAGTTATGGTCAGAGATCATTCTTAAAGTTATGCATACCATCTTGCATGCCGACAAAGATTTAAGATCTAACTATTTCCCAGTTATCCAAACACAGATTTTC
Source organism: uncultured Halobacteriovorax sp. (assembly GCA_964352175.1). Classification (GTDB taxonomy): domain Bacteria; phylum Bdellovibrionota; class Bacteriovoracia; order Bacteriovoracales; family Bacteriovoracaceae; genus UBA4207. The sequence goes on from CAYGQW010000006.1 coordinate 26,559, forward strand.
GATAGGTTTTATAAGCATATTTCAAGGCAAGGTGATCAACTTTATCTTGGTAATGCAGATACAGATAATAAAATTCGCTTAGTCTCTTTTGAAACAAAAGCTTTAAAAACTAGGGATTCAACTATTATTAAGCTTCTTCACAAGGCAGAGAATGTTGCCGAAGAACTTTTTGATAGAATTGGTGTTAGGTTTATAACAGAGAACCGTTTTGATACTCTTAGAGTCGTTAATCATTTAATTGCTAATAATATAGTTATTCCTCATAATATTAAGCCTAGTCGCTCAGTAAACACGATGGTTAACCTAACGGACTTTAAGCGTCGCTATGTTGCTTCAATTAAAAAAGCCATGCGTTCAGATATGTCTGAACTTGAATTCTTAGATCTTTTAGAGAAAGAAGTTCAAGACTGCGCCGTTTTAAAGGGTGGTCCAAGTGAGAGAAATCTTCACACCAAGGGCGGCTATCAGAGTTTACAGTTTACTTGCAGGCAACTGGTTAAATACAAAAATCCATTTATGTCTGAGTTTTCGCAGCTTCGAAAAGCTGCTAAAAAAGTTCAAGATGAAAACGATCTAGCTAAAAAAATACTAGGAATGGATGTATCTCTAATTGCAAGAGATATTCGTTTCTTTTACCCATATGAAGTTCAAATCGTTGATCTTGAAGCACATAAAGTTAATACTGAAGGCGAAGCCTCACACGCAGAATATAAGAAAGCTCAAACTTTATCTGCAATGAGAAGGGTCTTCGCACCGATGATTGAGTTTAAAAAGATCAAATTCACTAAATGAGAATTAGGTTTCAAACAGTATTATTTTTTCTCTTACCTCAAATTATATTACTATCTTTTCCGTACGTTACAGCTGACTTAGGTTTTTGGGTTGCACTTGGTCGAGATATGATAGATCAAGGCCAATTAATAACAAATGATACGTACTCAGTTTTAGTTACAAAGCCTATGATTTATCCTTCATGGGGCATCTCAATTATTTACGGATATCTTGATAAAATTGGTGGTCTTGAGTTAATATTTTTTTTCCATCGATGTATTTTCTTAGTTTTTCAAATTCTTATATTTCAGAAAGTTAAAGCAGCAAAGATAACTGATTCCAAGACGCTTTCACTTTTATTACTTTCCCTAATTGGTGCAAGCTTTTATTGTGATCGACCGGCCATGATTGCGATATTGTACTTTGCTGTTTTTGATTACCTTGTAAAAGATCAAGTTAAAGGTTTAACATTCCGGAAAAGTGCTGGATTACTACTTTTAATTATTATGTGGAGCAATACCCACGGTTCTGTGTTTTTTTCTTATATATATTTATTTTTCATTGCAGTTTATGACATTGGTAAAAGTAAATTTCTATTTAATCCGAAAAACTATCTCATAATATTCTTTATAGTTTGCATGGGAGTAATGATTAACCCTTTCGGATACTTGTTGTACCCTTATGCTTTGGATACTGCGATAATTAGCAGGAATAGGCTTTTATCAGAGTGGGCTTACCCTGTTTTAGTATTTGGTGAATATTTCGTAGAACTAACTATTTTCTTTATCGTGGGTATTTATGTCAATTATAGATATTTCTTAAAGTACAATTTACGTCACATAATACATCCAGTTTTTTTGACGTTTCTTTTTGGTCTTATAGCTTATCGAAATATAATATGGTTTTTTCTAACTTTTCTCGTTTACTTTAAATCGTCACCGTTTTTTAAGAAAGAAGATGCTAAACAAGAAATTTATTCTAAATTTGAATTTATTTTTACAGGTCTATTGTTGATTGCAACGCTTTCGTTAATTCCGCCTATTGATAACTACACGTATAAATTATTTGAGAACAACAATATAATAAATATTAAAAAATATCATACTTATACACCTTACTCAGCAGTAGAGAAGATTATCGAAAATAATACAAACGGTACAATCTTTAATGAGTTAGAACTAGGAAGCTATCTTATATATAGATTAGCGAATAAAAATAGAATATTCATTGATGGACGAAATATCATTTACAGTAACGATCAATTTAAAGAATATTTAAACATAATGCTTGCGAGAAATAATTTTAAAGAGCTACTACTCAAATATAACTTTGACTATATTCTGATAAAAAACAGACCAATAGGTTTAAATGATTTCTTAAAGAGTTCATCGGAATGGAATGTAATTTATGAAAGCGATGAAGATATATTGTTTCTCAGGAAGAAGTAAAATAATCCAACATAATCTCGTTTACAGTTTCAGGAAAGTCCCATTGTGGAACATGACTTCCATCTTTAACGATATATATTTCAGCAGCATCTAGATGATCTAGTAAAATTCGCTGAAGGTAATTAGGTATAACCTTATCTTTGTCTCCACCAATAATCAGGGTCGGTATCTTTATCTGACTTAATGAAGATATAATATTATGACGTTTCATTTCGTTGAATAACTGCAAAAATAAATCAACAGAAAGCTCACCAACTTTTTCTAAGTATATCTTAATCATCTCTTTGGGAACTTGACTCTTGTTAAATCCTCCATCGTGTGTAAGGTTAACTGCTAGAGGGTTTAGGTGAGAAGTTCTCCAGATGAGATCAAATACTCCTGGGGCTTTATTTTTAAGATCTGCTAGAAGAGGTGTAATAATTTCCATGGCATTGGTGTCGAACATTACATCATGTGGAGGAAAAACTGTGCCCGACATTAAAACCATCTTTGAGACTTTTTCAGCATGTTGTTTCACATACTCGAGACAAATATTAACGCCCATGCTGTGACCAATAAGAATACTACTTTGGGGGGCTAGAAAATTAATAATTGAGTCAAGGTCGTTGGCGATTTTTTGGAAAGTACAATTTGTCAGTCCACCTTTACCTTTTGATTGGAAATGAAAACGATAATCATGAATAATGATATCAAAACCCAGCTTGTCGAAGTACGGCAGTTGATAACGCCAGTGTTCATTAGAACAAACAAGACCATAGTTGAAAATTAAAACGTTGCGCTTGTTTTTAAACTCTTTATGGGGGCGATTTGTACAAAAATATATCTCGCTGCCATCTTCCACACTTAAGTAACCTGAATATGCGTTTAAAAAGAAATTAGACAATGATTAAAACCCATCTTTTTCTAAGCTTAAAAGTTCCTGTTTGAGGGCCCAAAATAAATCCGCCATATAGGGGTAGCTCTCTGTAAGTTCATGATATCTAGATTCAGTATCAATATTTAAATGACTTGGTATGACTGAATTGATTTTAAAAATAGAATCACCGATTCCAAATGTATCACCTATATTATGAATTTTTTTTCCTGAGATCTTTTTATTGTTTGATAAATAATAATTATTAGATCGCTCATGCAC
>CAYGQW010000007.1:0-27883 GCA_964352175.1 uncultured Halobacteriovorax sp.
CACAGCTAAGAAATAAGCCCTCTTATCAAAAAAAAATACTTCATGTTCTTGAACAAAACAATAAAGAAAAATGTTTCTATGTAAATTATGAAGAAGCAGAAATGATAAAATACATGAACAATTCTTTTCATGCGCTCAAGACCGTTTTTGCAAACGAATGTGCGGTTGTTGCAGGTGAGTACGGTGTTAACATTGGTGATCTTTTTGAATTATTTATAGCTGATAAAAAATTGAATATATCTAGTAAGTATTTGCGCCCGGGGTTTTCATTTGGTGGGCCATGTTTAAAAAAAGAAGTAAGCGCCTTGGAGCACCTGGCTCACAAAAAAGATGTTCAGGTCCCGCTGATTTCAAGCATCAATATAAGTAATCATGATCACACAAAAAGATTCTTAGAGCTAATAGATCAACCTGAATATAAAAAGATACTATTTTTGGGAATAACTTTTAAACCAAATACTAACGACATTCGCGAAAGTTCAATTGTTTATATAATTGCACAGCTAAGAAATAAGCCCTCTTATCAAAAAAAAATACTTCATGTTCTTGAACAGGAAGATGTCACTGAGCTGAGCGAACTTTCGGTAAATAAAAAGGTTAGCAATATTGAGGAACTTGAAGAGTCCTATGACCTGGTTGTACTTGGGCCAAGGTATGAGCCCGCTATATTCGAAAAATATCCGGATTCTCATTTTATAAACCTCGGATTCTTTACATACGACGAAAAACATCACATCAAAGAGGTTTTTAAGTGAATATAGCGCTCGTCATCCCAACCAAAAATGAAGCAGATACTATCGGGCATCTAATTGATGAGATTAAATCAAAATGTAATGAGTTTGGTTTTGAAAACGTTCAAATCATTATAACCGATGATTCAAGAGACAAGACGAGAGAGATAGCCCGTTCAAAAGGCGCCGTAATTGTTGTCGGTGGAGGCAAGGGCTTAGGTAGTGCAATGTATAAAGGCCTCAAAGAGTCTTTGAAATTTAATCCAGATATTATTTATTCACTCGATGCTGATGGACAAGTAGATCTTAATGAAATTAGAACCTTTAAAGAGGCATTAGTAGAAAATAACGCAGACTTGGTTTTAGGGTCACGTTTTAAAAAGAAGGACCTCATTAAATATGAATACAAATTCATTAATAGAACGGGGATTAAAGTATTGGTACGTATATTAAATTACCTAACAGGGCTAAGCCTAACAGATTCACATGGAGGGATTAGGGCAATGAAGCCAGAGGTTGTTGAGAGCCTTGAAATCATTGGAACACATACCTACGTACAAGAGGCAATTATTGATGCCTATGAAAATGGTTATAAGGTTATAGAAGTGCCAAGCGCATGGTTGAAGCGTGAGCATGGAAAATCAAGGGTCGTGCTGTCTATTCCAAAGTATATTTTCTACACGTTACCAGTTCTTATACTAAGATCGGGGGGACATATACAACTGCTATTCCCGATGGGTCTGTTGATGATTCTTTTAGCATTTTTAGATATAACCTATGTTGCCTTTGAAACAGGTTTTTCCTTTATGGAAATGATTGAAAGACAGTCGTTTAACTTGTTCATTCTTCTATTGTTGATGGGAATTAATCTTTTCTTTTTTGGATTCGCTCTTGAGCTGATTGCTAATATTAAAAGAAAGATAAATCTTTAAGAATGAATCATTATATAAATGAGATAAGTAATTGCTCTAGACGTCTTCTGAACTTGGTCGATAGAGATGGCTTGTCTCCAACGTTTGGCTGTTTTGATCGAGACTATTGGCACTTTAAAACCAAGTCTTTTCCGAATGCAGCTTCCCAACAAGGACTTTTATCCGTAGCAAAACTTTATATTCTTGAAGAAAAGGATAATGCGTTTTTTTTAAATCCAATAATCTTAGAGTTAATAAAAGGTAGCATTGACTATAGTTTAAAAATTCAAAACAGTGATGGCTCGTTTGACGAATGGTATCCCAATGAAAGAGGCGCCGCCGGGCCAACGGGTTACCTGTGCCACACTTTCAATGAAACATATCGAATACTATCTGATCATATTGATTCTGAGACAAAAAATAATCTATTAAGTTTAATAAACAAGGCAGCAAATTATCTACTGGTCTCAAGAGAAAAGCATCGACTGGCAAATCATGTTGCCATTGCAATGTTGGGGCTTTATGGAGCCTACAGTATAACAAAAAATGAAGATTACTTTAAACGATATAACTTGTTAAAGCTTGAATTAAAAGAGCTCTTTAGTACTGAGGGCTGGTCAGTTGAGTATGATGGAGCAGACCCTGGTTATCAAACTGGTACCTTAAGTTTTTTGTCTCGCATACATAATCTATCAAATTGTGAAGAAATTAAAGAGATGTGTTTGAAGTCATTATCATTTATTAAATTCTTTTGTTATCCGGACGGAAGCTTTGGTGGAAATATTGGAGCTAGGCATACATCCAATATCTTTTATCATGGAATTGAGTATTGGAATAATGAAGAAGCAGGTAAGGAAATATCTACATGGATAAAAACTAATTTTGATAAACACACTCTACCTAGCGATCATGATGATGTTTACATTCTCTATCGGATTTATGAGCTTATTGATGCGCACAGATATTATAAGAGAGATACCAATGAAAAAATGGAATACAAATCTATAGAATTTAGAGACGCTGGAATAAGAACCATAGCGACATCTAAGTATTACTTTGTTGTATCTTTAAATAGGGGGGGAGCTTTTCAAATATTTGATATAGCTCAATCTAAAATGATAGACTGCGATTCTGGGGCTTCTGCTAGAATTAAAAAAAATATTTATTCATCATTATCGATTTCAAAAGCAGTGAATTTAAAGATCGAGAAAAAGATGATAAAGAACAATCCAAAACTATTTACGCCAATAACTCAATCTATGTTTTTTTCCTTCATGACGATATGTGGCTTTAACCATCGAATTACGGCTTGGATTAAATACTTTATTAGATCTTCGTTAATTGTTTTTTCCTCTGATTCCAATATAAAGTACACAAGGTCGTTTGTGATTAATGAGAATACAATATCAATTGAAACATCGATTGAGTCATCTAGCGAGATAGACGAAGTGCGAATTGGTGGAGATCATTTTAGTCGATACGTTCCACAATCAAGATATATGTCAGACCTTAAAACTACAAATGATACGCTCTACATAAAAAAACAGGTGTTAAATAAAATAAAACTTAAAAAGGTTATTGATCTTGTTGAGCTTAACGTAAGTGTGGTTGAGCAATGTGCGGTATAGCTGGAATTATAAACTTGCCACTGGGCTATGATATAAGTGCCAATTCAAAAAAAATTTTAGATCTTCTTGATCACAGAGGTCCGGATCAGCGAGGATATTTACACCTCAACAACAATCTCCTTTGTCATAATCGTTTGTCCGTTATAGACCTAAGTAGTAATGCTGATCAACCTTACTCAATTGAGCACCTTCATCTTATTTATAATGGTGAATGCTATAATTATAAAGAACTGAGGGTTGAGCTTGAGCTATTGGGGCATTTATTCCAGTCAAACTCTGATACCGAAGTTGTTTTAAGATTATTTATGGAGTTTGGTGTCGACTTTGTATCGAAGATAATCGGAATGTTTGCACTCGCCATTTACAACGATAAGTCGGGCGAGACTTTTTTGGCGCGCGATCACACAGGTATTAAACCATTATATTGGTCAACATTTCAAAATAGCTTCATATACTCATCAGAAATTAAGCCAATATTGATTCATAAAAGTCGTTTCAAAATTAATGAAAACTCAATCGGATTATATCTAAAATATCGTTATGTACCCGGAGACGAGACTTTATTTGATGAAATAATGTCAATCCCTTCAGGAAGTCTTTGGATTATCGATGAGACCGGTCATGTTATATCCAAAAAGAACTACTGGTCTCCCGAAAAGATATTAATTGATACCCAAAAAAGCAAGGCTGACTTCAATGAGAAGTTTACAGAAATTTTTGAAGAGTCCTGCTTACTTCAAACCCGCTCAGATGTACCCGTTGGCCTATTGTTGTCAGGTGGAATTGACTCAAGTGCTATTGCTGCTACGATTAGCAAGTTAGAGATGAGTGTAAATTCTTTTACAATGAAAATGAATGAGAATGTTGGCGAAACTGAGCTAGCAAGTTCGATATCTGATAATTTAAATATAAAAAACAGTACAGTAAACTTTGATGAGAGCATTATAGATAATTATAGAAAAGCTATTTATTATCTAGAAGACCCAATCGGAGATTCAATAATAGCACCAACGTTAGTTTTGCTAAGTGCCGTTTCTAAAAACAATAAAGTAGTTTATAGTGGTGAGGGTGCCGACGAGATTTTAAACGGATACGTTCACCATTTTGCTTTATATTACCAACACTTGTTTGCTCGATTTTTTCCCAATAGGTTAATTCGCTTTCTTGGAAAACTATTAAAGCTTCTTCCTCAGTCAATATTTGAATTAGCCTTTTTGTACCCATCAAAGCTTGGAAAAAATGGAACCGATAAAATTCTTAGACAGATATCAAAATATGATAATGGTTATAATGCTTATTCAAATCTAATTGAAATGTTTAGTGATGAAGAACTTTCTGAAAGCGGTACAGAAATCAAAAATAATCCAATACGAAATTATTTTGAAAGTTCTAATTTAAGCTTTATGGATACAGTAACTAGAGTTGACTTAATATTTTGGAATACAAACTACACACTCCATAGATTAGATCGCCTATCAATGGCTAACAGCGTTGAGGCGAGGGTACCGTTTTTGGATCATCGACTTGCTTCGCTTTGCTTGAGCGCACCTAAAACTTTGTTGTTCAAAAACTTGAAGCAAAAAGTCGTATTAAGAGATTTTTTAAAAAAGCAAAAAATACTATCTGCACAAGAATATCAAAGAAAGAAGTTCCCTTTTTTTCTTCCCGTTAATCAATCTAGTTCACGAATTCTTAAGGATTGGCTTTATGCCGCCCTGGATGATCCGTTCATTGCTAAATATTTGTCCGAAAAAGTGTTAAATGAAATAAGGAATGATGGTGAAAAGGATCTCTTGACTAGCAAGAAGTTGATGGCCATTGCGATCCTATCAAATTGGCAGAAAATTTTTATTGAATTTTATGAAACCAACAGAATTAAAGGCTTGTAATTACAGACACTTATGGTGGTGTTGGATATGTATCATTGTGGATAAATTTTTAGTACTTTCAGTTAGAAGATTGACAAAGTCTGTGCCCTGCGGCTAATTAATATCACCAAGTTTGCACCCTTAGCTCAGCTGGATAGAGCATCTGACTACGGATCAGAAGGTCGGGCGTTCGAATCGCTCAGGGTGCGCCATTAATTTAAAAAAACATCTAATTATGCTTCAATCCCTCTGGTGCCATCAATCCCGACTTATCTAGTTTTACAACGTGATGTAAGCATCATCTAGCTGTTTCGTAACAGGGGAAACTGGCGTGTTAACCACTATTGTTGTTTAATATGTGCCATGGAAAAAGATAAAATTTTGAAGTCAAAAACGTTCTGTATGTTGCCATGGGTCCATATGCATTTATGGCCAAATGGGAATATTTACCCTTGCTGTATTTGGGATTCCGAAGAGCCGATTGCTAAATACGGAACTAATTCAAACCTTAAAAGGGCGTGGAATAGCGACAAGATGAAATTGCTTCGAACAAATATGTTAAAAGATGTAAAAACAGAAGGCTGTAGACGTTGCTATGAATTAGAAGAAAGTGGGGCCGAAGAAACTCTGAGAAAAATGTCGATTCAAAAATATTCAAAAAACTGGGATTATGTAGAGGAAACAAGAGATGATGGTGATGTCGAAACCTTGAGAATGAACTATTTAGACATTCGCTTTAATAATTTGTGTAATTTAAGGTGTCAGACATGCGGACCAGACCTTAGTAGTTCTTGGTATGAAGATCAAACCAAACTATATCCAGAGGATATAAGGCCCAAGGTAATATCAATAGAGCCTGCAGTAACTTTGTGGAGTGAACTTGAGCCACTATTGGGAACTGTTGAGGCCGCATACTTTGCAGGCGGTGAACCGTTAATATGTGATGATCATTACAAAATATTAGACTACTGGCTTGAGAATGGAATGAATAATGTCCAGATCAATTATACAACTAATTTTGCCCTTTTAAATCATAAGGGAGCAAAGGTCTTAGAGTATTGGAAGAAATTTAATAAAGTTTCAATTTCAGCCAGTCTAGATGACTCGGGTGCGCGTGCAGAATACTTAAGAAAAGGAACAAACTGGAAAATTATAGAAAAAAATAGAGAATTGATGTTAAAAGAATGTCCAGATATTCCATTTGAAATAACACCTACAATAAGTGTGTATAATGTATTTCATTTTCCAGAATTTCACCAAGATTGGATCGAGAGAAAGCTTTTAGATCCAAATGCACTCAGACTAAATATACTTACCCATCAAAACTTTATGAGTATTAGAATTTTTCCAGAATTCGCTAAAAAAATAATAACTGATAAATATAAAAAATATAGAGATAAGTTATGTAATATCGCCCAGAAAAGTGGTCATGATTATTATAACATTGAGGCAGGCTACAATTCAGTTATTCACTTTATGAATTCAAAAGATGATTCACACTTGAGAGATGAATTCTACAAGAGAGTTGTAAAAGTGGATGGAATACGAAACGAGACACTTCAGGATGTTTATCCGGAGCTTAAACTGCTTAGTTTTGACATTAAATAGACACAGAAAAATAGCGATTAGATGATAATGTTAAGATAAAGATAAAGATAAATGGAAAACATATGGAAAAATCACAACTAGAAGCAATTTGGCCAGTTCAGGGAAAGTTTGCAAGTATCACATGGCAAGTCAGTGATGTTTGTAATTATAAATGCAGCTATTGCAATCCTGGAAACTTTGGCGCTAATCACAAAAATCTAGAAACAGAAATTTATATTGAAAACTTAAGATCGATGGTTCGTCAGTTTAAGGCAAATGGGTATGAAACGTTTAGGTTTTTCTTCTCTGGTGGAGAGCCTACTGTTTGGAAGCCATTTATCCCAATCTTGAAATTTATTCGAGAGGAAATCCCCGGGTCATTGGTTGCAGTAAACACAAATTTAAGCAAACCTTTGGATTGGTGGATTGAAAACCATACACTTTTTAATGATATTGTGGCGAGCTTTCATGTTGAATTTTGTGACAAAGAAAAATATATGGAGAATATAACTTTTCTCCAAGATAAAATGGATTATCTCGTTTGCAGACTGCTAATGCATGATGAGCGCTTTCAAGAGGTGGTCGACTTTTCAGAAGAATTAAAAAATAAGCTTCAAAATTATACAGTAGAGTATGCAGCATTATTCGAGGCAATGTCTCCACACTCTGAGATGCACTATTATAAAGATGAATGGAAAAGAAAGTTTTTAGAAAATCACACCCTAGAGGAAAAGCGTTCATTGCCTAAAAATAGCAATGTACCATTTGCTCACCCATCTAATTGCGAAGAGCATTATTCAGGTGGAACTGTCGTTGCCCATAACTCAAACCGTGTAGTATCTGAGGGATTAAATAACTTTAAAGGTTGGAAATGCTGGATAAACGATGCAATTTTTATTACACCCGCAGGTGAAGTACGAATCGCAAGTTGTAACATGGGAAAGATTGTCGGAAACATGAACGAGCGTGGCGTAAGCTTTACAAGTAAAGCGGTAATTTGTAATCAGGCCAGATGTAATTGTGGGACAGATATAGGAATAAGAAAAGCGTCGCCACAGTCAGAACTTTCAAAAAGTGAGCTATAGATGAGTGATGAAAAAAAAATACCAACACTCGTACAGCAACAAATAGATCGTGGCACCTTTTGTCCAATTCCTTTTTTGCAATTAGAGCTAAGTCCTTTGGGGAGCGTTTCCGCTTGCTGTTTTTCTGGGGAGTATAAAGTCGGAGATGTGGCAAATCAAAGTATAGAAGAAATCTGGAATAGTGAAACGATACAGTCATGGCGAGAAGAATTTTTAACTGACAATGTTAAAATATGTGCCAATCCGATCGCAAGCTTCGGTTGTCAAAAAAACTATCAACATCTAAATGAACTTGTAGATTACAATAAAATTCAAACAAAGATGCCTCAAAGACTTGATCTACGATTGAATGGAAAATGCAATTTAGAATGTGTTATGTGTGATGTTTGGTCACAGCCAAACGGTTTATATGACAAAAGTGACTTTTGGGAAATCGGACCAGAGAAAATCTACCCACATCTTAAAGAGGTTGATTTACTAGGTGGAGAGCCGTTCATTCAAAAGGATACATTTCGATTTATAACAGAAGTGCTAAAGGTTAATAAAAAATGTACATGGGGATTTATTACGAATTGCCATTATAAAATTTCGAAGCAATTGCGCGAAACACTTGATCAATTAACAATTAGACATATTCATTTGAGCATGGATGCAATTAGCGCCAAAACATATGCTGAAATTCGACTTAAGGGAGATTTTGAGCGCGTTAAAGCGACTGTTTTAGACTTTGTACAAATGCGAAATGAAAGAGCAAAACACGGCAGAGGCTTTACTTTGTTTGCATCAATGTGCGTTCAAAGAGGTAATTGGTTTGAATTGCCAGCGTTTTTACAGTTTTGTGATCAAAATGGCTTACAGCCAATAATTCAAGAGCTAATTGGCCGAAGTCATCTATCACTACATGATATGGCTGAAAATGAAAAAAAAGAACTATATCGATCGTACCGTGAAGATATACCATCACATTATCGTGAACATGTTGAATCAATCCTTAACAATTTAGGGTATGTCGATTGAAGAAAAATTTTTTTAAGTATTCAATTTTGATTTTGATCCCATTTGTCTCGATTGAGCTAATATGTTTTACATTGCTTGGAATAACAAATTCTGAGGTTGGACTACCATCTTCTTATATAAAAAAAAGCAAAAAATTCAAAACAGAAGAAAATGACTGTAGTTGGTCTGATTATGTATCTCATCATCCATATTTAATGATCCGTTATAAAGAAACGGGTAAATGTGCTCGAGAGAAAATCAGTGATCTTGGTATGTATGGTGAAGACATAAAGGATATAAACAATGATACATATAAAATTATACTTACAGGTGGTTCTGTTGCCGAAGGCTTATATTCGTCTAAACTTTTAGAGCAACATTTAAATGATCACTATATATCACCGAATCGAAAACCGTTTAAACTGATAAACGGCTCAATTTCATCAGGTCAGCAACCTAGGCAGGCTATAGTTAATATTATGTTAGGTGATAAGGCTGACCTCGTTGTTAGTCTTGAGGGTTTTAACGAGCTATATAATTATACAGCTCAATTTAGATTTAATACGGCCGCCCATGGATGGTTCCAGCTGGAGGAAACACTTTTAAGGGCGCGTGAAAATAGAGTGAATAGTTTTGCATTGCGCCTGATTGCATCAGAGATAGCGACAGTGGTTAAGGGCTCCTTGGTCTTGAGGCACACATACTCAGGAGCCATAATGGTTCAGTTGTCAGCTCGTCTTAATCAGCCCAGTCAGGCAGAGCTGGAGCCCAAAATGGGGCAACGAACACAGCCGAATAAAGAAGTGTTTGAACAAGAATATTTTAAAAAATATCAAGACGTCGTAAAAGGCATGGCAGCAATTTCTGGTACAAGAAACCAAAAGTTAATAATTTTTATTCAGCCAATACCAGAAATAGGCAAAGAACTTACTAAAAGAGAAAAAGAGATAGTTAATAAAAGACCGATTAAAGAAGCATATTTGAAAATGATTAATAAGCTACAAGAAATAAAAATTGAAAGTCTCTATATTGAGCCTCTAACGGAAGTATTCAAAGACTATAAGGGTGAACTTTATGCTGATGAGATTCACTATTTAGGTGACACCCAGGGGGAGAATATCCTTGCAAAAAGCATGGCAAGTTATATTGCCAAAGCAATTGGACTAATGAAGAAGTAAAACTGGAGTTAAGATGTTTGGTGAAATAGATAAGTTAGAAGAAATGAAAAAAAAGATTAATGATGTCTCTCCAAGTTTTTGCATGGCAAAGTGGATGCATGTCACAATACATTTAATGACGGGGCAAACTCATTCTTGCTATTTGCCTCCAACTCACAAGATCCCGCTTGATGAGTTAGATTATAATCCAACGGCTCTTCACAATACTAAATACAAAAAAGAGCAAAGAAAAAAAATGTTAACAGGGGAAAGACCATCTGAGTGTAGCATTTGTTGGAATATAGAAGATTTACCTGGAGAGCAAGTTAGCGATAGGCATATGAGAGCTGTAGATAGTTGGACCATGCCTTATTTCGAAAAAGTCAGTAAAATGAAGGGTGATGAAAATATTAATCCAACTTATGTTGAAGTAAGTTTTTCAAGTGCTTGTAACTTTAAGTGCAGTTATTGCTCTCCCCATGTAAGCACATCTTGGCGTGATGAAGTTATCAAAAAAGGGTCCTACCAGCTTTCTAAACATAGACATCAAGAAATGCAGTGGTTTAAAGATAATGACTTAATGCCAATGGATGAAGAAGGTAATCCTTATATTGACGCCTTTTGGAAATGGTGGCCGGAATTATCGAAAGATTTAATGTTTTTCAGAGTAACAGGAGGAGAACCACTATTAAGTAAGCATACTTTCAAGGTAATGGAATGGATCAATGAACATTCTCTGCCAAAGCTTGAAATGTCAATAAACTCAAACCTGGGTGTAAACGAAAAACAATTTAGTAAATTTCTTGGATTGCTAAAGCCTATGCTTGAGCAGAAAAGAGTACGTCAATTTATCCTTCATACAAGTATAGATACCTATGGAGCTCAAGCAGAATATATTAGAAATGGATTAAACTTTAAGACATTTGAGAGCAACTTGATTAGATATTTAGAGCAAAATCCGAAAGCTCCAGTTGCATTTATGTGCACATTTAACAATTTAAGTGTTGTTGGTTTCAGGGACTTTATAGATTGGGTTATTGCACTTAGAAAAAGATACTCTAATGATGATAGAAATATTTTGCTCGACATCCCCCACCTCCAGTTTCCAATGTTTCTATCCGCCAGAATATTGAGCGACGAATTTTATCCAATCATGCAAGATCATATTGATTATATGAAATCAAGAGTCGGAGATGGTATTTTTAAGGCGGAAGTCATTAAAATGGAAAGAATTCTTGAGTGGATGAAAAGTCCAATTCCAAAAGAAGAGAAAGAGAGGAATCAAAAAGACTTTTATCTTTTCTTTGAAGAGCATGACCGTAGAAGAAACACAGATTTTCTAAAGACATTTCCACAGATGGAAAAATTTTGGCATGAATGCTCGAATTTAAAATAGGGTTTACTTATGGATTTTAATTTAAAGGGCCTTGTTCACAAGGCTGAAGCTAGAGACATACCTGAACCAGATATTGCAGATGCAAAGCACCAAGCAATGATGGAGGCAATAGAGAAGTATGCCAAACCATATGTACAAAGAAATGAAAAGCAGATTTATATAGATTACAAAACTAGAAAAACGAAACTAGCGTTGGTTTTATGTCCAGCCTGGGCGCCACAATTTCCACCATATAACCTGGCCTTACTTAGCGGTGTTGCAAAGACTGCAGGATACGAAACTCATTTATATGACGTCAATGTTCAAGCTTATAATGAATTTAAAAACAACTGGTGGCCAAATAAGTCTGTATCCTTTTGGATGTGGGATTATAGTGCCGGTTGGCATTGGAATAAGGACAATTATTTAACAGACATCCATCCACTATTGGAACCCATACTTTTAAAATCTGTTGAAGACATCGTTTCAAAGAAGCCAGATGTCGTAGGCTTTACTATCTATGATGTCAGTGAAGAGCCATCAAAGTGGATGGCGCAAGAAATAAAAAAACGTTTGCCTGGTGTGAAAATAGCAGTTGGTGGAAGTAACGTGCAAAAAAGCTGGTTTGAATCACATCCATACTTCGATTATGTCGTAAACGGTGAAGGTGAAGGTGCGATACTTGATATACTCGAAGAAATTGAAAATGGAGTAGAGCGCACAGAAACATTAAAAATCTTTCAACCTGAAGGCGAGCGCATTAAACTAAATGGTCTACCAATGCCGGATTATGAAAGTATTGATTTTTCACATTATGATATTCCAAATGGCGTAAACACTCAGTTCAGTAGAGGGTGCACAGCGAAGTGTACATTTTGTGAAGAAACACATTTTTGGAAATACAGACAACGTACCGCTGTTGATGCGCTAGGAGAAATTGAGTGGCTTTATTACAATAAGGGCACGGATATTTTCTGGTTTATTGATAGCCTTGTTAATGGAAATATTAATGAGCTGCGTGCTTTTGCTAGGGGAATAGCTGCCAAAGGGTTAAAAGTAAACTGGACTGGTTATGCTCGTTGTGACGGAAGAATGGACCTTGAATACTTTAAAGATTTAAAGGCTGGCGGCTGTATCATGTTAAACTATGGAATTGAATCTGGTAGTCAAAAAGTACTCGATGATATGAACAAGAGAGTCACAGTCGAAGAAATGGAGCAAAACTTTAAAGACGGAAAAGAAGTTGGCATCTTTGCGGCGACCAATTGGATAATAGGGTTTCCAACAGAAAAACAATCTGATTTTGCACAATCAATGACCTTGATGTGGAGAATGAGAGAAATGAATATTAACAATGTCGGTGCTGGAGTAGGAATGGCAGTTGGGCCAGAAACAATTATTGGTCAAAACACTAAAAAGTTTAATGTCTGCCCTCATAATTATCAAGGTCATTGGATTACTGACGACTTCACAATGGGTGGAACCCATGTTTTTGTAAGGGTTAAAAGCTTTTACATATTCCTGGAGCTCATGGAAGGAACAACTACGGTACCCTTCTCTTATCCAAGAAGGATTGATCTTCAGAAAGATCATTATAAAGTAAGATTTAATAACCCAGACTTGATCAAAGAAGTTGAATATGAAGAATATAATTATAAAATAATAAAGATCGCTAAAAACCCATTTGCCGACAGTTTGGTAAATGAAATGTGGCCACTCTTTAGAATGTTATGGAGAACTCGCGGAGGTTTTTCAGCTGAAATAAAGTTTCACCCAGATATCGACTTAAAAGAATTTGGGATGAGATATGGTCCGGGAATGTTTGAGGCTCATTATATTTTTGAAATTGATGATAGCGGTAACTGGAAAGCAGACTTTAAGTTTGATTTTAAACAAATTGATAATCCGATGGATGATCGAAAGCCACCGCCAGAGGGTAGGAAGGGACCTTTTTATGCACAAGATTACAGTAGGATAACATCAAATACTGCACTACGAGCAAGAAAGCTGGCAAGACCAGACTGGGGAATTGATGGTAGGGATGGTGCTGACTTTTCCAAACTATTACAAAGAGAGCTTGTGCTAAATGCAACAATAGATTTTAGTTTTGACTATCATTATGTTGGATCTGGAAAATGGGAAGCCTAATAGAAGAAGGTTGTTCCAATTTTGATTATCGACTCGCCACTGAAAACTGAAGCATCTAAAAAGCTATCGGTATTTTGATTAAGATTATATCTTAAAAATGGTTTTATTAAAAATTCATTCTTGTGAGTTTGAAAATTTCGATAATAGTTCGATTCCACGCCAAAGCGAAAAGCTGAAAGGTGATGGATAAAGATGGCGCTAGCTCCAAGCGGAGCGTAGAACTTGTTGCTTCTTGTTTCGAGTCTGGGTCTTGAGGCAACAAAGAAAGTCAAAAGTGTATTACTATTAAAAGTGGTCGAGATACCGGATTGAATTAGCACAAAGGGCGCAAGTGACTCGTCGACAGCAAAATCTCTATCTAAACCAAGTGAAAATCTCCATCCAGGCTTAAACTCTAGTCCAAAAGAGGGGGCCGCACTTAAGACATCAAAAAGATGAAAGCTTTTTAGATCAATCTGACCTTTTTTAACCTTGAGCTCAGTAAAACCCATGAGCATCTGTGAGCTTGCAGCATAACCGCGAGATGGATGGTTAAATTGATGTAGTGCAAACGCATGAGAAATGTAGATGCCAGAGTCTGAACTCTTAAAATATGACAAATCTAAAAATGAACCATAGTGACCATCTAGAGGATCTACTTCAATTTTAATATCGGGCATAGTAAATTGACCCATATAGCTTCGTTTTTCAAGAATGGAATTTCTGAGATTAGTAACTGCTATCGGTGCAGAATTAGTTAAAAGAGAGTCAGCATATTTGTAGTTAAGAGTGTCAATGAGAACGTCTAATACATCAGCAGTCGTAATTAAATTTAGATTAAATGAAAAAGGGTCAGAGAAAAAGTTGTGAACAAGATTGCGATCTGCAGTAGACAAGTTGTCTAATCCATTTTTAACCAAAGAATATTGAGATGGATTTCTATTTGGACTGCCTAAAAGATTAGACTTGTTTAAAGCATGAATTGTATCAATGGGGATAACAAAAAACTTTAAATCTTGACTGAGGTCTGTGTCAGTTACGGCTTCGATGGCACGCAATATATGATATGAACAATTTTCTGAAAAATAATAATAATCAAAATAGGCTTGATCCATTTCCCAAAGATGAAGTGCAAGAAGATAAAGCTGTTCAGTCGAAAGATCTAATGGGTACTCCCAGACATCTCGTGAGTCGAGATCTGCGTATTCTCTAATTTTTAAAAAATATGGCATGCGACTAAAGCGACCTTTAAAGCCACCAATGATTCCTTTAACACCATAGGCAATGGGATTTTGCGTATCAACAGAAGCAGAAAAGTCTACAGCGTGATCTAGAAGTGCAGCATTGCCATTTGTATTTGAGTGAAGGCGAAGAAAAGTATGACCAAAAGCGGAGGATGGCTTTTGTATAAAATAGCTGGCAAAAACAAGCGATGCACCTTTGGGATTGATGGTTTGAAGAAACTTATTAAGTTTGGAGCACTTCTCAAAGCGCGGAGGCTTGAGTTTTTTATCAGAAACTATTTTCATGGCCCTGGCAGGAAATATACATGCAACATGGTCATCACCCGTGATGGGCTTATCTAATCTCTTTAGTAACTCGTTATATTCATCTTTTGGCTTATATTTGCCTTTCGGAGTTAAGAAGAATTGTGGAGAATCAGCTTCACTTTCAAAACTATTGCCGAACTTGTTATAGCGAAGCAGCTTGAGCCATTGAGGGTCTAGGGGGGAGGCGTAAGCGTGATTAAGGGAAAAAAAAAGGAGGGCGAATATCGCCCCCCAGAAAACATTGGTCATCTTATTTGTTTAAAGCAACCAAGATATTCGAGTGAATTTGTTCAGCAGAAGCTTCTTGTGTGAAGATTTTGCTGAAAGACTTTTGCAGTCTTGTCTTATCAACACTTTTTTGACCAATTAATTCAAGGTAAGCTTCGAGTGTTTCGCCTTGACCACGAGAAATATCATTAGAAAGAGCAATTTTATTACCCTCAACAAATGATACAGCAGAAACCTTGGCACTTTGTGCATCTTCACAACCAAGAGTTCCGGTAGACATCCCAAAAGTTTGGCTACCAGATGAACCGTTAAAAGTAGCAGCTAGTACGTTAAAAACTAGGCCACTTTTGCCTTGAAACAACATTGAGCCAAGACCACAACCAGCCGGTCCGTGTGCTGCCATAGCAGAACCAGTTAGAGAAAGAGCAAATGTAGCAGCAAAAATAATTTTTTTCATGAAACCTCCGTGTATTACAATTTGTTCATGATAAAGTGTATTAAGGAATAATCAACAGGTAAATTAGCGCTTCGGTGAATTATGACACTTCATTTATCAAAACAAATCTTGGCGACTCGCATTAATAGAATTCAGCGTTATGTAAAGCTGACGATGACGCTTGCTTTCTTGTCGGAAGTGGTCGGCTTTACGTCATTGCAAGAAGTGATAAAAGGCATGTTAATTATAGCATTATGGTCTGGATACTATGTATTGCTTATTAGATCATTAAATAAGATTTTATATTCATTTTTAACATTCTTAGCCGTTGGCATTGTCTTTAATACAATTTTTATATTCTTTGAATTGAGTTCGTTAAATTATGCACAGTCTATTTTGCATGCGATTAACTTACTTGTATTTTTAATCATCGTTTTTAATATGAATCGACCAATATTCTATCCAAAAATAAATTGGACTGAATATGACTTTAGACACAGAAAAGATAAGAGAGTTAAAATTAAGGTTACAGATGGCGAAGATATCAATGCAAGAATATATGATACTCGTCGCGGAGAAGCTTCGCTGCTTTGCTTTGAAGAACTAGAACTTGATGATGAATATGAAGTATTTAATATGGATAACGAACATTTTGCTAAGGCTAGGGTTTTGAGCCAAAGAAAGGCACTGCTAGGGCGACCGATCGCACATGGAGTTAAGTTGTTGTGACAAATTTTGAAGACCACGAATGGGTAATGAAACTAGCTTTAGAGCAAGCCGAAAAATCTGCAGCAATGGACGAGGTTCCAGTCGGTGCGGTTCTGGTTGGGCCGGCAGGAAAAGTTTTTTGTGAGTCACACAATTTTAAAGAAGCAAAAAATAATCCTTGTTCACATGCAGAAATTGAAGTCATTACAAATGCCTGCGAAAAACTGGGTGATTGGAGGCTAGATGGATACAGTCTTTACGTAACCCTGGAGCCATGTGCTATGTGTGCAGGAGCAATTATTCACTCAAGGCTTAAGAACGTAATTTTTGGAGCCTATGACCCAAAAGGTGGAGTGCTCTCTAGTAATATGAATATATGGGGAAACAAAAGATTAAATCATAAAATAAATATTATAGGCGGAGTCATGCATTTTGAATGTTCAAAAATGCTATCGGACTTTTTCAAACAAAGACGTCATGGCTATACTTAATTCACTAGAGATTCTTTTGCAGCAAGATGGATTTTCCTTTGATGGAAATTCAAAGCTTAATTGTGACTGGTCATTAATAAGAATCCCTCCAAATAAAAATACAAAATACTATTACCTAGATAATGATTGCGAAAAGCCATCAGGACTAACATATACAAAAGAGCTAGGTAAAGATTTTACAAAAGAATACCTGCCATGTGCAACGGAGTTTTATCGCAAGGTGGCTTTTCTTGATCGTGATGGAATTTTAATTGAGGACACCGTTTATCCAGGCAAAATTGAAGATGTAGTTTTTAAGAAAAAGGTTTTCCCATTATTAAAATTCCTTCAAGAAAATGGATATGAGTTAATTGTTCTTACGAACCAATCGGGAATTGCTAGAGGTAAATACACTGAGCAAGACTTTAGAGATACAACCCTTTATATTAAAGATTATTACTTGAAAAACGGCATTGAAATCCTTGACACCTACTTTTGCCCTTATCTAAAAGATGCAAATATAGATTCATACAATAAAGAAAGTATTTTAAGAAAGCCTCTTCCTGGAATGGCGTTAAAAGCGGCTTGTGATCATAAAATTGATTTTTCAAAGTCAGTTATGATTGGAGATAAGTTAACTGATATTTTAAAAACGAGCTTTTTATCTTACTTCATAATTAACGACAATAATCATCCCCACTGCCATGCCAACTTTGAAGAGGTGATAATTTCTCTTTCAAAGATTTAGGCAAGTCTCGTAAAAATGTTTTAATTCAGGGAAAATTTTCGTGAAAGAAAGATTTTTGCGTTGGTCATATTCTTTATAGAAGCTTCCGAAGTCTTTCATTCTAGTTTGAAGCTCATCATCATCAATATCAATCAGCATGAAATCAATAAGTCTTTTTATTTGTTCAACTTCCTCTAAATAGAGAAATCCATTAGGTCCTGACTCTATAGAGTGCTCTTCAATATAGTTCAAATATTGAGCGGCATAACTTTGCTTAATATCTTTTGGCAGTATTTGAACGGACTGAAACTTCGGCCAGTGTAGATAAGAAATCATGAGTGATGTCCTGTCCAACTTTTTAAATGGCTTATATTTTTTACGAAGATCTTTTATATCATTAAGAAAATCTACAAAACTCGTAACAGACAATGCATTAAAAGTAATCATAAAGTGAATACGGTTTTGGCCAAAGCCATTTGATAAAAAATTATTTATATTAGCCATGAAGTCACCATATTTTAACCCAAAGCGAATATATTCTGCACACTCACCTTTTGCTTCACAACTAGTGTAGATATCTAGAGATGCGATATTGTCCTTGATTTTATTAGCTACAGAAATTAGCTTATCAATCCATTTTTTTTGCACTCCCATATTGCTATTTATGGCCAAGTTAAACTCGCCTCTTGGGTTTTCTTCGATATGCTTAAGAACTAGCCAGGTGTTTTGATTAAGAAGTGGTTCTCCGCCAGTCACTCTAAAAGTATTTAGGTCTGTATAAAGTGTTGGCCACCACTTCCAAAAGGCATCCACATAAGGATTTTTTTCATCATGCCTAATTGGCATTTTATCACTTTGCCTTAACCAGTCTAAGTTGCCCGTATTTTGTGACGTCGGATAAGGACCGAATTTAATAACTTCATCCATCCACGTTGTTGAAATATCAGGAGAGCAATACATACATTTAAAGTTGCAGGTATTATCAAAAGCAATTTCTAAATAAGTTGGATTAATATTTTTAATTGATCCATGTTCTTGAATTGTCTTGAGATGAGGATAACTCCACTCAAGATTTGTAGACTTGTAAATTCGATCTGAAGTGTGCCCACCAGGAAGGTCTTCTATATTCCAACAGTATTGACACTCGCTTGGTCTTTCGCCTTCGAGCATCTTATGTCTTTGTAGTTTTTTAAAGCTTGTATTGTGGAGTGCTGATGGATCTTGCTCAATCTCCTGAAGTGGAATCTTATGTGAATCAGGGTGGTGACAACTATGGGTGAAGCCAGTGTGGAGATAAACGGTGCTTTGCAGCCATTTGGCAGTGCAAAAACTTTTTGAAACCTTGTTAATCTCTTTTGATCTAAATTTCATCTCCAGAACATTTTTAAGATTATTTTCAAAAGACTCTTTTGACTCAAGATTGTGAGCTTCGTTTTTTTTAATATTATTATTACTACTAGCGTCACTCACTCGAGATCCTTAATCTTAAATAAATACTGATAAATATAATATACCCTAAATCGCGACATTATAAATTCATGGACATGTTTAATGCCGCAGTGATAAATGTCCTTAATCGCGGAGGATTGGCCGAGTGGTCGAAGGCGCACGCTTGGAAAGCGTGTATACAGCAATGTATCGTGGGTTCGAATCCCATGTCCTCCGCCATTGATTAATGTCGCGCCGTTTCAATATCATTGACTTTTACCTGTTTAAAACCCTAATATGACCGCGGTGATTGGACCCGTCTCAAGGACCACCGAGGTGAATTCCGCCAGGTCGGGAACGAAGCAACGGTAGCTCACGGAGTTTTGTGAGGTTGGGTCCGGTCGCCACTTCTTTGCCACTAGCACAGCTTTTAGATACAATTCCCCATCAATTTACAAACCCCAAAGGCTTCATGAGTTATCAGGTTTTAGCGCGCAAATGGCGCCCCAAAAAATTTCAAGATGTAATTGGCCAAGAGGCCATTACTAGATCATTGCAAAATGCGATTAAGCGCCAAAGGCTTGGTCATGCCTATTTGTTTTCTGGCACACGCGGTATTGGTAAGACATCTGTTGCTAGACTGTTTGCTCAGGCTATTCGTTGTGAGTCCTTAACACCAGATGATAACCCTTGTGGTATTTGTTCTGCCTGTCAGGACATGCAGCAATCAAATTCAATGAATGTCATCGAAATTGATGGTGCTTCAAATAATACAGTTGATGAAGTTCGCGAGTTAATTAATAACGTTCAATATCTTCCAACCAATGGCAGTCATAAGATTTATATTATCGATGAAGTTCATATGCTTTCTAAGAGTGCTTTCAACGCACTTTTAAAAACATTAGAGGAGCCACCTTCACATGTAATATTTATGCTCGCGACAACTGAACCACATAAATTACTTGGAACAGTTCTTTCAAGATGTCAGCGCTTTGATTTTGTTAACGCTAGTGTCGATGATCTGACTCAGCATCTTATAAAAATCTCTGAGTCTGAGGGCATCATTTTTGAAAATGAAGAACAAATTAGAGATATAGCTAGACTGGGTAATGGCTCCGTTCGAGATACCCTATCATTAATGGATCAGGTCTTAAGCTATACCAATGATAACCAAGTATCAGAAGAAGTGCTGGCCAAGTCCCTTGGGCTTGCTAGAAGAGAGTTGCTTAATACAATTATTACATCAATGTTAAGCGGGCAGTCGGTTGAATGTCTGGATGCTTGTCGACAAGCTTTTAGGGAAAATATTTCACTTAAAGCACTCATGACTTCAGTTCTTGAGCAGATGTTTCTCACCATCGAAAATTTAGACAACGAGGATTGGTTATCAACAAAACCTGAGCTTGAATCTGTTGTTCAAAAAATCTCAACTGCAGAAATTTTTTGGGTTTATGAATCCCTTTCTCGTGAATCGACATGGATCTTTGATTCACTTGCTGCCGAGTCAACATTCTTGATTCTTATGAAAAAGCTAGCCCTTAGACAACAACTCTTAGGTCTAGAGGCTTCAAATCAGAATACTGAAAAAAAAAAGATAAAAGCTGAGGCTTCTAAGCCACAAGCCGAACCGATTGTCGTAGCTAAGCCAGAAGAAAAACCACAAAAAATAAAAATACCACTTGATGGGGTGCCAGCTCTAAAAGAAAGAGCTGAAGCAAAGGTTAAAGAACCAGAAGTGGAAAAGCCGATTGTTAAGGTTACAGAACTTGACTCATTTTTAAAGGTTCTAGAGCAAGAAGCGCCAACTCTATCAGCTAGTTTGGAGCATGCTTATATTGATGAGTCTTTGTTTGCTGATAAACATTTAAAAATAGCCTACCCTGAAGAAGGAGGCGTATTCTTTGATGTTGTTAATCAGGAGCAAATCAAAGATAAGCTAACAAATTTATTAGATCTCTATGTTTGCAAAGGATATTCAGTATCAATCGAAATATCGAGAGCTGACCAAGAAAAAATAACGACGAGAGCACAAGAGCGAAAAGTGCAAGCGGCAATTAGTGAAGAAGAACGAAAGAAAGAAATTATGGACGATCCAATGCTAAAGCTTGCTCAAGAGATGTTTAATACTAAAGTAGACAAAATACAGATGGGTAAAAAGGGAGAATAAAATGGCTAAAAATATGAATAATCTTTTAAAGCAAGCACAACAAATGCAGCAAAAAATGGCTACTCTTCAAAAAGAGTTGGAAAGTCGCGAGTTAGAAGTCTCTGCAGGTGGCGGAATGGTTAAAATTAAAATTACAGGCAAGCAAGAGCTGTTGAGTATAAAAATTGATAAAGAATGTGTTGACCCTAATGACGTTACAACACTTGAAGAGCTTGTCTTAACGGCAGTCAATCAGGCAGTTAAAGAGTCTCAAAGCATGGTTTCATCTGCGATGTCTAAAGTGACTGGTGGTTTATCAATTCCAGGTATGTTTTAGGAATTTCAATTGAATTATCCAGAGAAAATTATATCAACCGTTGAACACTTTAGAAAAATCCCTGGAGTTGGAGAAAAAACAGCTTTTCGCCAAGTTTTAGGATTAGCTAAGTGGAGAACTGAAGACTTGTTAAGCTTTGGCAGGGCAATGCAAGAGCTCGCATCACTCGAATATTGCAGTGAGTGCGGACTCTTTAGTGAAGGTCAAATCTGTGATGTATGTAAACGATCAGAAAGAGTAGCAACGGGTGTGATATGTGTTGTTGAGTCGTTATCTGATTGTTTGGCCGTTGAAAAAAGTGGTCAATTCCGCGGACTCTACCATGTTTTGGGTGGAGTACTAAATCCGCTGTCAGGTATCGGTCCAGATGAGATTGGAGTTCCTAAACTGGTTGAGAGAGTTAAAAGACTTGAAGTTAAAACGTTGATTTTGGCAATAAATCCCTCCATAGAAGGCGATGCCACTAGTTCTTATATTAGACAAGAGATTCCAGCCGAAGTTAGTGCTGAAAGAATAGGCTTTGGCATGCCGATGGGTGGCGCTTTAGAGTATCTAGATTCAATGACGATTTCTAAAGCTTTGGAAAACAGGAAAAGGATATAGTTATTTATGGCCGACAATTTACAAGATGCTATTGCTGAGAAAGTGCTGGAGATTGAACTCCCTCAAAAGTTAAAGTCTAAACACGTGCTCATTTCAAATCGTGATGGTGTTTGTCTTTATTCGAATAATACAAGAGAAGTAAACACGAATATGAGCGCTCTACTTGGTGGAGTTTGGCAAGCATCGATGGCTTTGATCGAACTTAATAAATTTAATACGCGAAATGAATTAAAACTGGGCTTCGATGATGGCGAGACTGGTTTTTGTATTGTACAAATTACGATAGCGACCAGACCCTGTTATGCTTGTTTGGTGTTTGAAAACGAAATTGCTCCAGGAGCCCTTAGGTCAGCCTTAAGGCTTTGGTGTGACAAGATTACTGATGCGCTCGTTGAATGGAAGCCAGCAGCTCACCGATCCGGCTATTTATTTAAAGATGTAACAGATGATGAGATTGATCGTTTGTTTGGTTTTGGGAGTAAAGAATGTCTTTCGTAAATTATCAACGCAAAGAAATAAACTGCAAAATTGTCTATTACGGACCGGGACTAGGTGGAAAGACGACAAATATTCAACACGTCTATAAAAAGACCAGTGGTAATAGTCGTGGTCAGATGATTACTTTAAATACAGAAAATGAAAGAACACTGTTCTTCGATTTTTTACCGCTTGAGTTAGGTGAGATCAGAGGTTTTAAAACAAGATTTCATCTCTATACCGTTCCGGGACAGGTCTTCTACGAATCGAGTCGCAAGCTAATTCTCCGTGGAGTTGATGGTGTTGTCTTTGTAGCAGACAGTCAGGTTGAAAAAATGGATGCCAATAAAGAAAGTTTAAAAGGACTTGAAGAAAACCTAGTCTTTCAAGGGCATGATTTGGAAAAAATTCCATTGGTTATGCAGTGGAATAAAAGAGATCTTCCAAATGTTGTTTCAGTTGCCGATCTAGAAAAATCTCTTAACCCGAGAAATGCACCATCTTTCGAGGCCAGTGCTGTGCAGGGGGAAGGTGTTTTTGAAACCTTGAAGATGGTAAGCAAGCTTGTATTAATGAATCTTAAGGGCGGCTTATCCTAGTCAGAAAGCTCTTTTTTATACTTTAAAAAGATGAGAAGCGACTCAAGCAATGCTTCTTGAGGATATTCCGACGATCTTGTTCCAACTAGGTGATGGCCTTCTGTTATCCCTAAGTTATACGCATTAAAAAATGACGGAAATTGTGCAAACTGTGCATCTACAACACCATCATTAGGGTGCTTGCTTTGAAAAAGAAGTTTAGTGAGCATCATCCAAACATGGGATTCGATCCACTTTGCTTGAAAGCCAAGTGCCGAATAGAAGATATCTTGCGGCAATCTTTCGTGGTTTCTAAAAAACCAGGAGTGTCTTACATCACTTCTTAATGAGTTTTGTAAACCTTGTATGAAAATATCTTTTCCTTGATCTAAAAATTGATAAAGCCTAAACCTTGAAAATGATGTAAGCATCTTAATAATTTTATTGTTAGGATGATTTGTACCCATAATTGGTGTGGCTATAGTTGAGAGGCCAATAATTTCTAAATGCTCTTTAAAGTGTGATCTTAAAAAATGAAGAGCATCAACTCCCCCCTTGGAATAACCAAGAAGCCAAATTTTCTCATCTTTTATTTTTATATTTTTAAGTTGCTCGTTTATAAGTTCGGCATTATGTCTTGAGCTTTTTGTACCCGTAACATTGATAGTACTAAAATTTAGATAACCATTGCTTTGCAAGTGTTTGGCGCCTCGCTCGAAAGCGGCGGTTGAAAAAATTTCATTGAATACTCCCGATATTAAAACAAGCCTAACGTTGGTTCGATTTATTTTTGTCACAGGCTTATAACTTGGATTCAAATGAAAATGTCTTCTTTCGCCTAAAATAAGCTTAAACAAATCGGCATCACTTATTGCTTTATCAAATGCTCGACCCTCCGAAATATTTCTAAGTAGTTCAAGAGAATCATTGTTGGCAGGATCAAAGCCGGATTCTTCAACCATTTCTAAAAGTGAGAAAAGCAGCTCAAGGTAGGACTTACTAAGCCAAATACCAGAATTAAACATATTCTTCAAAAGGTTGGCCAAGCTAAGAGCTGTTGGCTTAGAAAGAAAAAGTTGAAGCGAATCATTGATCTCTATAATTGAAGTGCCGGCAGCCTTTTTTAGTCTTAGCCCGCGATACTGCCCTTTTAGTAGATAATTACTAAACTTCGCTTCTATTTCATTTTTCTTACTCAAGATTGGGTCTAACATTACTTCCTCATTTAGCCCGAAAAGTGTAAAATTTTTCCACGAAGTTAAAAGACATGCAAGTTGGAGCTGATATGCAAATTTCTCTAGGTATTATAGGTGGTTCAGGTGTTTATGAATTGCCCGAATTGAAGGTTATTGAAGAAAAAAAGATTGAAACCCCATTTGGATCACCAAGTTCAGAGATTATTATTGGTGAAATCAACGGTCATAGAGCTTGTTTCCTGCCAAGACATGGTAAACACCATCAATTTACACCCAGTGAAGTTAATTACCGTGCAAACATATTTGCACTTAAGATGCTTGGCGTTAAAAACATTGTAAGTGTTTCTGCCGTAGGTTCTTTAAAAGAAGAATGGGCTCCAGAAAAGTTTGTCCTACCAGCACAATTTATTGATTGGACCAAAGGAAAGAGAGAAAGAACATTTTTTGGAGATGGTGTTGTTGCCCATGTTTCTACCGCTCAGCCAATAGATTTAGAGTTGAGGGCCAGAATTGCAAAACAATGCAGTCAAAATGAAATTGATTTTGCTAACTGCGATTCATATCTATGCATTGAAGGACCACAGTTTTCATCAAAAGCTGAATCAAATATTTATCGCTCTTTTGGTGCTGATATTATTGGAATGACAAATGTTCCAGAGTCTTATCTCGCAAAGGAAGCTGGTATCGCATATGCCACAGTCGCCATGGTTACTGACTATGACTGTTGGAAGGAAGAGCACTGTACGCTTGAAGAGATCATGAAAGTGATGAAAAACAACAACCTGAATGCGAGAAAATTGATAGCAAGCCTGGTTCCAGACCTTGTTACCAGCCCTGTAAATGTTAACGAAAATATTAGAGAGTCGATTTTAACCCAAGAAGCTGGTTGGACGAGTCGTCATAAAGAAATTATTTCGGTGTTAGTAAGTTAATGATTGAATACAAGTCACACTATTCAGTTATGCGAGAAGATGTTCTTAAACATCTAAAAAAAGACAATGCGCTTTATGCTGATCTTACCTTTGGGGCTGGAGGGCACTCTTTAGCACTCGCGAAACTTCCTGGATCTCACGTCTTGAGTTTTGATCAAGATCCTGAAGCATTGAAAAATGCAAACTCATTGTTTACAGAAAACGAGATAACAAACATAGAGCTCGTTGATAGCAATTTTGAGAATTTTCCATTTCATGCAGAACATTTTTTAAAAAAACATGAGGCGGATGGTTTCGATGGCATTGTGATGGATTTAGGGGTTTCCAGTCATCACTTTGATGAAGCATCTAGGGGTTTTTCGTTCAGATTCGATGCACCTTTAGATATGAGAATGAACCCTCGAATTGGTATTAGTGCTTCAGAGTTTTTGATGAATGCAGAAGAAATTGAAATTACTCAAATTTTATGGGAGTACGGAGAAGAGAAGTATTCAAGAAAAATAGCGCATGCGATTGTTCATGAAAGAAAAAGTGCCCCTATAGAATCAACATTACAATTAGCCGAAATTATTAAGAATTGTTATCCACCAGCAAAACGATTCTCAAAAACAAATCCAGCAACAAAGACTTTTCAAGCCCTAAGAATTCACGTAAATAATGAGCTAGGTGTATTATCCGACACGCTCCCTCAAGTAGCCTCAAAACTCGTACTCAACGGACGTTTGGCTGTTATAAGCTTTCATTCTCTAGAGGATAGGTTAGCAAAAATAGTTTTCAAAAACTTAGAACAAAGAACGGAATTGCCCCTATATAAAACAAGCCGCAAGCCAATTTTGCCATCACCTGGTGAAATTTTTGAGAATTCTAGAAGCAGAAGTGCTAAAATGAGAGTGTTAGAAAGGATTTCTTTCAAGCGGGATAAAAATAAATACGCACATCTCAATGTTAAGGAGTGACATTAATGGCGACTGTTAGACGAAAAGTAAAAGGCACTCAAGGCCTAATTGAAAAAACAAAATCAATCTTTTTTAGCTCTCGTGGATTCCCGATCATACTCACCTTTACAGTGCTCGCTATTTTATTTGTTTTGTTTCGCATGAAAACGGTTGAACTTGATTATCAGGTTAATTATCTAAATAAAGAAATTGATGAAGTTGTAGTAGAGAATAAAGATTTAAAAGCTCGAAAAGCCAAACTGATGTCAGTGGATAAGCTGCGTGCCATGGCACAAAGACATGGGCTTTCTCAGCCTAAGCAAAATCAAATTATTGTTGTCCCTTAAGTGAGCTGGAGCAAGGAATGCAATTAAAGCGCAGGGTAATAGTAGTTTTTAGTATTTTGTGTATTGCCTTTCTCGCAGTGCTTGTAAAAGCGTTTAAAGTTCAGATTATTGATAGAGAAGCACTCTTAACTAAGAGTAGAAATCAAATATTTAGAGAGATAACTGTTTACCCTAAAAGAGGACATGTTTTAGATCGAAGTGGTCATCCCCTAGCAATTAATATTCAAACCTACTCCATTTTTACTATTCCGAAACAATTAGATGGCGACCTAAGTGTCTACAAAGAACTGTCGCAAATCGTACCTAAGTTGTCGTACAGCAATATAAAAAAAAGAGTGAAAAATAGAGAGCGATATACCTGGTTAGCAAGGAAAATTAGACTTGAAGATGATCAAGTCGAAAAAGTAAAAAAACTTAAAGGAATATATATAGAAGCCGTTCCCAAGAGAATATATCCGAACGCAACACTTGCAGCACAAGCATTGGGTTTTGTTGGGATCGACAATTCTGGATTATCAGGTCTTGAATACGAATTTGATAAACACCTTAGAGGTGAGCCAACAATTCTAAAATATATTAAAGATGCTAAGGGCAGACCGATAAAGTTTGAAAGCACCAGTACTCAAAAAGAGTCCCATGATATAAATTTAACCATAGACAAAGACCTGCAAGCGATTGCAGAGAAAGCATTAAAGGATGCAGTTGATCACCATGAGGCCAGAGGTGGCGGAGTTGGTGTGATCGACGCTAAAACGGGTGAAGTTCTCGCAATTGCCAACTATCCAACCTACGACCCAAATAAATTAAAAAATACCGACTCGGCTTTTAGAAAGCTCTCGTTTGTTAACTCCCCAATTGAGCCTGGCTCAATCTTTAAAATATTCACAGTTGCATCAGCACTTGAGAACAATATCGCAAAACCAGAAACAAATTATTATTGTGAACAAGGAAAAATGATCATTGATGGACATCTTGTAACAGAGTCAGACTCAAAGAAAAAATATGAATGGCTATCAGTATCTGAGATAATAAAAGATAGTTCAAATATAGGGACTACAAAGATTGCATTTGATTTGACCTACCCAAGACTAAAAAAAACAATAAAAGACTTTGGTTTTGGAGAAAAAACTGGACTGCGCTTACCTGGCGAGTCTCGAGGTATTTTATCTGAACAAGAAAATGTAAGCACAATTAGACTTTCAAATATTAGCTTTGGCCAAGGTATCGCCACAACAGGAATTCAAATTCTTGCAGCATATGCAGCAATTGCAAATGGTGGCGAATATATTGTCCCTCGTATTATTAAAGATGATTCAATAC
>CAYGQW010000007.1:27893-29400 GCA_964352175.1 uncultured Halobacteriovorax sp.
TTCAATACCCATTGTGAAAAAGAGAATAATCAGCAAGGCGACAGCTGATCAATTAACAGAAATGTTAGTTTTAGCAGTTGAAAACGGTACTGGCGACAATGCCAAGATTCCATACTTTAAAATAGCAGGTAAAACGAGTACGGCGCAAAGACCAGATAGTCGTGGAAGCTACTCAGGGTATATTCCAGGCTTCGTAGGATTTCCTCTTAATGTAGATAATCGCTTTGTTGTTTATGCCTATGTCGATGATCCAAAAAGTAACGGCTATTATGGAAACCAAGCAGCAGCACCGATTTTTAAAAAAGTTACTCAATATATTCTCTATAAAAATAAAGACTTTGATCGAATCGCTGAGGATGATGACCATGCCAAAAAACATGAAGCTTTTGATACGGTTAAAACAGTAAGTTCATCAGCCAGAATGATTGCGGGAGCCGTTCCAGATTTTATCGGTTTAGACAGAAGGTCAGTGATGAGCTTAGCCGAAAAAGCTGACGTCGATGTTGTACATAAAGGAATTGGTGTTGTTAGTGAACAAGATCCATCCCCTGGTAGTAAAATAAACTCCCCTATTCGGTTGATCTATTCTCCACCAAAGTTATGAATGTTAAAGACGAAATCACAAGCTTAAAAAGGAATGGGTACGATCACCTATCGACCCAGCTGAATGATAGTAAGTCCAATGAAATTGTTTTTTATAATTTGAATCCAGATGAAAAATCAATAGCAAATTTTAAGTCGAGACTCCAGACATCAAAGTCTAATCGAATCTATATTAATACAAAGCTCGATATTAAAGATGAAAGAGTATTTTCGTTAGAGCCTAAAGCGTTCGAAGAAACACTTCGTAGTTTTTTAAATAGCTACTATCCAGTTCCAGATAGAAAATTCATAGGTATTACTGGAACAAACGGTAAAACGTCTTGCGTTTACCATCTAAGTGAAATATTGGCTCAAAATAAAATTGGAGTGTTGAGCATTGGAACACTTGGTGTAATCCTTAATTCCAAACGAATAAAAGACTTTGGTTTAACGACCCCAGGAAAATGTGAACTCAGAAGAGTAATTTATGAAAATATTCATAAATATGAATATTGCTTGATGGAAGTTTCTAGCCATGCTCTGAAACAAGAAAGACTTGAAGGAATCAAGTTTTGTTGTGCTGGTTGGACAAATTTGACTCAAGATCATCTGGACTACCATAAAACCATGGATGAATATCGAGCTGCAAAATTACTTCTGCTTAAATATTTAGAAGTTGGGTCAAAACTATATGTTAGTGAAGAAGATCTTTACAAAGAGATCAAAGGCAAGAATTCGAATATTTTCTTAGCTAAGAATATAATAACGAATGATCTATCACCAGAACTACAGACCGAATTTGCTAAGAAAAATTTAAGTTTATGTGTAGAAATTGCAAAAGAGATTGAAATCAAAAAATTTGATCTAATAAAACTTAAGTCAGTACCAGGTCGCTTTCAAATATTAGAAAAAAATAGAATTAAAG
>CAYGQW010000008.1:0-21367 GCA_964352175.1 uncultured Halobacteriovorax sp.
GGTTAAGACAGTACTCAGAAGACCAACACGATACGTTCTTAAGAGGTTTTCTTGGAAAAATGCTCTTTTCTGGTGAAGACGTTTTTAAGAAGACCAACGTTTTATCTGGTGGAGAAAAAGTTCGCTGCATGTTTGCCAAGCTGATGCTCTCTGGAGCTAACGCTCTCGTTCTTGATGGCCCGACTTCTCACCTTGATCTTGAAAGTATTACAGCTGTGAACGATGGCCTAATCGATTATAAAGGCACACTCGTTTTCACTTCTCATGACCACGAATTTATTCAAACAATTGCTAATAGAATTATCGAAATCGATCAAAAGTTAGTCTTCGATAAATATATAACTTACGATGAGTACCTGGAAGCTAAGCTCTCTTAGTTCCAAGTAACTTTAAAAACACTGTGGCAAAGAACATGCCGTAATAAACATTAAATTGCCACGGACCATCTATAAGGTAAGTATTTAGAGCTACACCTCCAAGATTGAAGATATATGCTAGTAGAACATTTGATCTATTGAGGACCGTTCTTGTCCATGATTGCCATACAAGTTGAGAGAAAAATAAAGCTGCCAGTAAACCGCCAGACCATGAAGCAATCTTAAGTCCTAAAACAAGAATACCCTCTGACTGACTGGCTACAATAGCAACGAGTAGTAAAAGCGACGTAATAATAAGCGTATCGATAATCATGTATTTTTTAATCTTATGAATATCTCGATTCGGCCAAATCTCACTCCAAAGAACACTTGAAAGAGCATTAATTGTAGAATCTAGTGTACTCATCGTCGCTGCCAAAACACCTGCAAGCATTAAGCCTTTAAGTGGACTTGGAAAAAACTCTTGAATGAAATAAGCAAAAACTTTATCTGCCTTAAAGTCAGCCGGTAAAGCATTGAGCTGATAATGGCTCCATAAGAGTGAGCCAATTCCTAAAAACAATAACCCCACCATTATCGAAAAGAATGATGAAAAGAAAATTGAAAGTTGTGCCGTTCTAGCAGATTTAGCTCCCATCAGACGCTGAGTAAAGTCTTGATCAACTCCATGTGTACATAGATCAAACAGAATCCCTCCACCCACACCAATAGCAAACGATGGCCAAGTTGCTAAAGAGAAAATACTCGTCTTTCCTGCAGCGCCTGCCATACCCATCAACTCACTCCATGAATGACCTGAAACATCTGGGATAATAAAATGAGCGGCGATACCACCACCTATGAAGATCAATGACTGAAGTAGGTCAGTTCGAACAACTGCTTTAAGACCACCAATTAAAGTATAAAAGAAAGTAATGATGCAAATGATGAGAAGAGCTACAATAATATTTACATCAAAAAACTCTGAAACAAGAATACTTCCGGCATATAGACGTACGCCGATGGACAGTAGTTTTGTAACGGAATAAATAAGTGCAGTAAATCTAGCTCCACCTAAAGCCGCATCTTCCCCAGCAATGATAGAATAAAGAGTCAGTCCTTTATTATAAATTCTAGGAATAATGATTTTTGCTATAAGATAACGGCCAACAATAGCACCAATATAAATATGAATAAATGAGTAATCATTGGAGAAAGCAAAAGCAGGGATACCTAAGAAGGTTAGAGCTGAAACTTCTGTTGCGATGATACTGCCAAGACTTTCTATACCAGTAAGGCTTCTTCCGGCTAAGTATTGATCATTAACGATATCTTCATCACTTGACTCGTGCTGGATATTTTCTCTTCTTGAGAAAAATGCTAAAGCGAACACAATAATGAGATATAACGCTATAACGATCCAATCGAGCATGATCAATTCCTGATAATAGTCATATTATTTATTAGTAGCTTAAAGTAGACTGTATTCATGAACAAACTAATTATTATGACACTCTTTATCTTAGGCTGCTCCCAAGTTAATACCGATTCAATGGATCATTACGATTCTAAAAGTTTCCACGGAATTAAAGAAACTTCTACACCGTTTAAACCAACAATTAAGATCAAGTCCAGTGCTTCGTTAATCGCCTTTGGTAAAAAGACTTACGAACAAAATTGCATGGCGTGTCACGGAAAAGATGGTAAAGGTGATGGTCCTCAAGCAAAGACTTTAAAGATTAAGCCCGCCAATCTCAATAAAGCTGTCAATGAAGTTGAACACTTCGCCTTTTACACTAAATACTCATATTGGGATGGAAGAATGCCTGGTTGGGATAGAGAGTTTAGTAACAAAGAAATCGACGCTCTCACGGCCTATCTTTATCAATTCAAAAAGAAGTAAAATATGATCTATCTATTTTTTAAGAATCAATGGGTAGAACATAATCCGGATTATCTGCAGCCTGAATCTGAGAAAGCTCGTCTTGAACCAACTCTTGTTGGTCAAAATCACGTCAATACCAAGAGTCAACGCTATCTTCTCAAAGATGGAAAACCTCTCATTAAACTTAGCGACATTATGACGAGAGATCTTTTGCATGTTTC
Organism: uncultured Halobacteriovorax sp.; assembly: GCA_964352175.1. GTDB lineage: Bacteria > Bdellovibrionota > Bacteriovoracia > Bacteriovoracales > Bacteriovoracaceae > UBA4207. The sequence continues at coordinate 2,463 of CAYGQW010000008.1, forward strand.
ACTTAAAACTCCGATTAAAGTGTGCACTCATATAATGAACAATGAAGGTGTCCATCACTTAGCTGTATTTGATGATGGTCAATTTTGTGGAATTATCAGTGACAGAGATCTTAGAACTGTCTCTAAATTATCTAACCTTGATAAAATTCTTGTTGAACAAATCGAAACCACAGTAGTTATGGGCGCAAGCAGTGAGCTTACAGTTGGGCAGGCAAGCTTAATCATGAAAAATGAAAGTATTAACTGCTTACCTGTTCTTGATGAAGACTTGAATTTAGCAGGGATTGTAACTTCAAGCGATCTTTTAAGAGTTCTATCTAATCTAGTTCCTTAGGATTAAACCAACACTGTGGTCTAGGCTTACTTCTAAGTCCCGCAACTAAAGTATCAAGGCGACATTGAGGAGTCGGATGAGTTTGAAGTGTTCTTGAGACATTATACGACTCAGGGGTTTCTAATTTTGGAATTTTTAAATGTCCCTTTAACTTTGCAATCATCGCTGCAAAAGCAAGTGATTCACTCAGAACCTGATCTTCACTGTATCCCAAAAAATCCATACAGATTTGGGCTGCAAAATAATCGGCTTGCCCCTCAACGCTACTCCAGCTCAACTTACCATTTCTTCGAACTAACTTAGGGTCCCCTCCACTAAGGTGACCCATCTCGTGACATAGAAAAAGATCAAGTAGCTCTTTTGTCATTTCTTCATGATCCAATAATCCACGATTGACGATGATTAAAGGGTTGGACTGATCATCAAAAGTTGCAAAAGCGTTTAAACTCTTGTCATCTTCATTAATGGTGACTTTAAGCTCATTTCCTAACTCTGGTAACAAAACGAGGGTCAAAGCAAGCTCTCTACCCATCAAATAACGATCTAACATGTTATTTGCCTTTGCGACACGATTAATAACGAAATTACCATCTACTGAACGCGCATAACCTACTGATAGTGTGATCGATACAAGTATTCCAAGGATTATAAATTTCATATTTTCTCCATCCTTTTTCATAGCAAAGAATAATTGATAAGAAACTGATAAAGATCATAAAAGAATGTGACTTAAAAGACATTCAATTAACATTTTTTATGGGAGAAGTATTTAAAACAATAGAACACTCACAGGAGTTTATATGAAAAAGATATTTATCGCGCTTTTATTTGTTTCTTTTGCCAGCTTAGCGAGCACACCTATCGAAGTTGAAGTCCCAGTAACAAAAATCTTCTCGCCAAAAGGCTTTGACAGTAATGATATGGCCGAAGTTATTTTAACTGGATTTCTTCCAAATCTTTGCCATAAGTCACCGACACTTAAAGCTGAAGTCGTTGGTAAAATCATTTATGTAACTGCGACAGCACTAAACTATGAACAAGATAATCCATTTTGCCCTGAGATGATTGTTCCATTCTTATCCTCGGTACAGGTGGGAGTTCTAGATCGTGGACAATATGAAGTTAAAGTTAACGTGAATACTCCTTATGATAGAAAAGGCGAGCTCTTCATTTCAGAATCTATGAGTCCATCTGTTGATGAACATACTTATGCTTACGTAGATCATGTTGTAAGAATCCCTGGAACTAGAAAGGTAAGACTGAATGGTTACAACCCAAGTGACTGCTTTGTGCTTGATAGAATCGACTACGGAAATAACGGCAAAGATGTTTACTCAGTACTTCCAAAAATGAAGCAAGTAACCGATCACTGCCCGCTAAAAATGACTCCATTTTCTTTTGTAACTGAAGTTCCTAACACTTTAAGTGAAAAAGAAGTTCTATTACATGTACGCGTTATGAACGGAAAATCAGTTAACGCTCTATTTAGACAGTAAATAAAAATATATGGGTCCTATTTTCTATTAGGACCCATTAATTTCAGTATGTTAAACCAATCGGTTTTACCTAATCTCCATACATAGCTCTTAAGAAGAAAGCTCATATGCCGTACACTTAGATATGGAAAATAAAAATAAGAAAAAAACAGAGTCAAAAACTAAAACACCAAAAACATTGAACAATGAAAAACGCAACCATGCGTTAAAACATCGTCCGCTTAATCATCTTAGAAAAAGCTTAGAGTCAGATAAGTGTCTTTCTAGACTCTAGTTCTTTGATATCTCTGCTGGATAACCTGCTTCAAATATGGCCTTAATGGCTTGATCTTGGCTAAGTTTGTCTGATTGAATTTCTACTTCTTTGGTATCAATTTTAACCGAAAGCTTAGCCTCGCCGTCTATTTCTTTGATGGCGTCATCAATATTTCTAAAACAGCTCATACAGTGCATTTTCTCTATCTTTAACTTAATCATCACATCTCCTTGACCTTCCCATAGAGGGAAGGTTTATACTAACTACTCTAGCTTAGTAGGAGCAATCAATGCAAGAGACAGTGAATCTAGATATAAAAGGAATGACTTGTGCATCATGCGTTGGACGTATTGAAAAATATTTAGCAAAAAATGAAGCCATTACACAATCGAATGTAAATCTAGCAACAGAGAAAGCTAAAATTATATTTGAATCAAAAAAAATTAATATAGAAAAAATTATTTCAATTATTTCTGATGCTGGCTTTGAAGCAAAAGTGCATCATGATCAGGAAAAAGATCAAATTAAAAATAAATTAACAAGTATTAAGAAAGAACGAAATATCGTTATAATTGCGGCCTTATTATCAACTCCTTTATTTATTCCAATGTTCTTTGAACCTTTTGGAATTCATCTAATGCTCCCCGGCTATCTACAAATGCTCATCTGCTCACCTGTTCAATTTATTATTGGATGGCGTTTTTATAAATCAGCTTGGGGTGCCATTAAAACACGATCTGGTAATATGGATCTTCTAGTCGCCATTGGAACTACTGCTGCTTACGCCTTAAGTACCTACTTATTATTTTCACATACGAGTGGCCCACTTCATTTATATTTTGAAAGTGCGGCAGTGGTTATAACTCTTATCTTGCTTGGTAAATACTTTGAATCTAAAGCCAAGTTTCAAACAACTCAAGCCATTAGGTCACTTCAGCAACTTAGACCAGAAACTGCCATTATTTTAAAAGATGGCACAGAACTAGAAGTCCCTATTGAAAAATTATCTTTAGAAGACATTGTCATTGTAAAGCCTGGTGGACGAATTCCTGTTGATGGAATCATTAGCGAAGGTCAAAGTGAGATTGATGAATCTTTAATAACTGGAGAAAGTCTGCCAGTCGATAAAAAACAAAATGATAAAGTTATTGGTGGAAGTATAAACGGCTCAGGAAAGCTTCACGTCAAGGTCAGCGCACTCGGCGCTGAATCGATGCTTTCTAAAATTATTCGCCTGGTTGAAGATGCACAAACTCAAAAAGCTCCTATTCAAAGACTGGTCGATAAAATTAGCTCGTACTTCGTACCAATTGTTATCATTATTTCAATTATTACAGTTATTACAAGCGGATTGCTTTTAGGAGACTGGGAGCTAGCCATCATCAATGCAATATCAGTCCTAGTCATCGCCTGCCCATGTGCTTTAGGACTTGCTACACCAACCGCCATCATGGTCGGAACAGGAATGGCGGCAAAAGCCGGAATTCTAATTAAAGACACACAGGCTTTAGAACTATCTCATACTATAACCACTGTAGCATTTGATAAAACAGGAACTCTAACAGAAGGTAATCCATCTGTTAGTCATTTCCAGTCTTTTGGAACAGATGATAAAAGAGCACTTTCACTTTTAGCCAGCATTCAAAGTGGAAGTGAGCACCCTTTAGCAAGAGCCGTTTTAACAAAAGCAAAAAATGAAAATATTAGTTTCAGACAATCAACAAACTCAAAATCAATTACTGGTATAGGAATCGAAGCTGCAGTAAATGATCATCAATACATTGTTGGAAGTAAAAAAGCAGTCGATAAGATGGAGCAAGAAGTCTATAAAATCTCTAAAGAGTATGAAGATAAAGGAGAAACTGTTTCATATCTTATCGATAAATCAGAGAATAAAGTCCTGGCCATCATATCCTTCACAGACACCATAAAGTCTTCAGCAAAGCAAACAATACAAAAGCTTAAAGAACTTGAAATTAAATCAATTATGCTTACGGGTGACAATCAAACAAGTGCTAAAAAAGTCGCAGATCATCTTGGATTAGATGATTTTCGCTACGAAGTTATGCCTGAAGATAAGTCTGACGTTATTTCAAAACTTAAAGAACAAGGTGAAGTTGTTGCTATGATTGGTGATGGTATTAATGATGCCCCAGCATTGGCCTTAGCTGATATTGGTATTGCCATGTCTACTGGTACAGATGTAGCAATGCAGTCAGCTGGCATTACACTTATGAGAGGAGATCCCCTACTCATTCCTGATGCTATTTCAATTTCCAAAGCCACTTATTCAAAAATTAAGCAAAATTTATTTTGGGCCTTTATTTATAATATTATCGGTATTCCATTAGCAGCCTTTGGATATCTTAATCCAATGATTGCTGGTGGTGCCATGGCCTTTAGCTCGATCAGTGTTGTAGCAAACTCACTCTTATTAAAACGATGGAAGCAAGGATGAATATAGGTGAACTTTCAAAGTTAAGTGGTGTCAGTAGTAAGATGATTCGCCGCTATGAAGAAGACGGAATTGTCGCTAAAGCAAAGCGTACAGATTCAGGCTACAGAGTCTATCAAGCGCAAGATGTTCAAATCTTTAAATTTATCAAAAGATCAAGAGAGCTTGGGTTTAGCTTAAGTGATACCAAGCAACTTGTAAGTCTTTGGCGAAATAAGTCTAGATCAAGTGCCAAAGTTAAAGAAATTGCTCAAAAGCATGTTTTGGATCTAACAGAAAAACTTAATGAAACTAAGCAAATGATTCTTCAGCTCAATCATCTAGTCAAAAACTGCCATGGAGATTCAAGACCAGACTGTCCTATTATTGACGATCTAAAGTCTCATTAAAGAATCTATTCATAAAATAAAGTGTTTCATCCATCATTTCCCCCATCAGAGGGTCAAGGTGACCAGCACTTGGGAGGCTCAAGAATTCAGAATTCTGAGCATCAGCTTCAAAAGATATTGAATCATCAGGAGCAATTTGATCTGCTCCAGCCGAGATGAAAGCGAAAGGTAAATGCCTTTTTTCTTCTACAAAGATTTTGGCATAGTCTGTCTGAGTATCAGAACTTACAAGGCCTTCATTACCAACACTTCGAACTTGATCAATCACTGCAGGTGGAACAGCTCCAAATCCGTATCTTGAAATTCTTCCAAGATCATAATCACTAATTCGATGGTATTTCATATTAAAAAGTAACTTCATGGCCGTTGAAATTATTGGAAGTCTAGAGCCTAAAGTATTAACTTCAATGGCACGCGCATACCATAAGTCACGCTCCAAATTACCAGCGTTAATAACTTTAGATAAATCTTTAGTTCCAATCAGGTTTACAGTTGGAAGGTTGGCAAAAAATGGAAGGAACTTTACTAAAGATTCTGGATTAACTCCATTGGGAGAAGCGACTGATACAAAACCATGCAAGCGAGCCTTAGAATTACGTTTAGCTACTTTACTGACATAATACTTACCAGTTCTTGGACTTTTAACAACTCCAAGAACATAGATCTTGCTGATGATACCACCCAACGAGTGACCCACTAAAAAAGATTTCTTACCTGTTTTCAAATAAACATAATTAACGATCTCTTTGACTGTTAATGATCCAGCCTCATCGATATTTCGGTCCCTATTGGCTGCCCAAGTAAAAGCCCAAACATCAAAACCCGATTTATAGAGCGCCGGAGCTAGGTCCATCCAATTATGAGCGTTGCCACCAATTCCGTGAAGCAAGATGACAGGTGTTCCTTCAGGACGATTCAAGTGAATCATCGGATATTCAGTTTTATCTTCGAGAGTTAAGCGAACATCTTTATGTTCAGCTTGTACCCAAGCGTTATCTATAATTTGCGCAAAGGAGGAAAAGGAAAAGAAAATAAATAGTAGTATCAGTTTTTTCATTTCCAAAGCGTATAATCTAAGAACAGAAAAGCAAGAGAATCTTACGATTAATGACATGTAGCATGACTAAATCTAATCTCTATCTACCCAAGAATAGGTATCATCTGAAGAATCAAAGTAACTATCGCTCATAACAAATTCGTAAAGCTGTTCATCAGTAACTTTATTTGTTCCAACATCAACGCTTTGCATATTAAAGGTTAAAAGGAAGATTCCAAAAGAGAAAACCAAAGCGAGGGGTTTCATAAAGCCTACGCGCTTTTTAACTTCAATCTTAGTACTCAATTGCGTCCACTCATCTCTTGGGATATTGGGCATACTTTCATCTCTTTTAAGAATTGAAACAATATTATCATCTTCCATCTATTCCCTCTTCTTCTTTTACATAATTACCAAATATCTCTTTTGCATTGTATAAACGAGACTTAACTGTCCCTAGTTTTGTATTTGTAAGATTCGATATTTCTTCAAGCGAGTAACCAAATTTATAAAACAAATTAAAAGACTCGCGCTGATTCTCACTCATTTTCATAAGAGCTTTTGTTATCAAGTCTTCAAGTTCTACTTTATCTGGTTGTGAATCCATAATATCTATTTTCAAAATATCGACGTGATTTTTATTCTTTTTAAAATAGTCATAGGTAACATTCATTGCAATCCTATAAATCCAAGTTTTAAATGAAGCCCTATTTTCAAAATGCCTAAAGCTCTTCCAAGCCTTTAGGTATGTTTCTTGAACTAGGTCATCAATATTTTGATCCCTGACCATCCAGTAGATTGAGGCCCTAACAAATTCTCTAGTATGAATATAATGGCTTTCGAATTCCTCGAGAGTATGAGTGCTTGTACTCTCAAGGGGATTCAAAAGACTTCTTATTTTAGAGATCACTCATCATCACCGTGATCACTATCTTTTCTTTTATTTCTCATTTCCATAAACTTCTTTCTTTGATCACTTGTAAGTAAATTTTTCATAAAGAGCATTTTATTAAGTCTTCCCTCTTTTACAGATGCTTGTTCACTTTGCAACCTCGAGTTCAAAGATTTGATTTGATCATCTGAAGCACCAGATATAAAGGCTTCCTTGATTTCTTCTCTTAACCCTTTAAGAGTTTTTAGAGTATCCTTAGCGTTAGCTTTACCTTTATTTTCTTTTCTAAACTCTTTTAAAGACTTCATCTGTTGTTCAGTTAAATTTAACTCTCTCAATCCCTTTAATCCCTTACCTCTTCGCTCCTCTCTATCAGCTGCGAATGAAGATAAACTTACCAAGACTATAAATATTGAAAGTATAATTGTTTTAAATTTCGACATAGTTAATCCTTTTTAAAATGAATGACTCTGCAGAGTTAATAATTAGACTTCTGTGGAGCTTGAAAAGTTCATTTTCATAAGAATATATTATAAGGAGCTGAAATTATAGGGCCCAAAAGGCTCCAATATTGAACTGATCGTGGCTATCATTCCCTCTAATGAAGTCTGAATTGCCATTAGTGTCCTTGGTGATCGTAACTCTGGTGTACTTCAAAAGAAGATTTCCTCCCCATGGCAGAAAGTCTTTTCTAAAATGAGATATGAAGTAATCTATATGACCAAGCCCACCACTGCCTTCTGGTCCATAAACATATTGATTATTTTTTTTGTTACCTATTCCAGTAGCAGCTCCTAGCCCAATATATGGAATTAAGTTTGTCGAAAATTCGTTGTAAAGATATTTACCTTTATTTCTTTTTAAATCTTGATGTAATTCTACTTTGGCTGCAAACATCCATTTAAGCTTAAACTCATAAGCAATAAAAGAATCAACCGTTGCTCCCCTTTTATTCTTAAAATCTACTGCTTCATCTTTAAAAAAGATAAATGGCCCGCCAGGCTCATTGTCATCAAAGTAACTCAATCCTAACGATAAAGTCTGACCAGGTAGAAACTCCTTAAAGAAAGTTAGACCAGGTCCTGCCAAAGTAATAAAATTAAAAAAGGTAAATCTAGGACCTGCTCCAATCATGGGTGCATCCCAGATAAGAGCACCTCTATATAGATTTTTTTGAGAATAAAATAATCCAAGATCGATTTTAAACTTTTTGTTATTATCCTGAGCAAGACTGGTAAAAGAAATTAAGTTTAATGCTACAAAGACAATCATTTTTTTCATAAATAGCCCTAGAAAATAAATTAGTACTCTAGGCTATCTTGATTCAAAAAAAAACTAATTGCGAGGTTTTGTCTTAATCTGCTTTGCATTATTTATTTAATATAATTACCTATATATGGAGTACTCGAGTACTGGTTATGACACTCATCGCAACCTGTGACCCTATCATTCTCAGTTCTTCTTAAAGTATAAGAACTGTAAATTCCTGCCGTAGCTTGATCGGCCCAGCGATCATATCCAATTGGAGTTGATTGGGAGTCTCCTAAGTAAAAAACGTCGCATCCAGAGGAAGTGTTAATGATAAGTGAGAAGATTAGCGTTGATAGTACTTTCAGTTGAAGCGCTAATTAAAGCTTTCAGCCTTGGGCTGCTGATCAAGCCATTCAAAGAAGTCGCGAAAGAAACCTTTATAGTAATCAGACTCTCTATCGAATTGAGCCCAGTTATTATTTGAGACATTAAACAGATCAACAGTATTATAGACCTGTTTTGATTCAGGACCAAACCTGCTAGCCTCAGAAATAAAGAACATTAATTCTTCACTGCCTTTTTTAAAGTTTTTTAGCTTCTTTATCCATTCGTCGTGTGTAACCAAACCTGTAACATTATCAATGACAAACCACTTTCCATTATCTCCACGAACCATATAGGCGACATGATGCCCCCAATTACCATTCATAGATCCAACTACCCAAACTTTTTTCATAGCTTGTGGATTAATATCTCTTCTTAAAGCATGAAAGTGTGAAACAATTGCACGCCCAAAACAATAGCCCAAACTTACTCCTGGGCGCTGGTAAGCACCATCGTTTCGAACACATGGAGTGCTAGTCATGTCTGTATAAAGACTTTGAGCCTGGGACTTAGAAACAAAGTCTACCTTTCCTTCTATTGACTCACTTACACCATTATCGTCATCTAAAAGCGTCACAATCTTATCGTTATTTTTCTTGATATCGCTATTTGACAATCTTGATTGAATAGAAAAAAAGCTTTCATCACCGTAGAGGTTTTCCACCTCTTCCAAGTTCTTAGCAAAATGAAATCCGCTCGCTCCATAGCCAAAGTTTTTTTCCGAACGATATACAATGCTACTTAGTAGCTCATAACAGCTATGCCAAGAAGCTACAGTTCGATTTACCTTGTTTGGAACGCTCTTAGTGCAAGAGAGAAGAGTCGTCAGAAATAAGATCAAGAGTTGATTTTTCATAGATCTCTATCGGTATAATCGACAAATTACATGATTTTGCCGATTTCCACTATCGTAATTTCAGTAATTTAGCATCAAAAAGTACTTTCTTTTAGTCTTCGTGGCTTAGTTACAGTATGCTAGTAGTAGGTTTTAAATGTTTAAAACCCATCTTTTAAATATGAGGAAGTTCATGAGTACAGGTAAAGTTAAGTTTTTTAATGACGCAAAAGGTTTTGGTTTTATTACTCCTGATGATGGAGGAAAAGATCTTTTTGTTCACACTACGGCCGTAGAAAATGGACCAATCAGAGAAGGCGATAGCGTAGACTATGAAATTGGCGAAGGTCAAAAAGGTCCATGCGCTGTTGGCGTAAAAAAAATATAATTTATTTTAGGCCTTTAGTTTTAAAGGCCTTTTTTTTCTTACCTAGTCATTAAAACTTTCAATTATCTCTTGCTTAGACTTATTTTGCTCATCCATCTTCGTTTTGGCGTAGTACATACCAAGTAACGTAATTATAATAATAATGTATTTTGCATTTTTCATTTCTTAATCCTACATTACTATACCAATTCAAGGTAGCCATTATGATAAATTTTAAAAACACATATACTCGACTGCCAGAAAGATTTTATTCAAAAACGGAACCAAAAGTTTTTACAAATCCCTCCTTATTAATTTTCAATAATGAGCTAGCACAAGAGAAACTTAATATCGATTTAACTCCCTTATCAAACCAAGAAAAGGCAAATTACTTTTCCGGTGCACAACGATTTAAATCATCTTGTATGATATCGACTGCTTACTCTGGTCACCAATTTGGTCACTTTAATCCAACTTTAGGTGATGGAAGAGCAATTCTATTAGGAGAAGTCATCAACAAAACTGGTGAGCGCTTTGATCTTCAACTAAAAGGAGCTGGTCCAACCGCTTATTCTAGACAAGGAGATGGATTATCTTCTCTTGGACCAGTTTTAAGAGAATATCTAGTCAGTGAGGCCATGTATCATTTAGGAATACCGACGACACGTGCCCTTTGCGCCGTAAGTACTGGCGATCAAGTCCACAGAGAATCATCTCTGCCGGGTGGAGTTTTAACAAGAGTGGCAAGTAGCCATATAAGAATCGGCACCTTTGAATACTTCGCCTCTCGCGCTGATTTTGAAGGGCTAAAACTGTTAGCTGACTACGCAATAGAACGCCACTACCCCCAATTTAAACACCACCCTGATAAATACCTAGAGCTCATTGGAGCTGCAGCTAAAAATTGGTCATCATTAATTGCAAAGTGGATGTCTGTTGGTTTTATCCATGGAGTGATGAATACTGATAATATGTCTATTTGTGGCGAAACAATTGACTTTGGGCCATGCGCTTTCATGGATACTTATAAAGCTAATCAAGTTTACAGTTATATAGATCGTAACGGTAGATACGCTTATAGTAATCAAATCAATATTGGTAAATGGAATCTTGCTCGATTTGCCTCAGCCCTGCTAAGTTTAATTGATTCTGATGAAAGTTTGGCTGTACAAAAAACTAATCAAAAACTTGAAAGCCTTTATCATTTGTATGATCAAGAATATGTGAAAGTTTTTTCCGCGAAACTCGGGATTATTGGTTCGAATAAAGAGAATATTGAGCATGTTAATTCATGGTTAGAATTTTTTGAGCGTAACAAGCTGGATTTCACATTGAGTTTTTATAGACTAACTTACGAGCCAGAGTTCTTCATGAAGTTTTCGAGCTTTAATGAAATTAATAAAAAAAGACTTGTTCTCATTGAGAATTCTGACCTAGCGATTGAGGTGATGAAAAAAATGAATCCTTTTTTAATCCCTAGAAATCATCAGATTGAAAAAATTATACAACAAGGTCTTTCGGGTGATTTTAGACTTTTTTATGAATTAAATGAAGCTCTTAGAAAACCATGGCAACCAAATCAAGAATTTGGGCTGCCTCCTAGCGCTGAAGAAGAAATTGAAAATACATTTTGCGGTACTTAATTTAGGTGTTAATAATATCTAAAACCTGATTGACTGCATCTGCAGCTTCCTTTCCAGGATCATCTTGTCGCGGTCTAATTCTTTTTGTGTTTTCACCTGAAGCTGAGTCACAAATATCTCTAACATAAGCGTAAGTAACACCTTGAATATTTTGGATAAGCATCCTTGCTATGATTAAGTAAAGGAGAATAGAAATCACACTTGGAATCATGATCACATAATTAATTAGACTTTCTTGTGAATTAAAAAAATAAGTCATCCCCTTGATACCAGCGGCGCTAGAAGAAGACTTTAACATCGCAATTCCGGAGACAACGACTGAATCAAATAGTTGATAGGTAAAAATATATAGAGAAGTAATCGTTATAAAACTAATAATGAACATAACACATAGAAACTGGAAATAAAAAACTTTGTCCATTATTGGGCTTGTGACCTTTTTGAGATCATCCGGAACATGTACTTCTGTGTTTTGCTTTTTGGCTTTTACAATATCTCCAAGAAAGAACCCGATTTTGATAAGTAATTGTTGTTTTTCAAGCCCTGATATTTTGGTCTTTATTCCAGAACCTTCCTTTAGCTCATTACACATTTTTGTAAGTTGATGAAAAGGTCTAAGGATAATATGTGAGACAAGCACTCCAACAAAGAAGACGACGATCAAAAAAATTCCTATATATGGGATGTATTCTATCTGCGATTGGAAGACATAATTAAAAAAATCTGATAACGACTCGTCACTTAGAGGAAAACCGTTGGCGACAAAAAAGGAATGATTCATCACCATAATCAACCAGATTGAGTACACAACCATCAGCAGCATTAGAGCTGGTACAATTGTTATCAAAAAAGCTGTTTTCAAGCTATGTCTAGAATCTTTTGAAGAGAATAATGTCATATTTAATCCTTAGAATCTAATTTAATGACTAGATTCTATCATTCCTGAAATATTTAAGGGCTTTTTTCTCTAACTAAAAATACTACTACTCTTTCGTTTTTAACTGAGATTCATTATCTTCAATAAACTCAAGTATTTCATCTTTTTTATCTAGCAGTCTTGTCCACTGCTCTTTATATAAAGTTACAGGAAAACGGCCAAGTCCGTAAGCAGAGACTGCTCCCTTTTGTGAAACTTTAAAGAATATATCCTTATTTTTCTTTTTATCGGCTTTTAATTTTTCATTCTCTTGTTTTAGACGTTCAATCTCTTTTTGCAAGTCTTCACTCATTAAAGATCTCCATTTTAGTTTAATCCCATCATATTGCTTTAAGAATTCAAAAGCCAACATTGCCTGAAAATAGCCAACATTTTATGTCACATAACTTCCAGAATAATCCCGTAACTACCAAGAAACCCGATCAAACTAATCAATTTTATCAAAGTAACCGATACATGAGTTATCTTAATACATGTAAACAAATAAAAACGTGTCTTTGCTTTGAGGTTACTTTGAAAAAACAATTCTCGTTATGTCTTATTTTGATCGTGGCACTCTTTTTAAGCTCTAGATCATATTCCTTTGAAAGAACAAATAAAATTGATCAAAGAATGCATAAAATTTTTGCGACTCAAATTGAATCACAATATAAAAGTGAATTTAAATATAATGTAAAAGTCTTTAACAGTAAAAATACTACCGTTGCTGATGTTGAAAAATTATATGGTAAAAAAATTTCCAGAGATGGTAGCAGCTCGAACATGAAGCTGCCAAAAATTATTTTAAAAGAAGAAGTTGCGACGCTTATCATTGGAAAGAACAAAATATTTTTTACCCCTAAAAGTCTATTTGAAGGTCATGTTTTTCTAAACGATAAAAAATTAAATATTACCCAAATAAGCCTATCCAATGTTCAAAAAATTCTCAAAGAGTCCAACAAAGTTACGAATTTTGATACAGTACTTGGATTCATTATCAGTGAAGCCTATGCAGAACAAGATAAATTTGAAGTATTAATTTTCAGCTCATTAATTGCTATTCAATATAACTTTGATACTTCATGGTGTTTTTTCGATAGTTGTGAAAAAGAAAAAGGTCGATCTAACTTTGAAAGAGTGATGCTAGAAATGAAAAAGCAAGCAACAGACTGCGACCTTTATGGAACAGAGCCCTCTCTAATTGATGATATGGCACAGTTCCAATCAAACTCAAATCTTCAAGAAGATCTGTCCGACAAGCTTGAAAATGCCTTTAGTGGATATTCAGCTAATGAGCTTACTTGTCAGCGATTTGTAGAAAACTATCATCAAGAAGAAATTGCAGCAAGAACATCAAGAGTTGAGAGACGAGGTTATGGGGGGGTGCTGTCAATAACAGCTGAAGAAAATGCACAATTAAACAAAGCTGATTTTGATGCCTATGTGGCCGACACATGTCAGCCATATGTCGATTTAAGAAACTGTATGGTTAGAGGTCATAGACAAGCCGCTGCTATTCATGATGATGCAAGAGGTGAAGGTAAAACTGGTGAATGGAGGAACTATATAGAAACCTATCAAACAGAAGCCAGAACAGGCGCTACTCAAAGATAGTTTCAAAATACTTCCTATCAGAGGGCTCTAACATTGCGTACAAATAACTTTTATAATGCTCTAGGTGAGTATTCATATCACTAATTAAGTAGTTAAAACGATATTGAAACCTTTTATCGTGGCTATATTTAGCCCACACTCTCAAGTCTATATTTTCATAGATACCTTTGAAGAACTTCAATTGCATTTTCTTTAACTCATCATCGTGAAAAAACATATAACCATGCTCTAAATCATGTACAAAAAACTCCAGACAGTCATCTTTATGTAGAATTGGCTCAAAAGTATCTTGAATCTTTAACGTCACCGGCCTAATTCCTTGAGCTTGATAATATAAGATTTCCTTGGGCAAGAGGATTCTTGGCTCTAGCTTAAAAGCCCATTCTCCATCTCGCCACTTTTTAAGCGCTACAATAGCTTTAAATTTTATCTTTTTAAAAACAAAGCGATCTAAGCTTAATTTAAAGTCTTCACCGCTTTCAAGGCTTTTGCGTAATTTTATATTGGGATATTTTTTTTCATAAAAATAAAGAAAGAAAAATACGGCCATTTCAATATCTGTAACTCGTTTACATTGCCAGTCTTTGTATAGTTCATTAATCATTTTATTTATTTTCTTTTATTAATCTAATTAAAAGATCTGTAGTGAAGCCTAACAATATTCCTAAGGACACAGTGACAAAGGCACTAAGAGTCCAATGTTGCTGGTCAATCATGTGCAGGAATGGAACTCCGTGAACAATGATTCCAAATCCAACATAAAGCATTGCAATAGTTCCAACATAACTCAGCAAATTTAAAAGGCTAGGCATACCCTTAACAATAAGTTCTCCAACTTTTGTAATTGATTTCTTAGAACTATTATTTACCAAGTAGAGCCCAAAATCATCTGCTTTTACAATAAGTGCTACAAACCCATAGACAAAAAAAGTAATGATAAGTCCGACACCTAGCATGGTCATAACTTGATTAAAGAAGGGGTCATCGACGATATTTGAGTACGTAATCGCGACAATCTCTGAAGATAAAATTAAGTCTGTGCGAACAGCACTTGAGATACGCATTTTTTCTAATCGCAAAGGATCAACGCTTGAATCACTATTTTCACTTACTGCATTTTTATGTTTGAAAAATAATGAATAAACCTTTTCATATCCTTCATAGCAAAGATAACAACCTCCAAGCATCAAAATGGGTGAAATAATCCAGGGGATAAAATAACCAAGAGCCAAAGCTAAAGGAGAGAGGATAAATATTTTATTGATTAAGGATTTCTTAGCAATCGTAGAGATAATACTAAGTTCTCTATCTGGACTAAGGCCGATGACAAACTTTGGTGTAACTGCAGCATCATCAATTACAATACCTGAGACCTTACCGGTCGTTTTTGCGACTTGAGTTGAAATATCGTCTAGTGAGGCAGCACTCGCTTTTACAAGAGCGGCGACATCATCTAATAATGCAATTAATCCTGAGCTCATTGCTAAATACTACTTTCGAGTGAATCAAAGGTATAGGCTTCATCAATCAGGAATAAATAAATCAATATTACCTATTGTAATTTCAAGTAATTAACACCAATATTAATTTAATGGAGATTTGAATCTTAAAGTCGAAAAATACCATATTTATGTTTGTTTTTGGAGTATCACTCTTACTCTCATCTTCTCTCCTATTCTTAATACAGCCTGTCGTAGGAAAAATAGTAACTGCGCAATTTGGCGGTGGAGCTCAAATATGGAGTCTCAGTCTCTTCTTTTTCCAACTTATTTTATTCTTAGGATATTTGTTTAGTTTTATCATTTTAAAGCTAGATGAAAAAAAACAAATCATCCTATTTTTAGGACTTGTAATTATTGGTTTCTTTTTTTCGCAAGTACCATCTTATGAAATCTGGGCCCCTGCGAACTTTGAGAGTCCAGTATCGACACTTTTAAAGAAGTATTTTCTTTATTTAAGTATCCCATGTTTTATTCTCGGCTGCGTAAGTACTTTGTTGCAAAAATGGTTTTATAAATTAAATTGGGGCGAGCCCTACTTTCTTTACTCCATTTCCAATTGGGGTTCTCTTACTTGCTTAATCCTCTATCCATTTTTAATTGAACCTTATTTATCTATAAACAGTACTCTTAAATTGTGGACTGTTCTATTTTTCATTTGCTTATGTCTTTTAATTGTCTCCTCAATTATTTTTTACAAAAAGCTTTCTCCTACAAAACAAGAATTTTCATTTAAAAAACCTTCATTTAAGCAAATGGCAACTTGGCTAAGTATTAGTTCATTGGGAACGATGCTCCTAGTTTCAACAACTCATCATCTTACGCGCGATATTGCTCCAATACCTTTTCTTTGGCTTTTGCCTCTTCTTATTTATTTAATGAGCTTTTCTCTAAACTTTAAAAGTCATGCGCTATACAATAAAAACAACAAATCACTCTTTATTGTTTTGGCACATGTCATGTGCATCTTAACTCTTGCAAGCACGGAAGTTAATCTCCAATCAATTTGCAGCAATATTCTTTTATTTTTTCTTGGTGTAAATATTATTCACGGTGAACTTTTTGAACAAAGAGGTAGTGCGGAAAACCTTCAGTATTTTTACCTTATGATTGCTTTTGGTGGTATGCTTGGAACACTATTGATTAATTTTATTGTGCCACTCTTTCTCTCTGTAAATAATGATATCTATATCGTACTGACACTTTTCTTACTTTTTACCTTGCATGTATTCAAAACGCAAAGTCTTCGATTATTTTTTGAGCAAAAACTCGATCGCTTATATAAGTTCACCATTATAATTTTTATTATAGCAATTAACATTACACTTTTTAATAACAAGTATATCTACCACGAAAGAAATCATTATGGTTCAGTAAGTATTGAGCAAGTTACAACTAACGATGGAAAAAAATTTCACAAGATGGTCAACGGGCGAATCCTACACGGATATCAACCTCTCGATGTTGCGGATCGAAATGTTCCAACCAGCTATTATCATATAAACTCTCCCCTATCACTAGCCTTTGATGCACTTAGAACCCAAAAAGAAAATCTTAAAGTCGGTTTGATTGGTCTAGGCGTCGGCACTGCAGCTGCATATTTAAATCCTGGTGACGCTGCTATTTTTTATGAAATTGATCCTAAAATCATTCGTATAGCTAACGAAAAATTTAATTATTTAAAAGATGCTCAAGGTAGCCACACCATCGAACAAGGTGATGCAAGAGTACTTTTAAGCCGTGAAGATAATAATAAATTTGATCTTATTTTAGTTGATGCCTTTAATGGTGATGCTGTTCCAACTCACCTTTTAACGTTGGAGGCTTTAAATATTTATATGAAACATCTTTCGAAGAATGGAATATTATTATTTCATGTTTCAAACAAATACTTAACGCTTGATAAAATTATTTCTGTAGGTGCTAAAGAACTAGATGTTGAAGCCTTAACTCTAAAATCTAACGCTTCAAACGCTTTTCAAGAAAGTTCAATTTATACTGCCATTCTTCCCAACGACATAAATATAAGAAATTCCATTTACCAGTTATTAGAGAGCGATAAGTTTTCAAGTATTGTTGTAAAGGATAATATAGTTGGTGAGCTACTGCCTTGGAAAGATCAATACAGCAATCTGCTATCAGTTCTAAAGCTTTAAGCTCACTTCTTTAGCCTCTAAGCATAACTGTAATTCGTCAGTGGTAATAAAGTCTAATTTTCTTTTATGGTACTTAATTAGTCTTTCAAAATCATTCACAGTCCAGACTCCATTTTCATGACCAAGAAATCTAGCTAACCATGAGAATGGTTTTAACGGATAATGGACATTCATCCCCCTAGACCAGGCCAAGAATGGAATAAACTTACTTAGTCTTAATGAATCTATATTGGGAAAGAACTCTCTAACCATATTTAGAAATTTCAACCGAAATGATATAAACCGAATTCGGTTGAAATCTATACCTGCGTCAAGAATAACATCTTTTAAGTTTGAGTTTGGTCTATCTTTAAGTTCTATAAAATATACACCTTGATAGAAAGATATTTTTGATAAAAGTTGAGCGAGCGATACTAGTTTTTGTCCGTCTTTCAATAAACAATTACTCTCAATTGTTTCCCAATCTAATTTTTTAACTTTTTCTGCATAGGGACAGTTTGGTAATGAAGTATCCACAACTTTTTCCAGTGTGCTATCATGCAACAAAAATGGAACTCCATCTTGTGTATGGCGAATGTCGAATTCAATTCCATCTGCACCGGCCTCAATGGCATTTATAACAGAATCTAAAGAGTTCTCAGTTGAGCCTTTTAAATAGCCCCTATGAGCAATACAGTCAGCCGAATAGCTGTTTAATGACAAAACGCACAAGCTTAAAAAAATTATTTTCATGCTATGCAGCTATCATGCTCAATACACTAAGACTACTGATAAATAATAGGCGCCGTGATATGACTATAAGTATGCAGAACTACAATATGGATTTTGAACAAAGATTAGCTATCCAGTCCCAAAAGCTAGATTGGCTAAATTCTACTATAAAAGGCGTAAAACGCCGTCCCCTAGAGCGTCAGGAACAAGAGAGCGGTCATACAACCTCAGTTGTAAGCTATGAGCCAGGATCATCATTTACGGCCCACCTACATCCCCTAGGAGAAGAAATTCTAGTCCTTGAAGGCACATTTTCCGATGAAACTGGCGATTATCCAGCAGGCAGCTATTTAAGAAATCCTCCAGGCAGTTCTCACTCTCCATTTAGTAAACTTGGCTGCAAAATTTTCGTGAAGCTTAACCAATTTGACCCTAAAGACAGCGAATTCGTTAGAATGAAGCCTAACGAATTTATATGGCGCCCTGGTTATGGAAACTTAAAAGTCATGCCCTTACACCAATTTAAAACACAAGGAACTGCACTTGTCTTTTGGCCAAAAGGTGAACATTTTATCCCGCATCGCCACATAGGCGGGGAGGAAATTTTTGTTATCTCGGGTGTTTTCAAAGACGAATTTGACGAATATCCAAAAGAAACTTGGATTAGAAGT
>CAYGQW010000008.1:21377-28418 GCA_964352175.1 uncultured Halobacteriovorax sp.
AAGTCCACATTTATCGACTCATCATCCCTTTGTTGAAGAAGATACTTTAATCTTTGTAAAAACGGGACATCTGAAATGACTGAAAGAAATATTATACTTCTAAGCGATTCATTGCTTTTAAGGTACGTTGATTATTTGCATGCCCATATGAGTGAATCAGGTATAAATGGAAACCTCATCTACACGCCATTCCCTTTAAATTATGAGCATCCAAAAGAGTTAATGGTCAAAAACATTAGTGAAAATTTAAAAAAGTCGTTTAATGAAACAAGATGGGAAAGAACTTTTATCTGCTTAGAAAATGATAAAATAATTGCTCATGCTGCTCTTAAAGGGCACCACTTAGATGCTGCTTTACATCGATGTGAATTAGGACTCGGTATGAATAAGGGCGTCAGAGGACAAGGTTTAGGCAAGCAAATACTGAGCTATTCCATAGATTGGATAAAACAAAACTCCCCTATAGAGTACATCGACTTATATGTCTTTTCTCACAACATTGCGGCAATTAAACTATATACTCAATTATCTTTTTCACAAATAGGCGTTAATCGAGACATGTTTAGAGTTAATGGCCAGTCGATCGATGATAACAGAATGACATTAAAACTTAGGTAAGATCATTGGAACTTTCAAAACATAAGGCTCATCGTAATCAAAAATATCTGGCTTGGCTTAGAAAGCAAAACTGCGCTGTTTCAAATAAGAAAGCAGAGTGTGCTCACCATATACGCTTAGGCACAAATGGAGGAACGGGAATCAAGCCATCAGATTATTTCTGCCTTCCACTAATAAATGAATATCATACAACGGGCACACAAGCACTACACATCATTGGTGAAGAAACCTTTATAAAACAATATGAACTTGACACTATTACGCTCTTTATCAACTATTTAAAAAACTACTTAGCTGCTGAATATGACATTCTTTACACTTTAGAGCGAAGAGATAAGAAACAATGTCTTTCTGAATTGATAGAAATTATTGAAACAAAAAATGTAAAAAAAATAAAAAAGAAAGCAAAATCAAAGCCGAAAGAAAAAGCACCTAAAATTAAAAGCGAAAAAGAAAAAGAGTTTTATGAAGTTGCGAAAGCTTTAAAAAGAGCTAAAGACAAAGACCTAAGAGATAAGCTTAAGCAAGCATCAGACCCGAAACAAACTGAGTTTTATCAAAAGGCTAAAGAGGCACAGAAATTGAAGCAAAAAGAATATCGAGACAAAAATAAAAAGAAAGTCTCTGAATTTAGAAAAAAACTTGCAAAAAAATTAAAAAAGAAAGCTAAGTAACTGACAAAACAAGGATTTGACGCACAAGACCTGAGAAAGTCGTCAAACTTACGTTTAGACGTATATCGCAAATTTATGAGACAATACCCAAAATTTTTACAAGGAATTAAAAATGGCTGAAGAAAAAGGACTAAAAAAACCAGTTCAACTACAAGAAGAACTTGCTGCAATGTTAGGCGCAAAAGAGCTTCCTAGAACTGAAATTACAAAAAAACTTTGGGACTATATTAAAAGTAATAAGCTTCAAACTAAGACTGCTGGTGGAAAACCAGAAAATGCTGGAAAGTATATCGTAACTGACGAAAAACTACTTCCAATTTTCAAGAAAACAAAATCAACTAGTAAGTCTGGTAAACTAACTGATCTTACAAAAATTAAAGTTGGTGACACTATCGACATGATGCAAATGGCAGCTGTTGTTGGTGCAAACATTAAGTCTTAATTAATGATCTAGCCTGAGTTGTTAAAACTCAGGCTATGTTTATGAATAAACTTCGAAACTTATTCAAATTCCTTTTAGCTATCATTCTCTTAGTTGCTGGTGTTATTCACCTAATAAAACCACAAGCTTTTATGGTGGCCATGCCTCCATATATCCCTTTTCATCATGCAACAATTATTTTAACTGGTATCCTGGAAATTATCTTTGCCATTGGTCTTGTCTTTGAACGGACCAGAAACCTAAGTGCAACTTTAACTGCATTATATTTTCTTGCAATTATTCCAGCCCACCTTCACATAGCGATTAATCTAATCCCCATGTTCGGTGTTACATCTCCAATGATTCTTTGGGGAAGAGTTCTATTTCAATTTGTATTTATTCGCTGGGCATGGTGGATTAGACAGCATTGAGTAAATTCTAATTTTTGAATTGCAGCCTATATTGATTAGCAATTTTATTCATCACTAGCTGAGGACAAGCATCACATTGACACTTATCGACTAACCCATTTTGTTTGTTGATATTTAGACAAGCTTTTCGAAATAATACTTCTTTTTCATCAATACTCTCGTCGTAAACACTTCCCAAGGAATAGCCAGCATTACAACTTTTAATAACACCCTCTTCGGTAATGGGCTTCATAAGGAAGTTTATATAACAATTATTTTTCTCATAAAAAGAAGGTTCTACTTGAGATTTATCGGCATCTTGAAGCATGATCTCAAATCCATCAAGATTATGCTGAATACTAGTTTTACATAACTTTTCCTTAAGCTGTTCTAATATATCACCGAGATTGGCTTCCTCGTCTTCATCAAGCCCTAAGTCCTGATGATCAATTAGGCGAGTAAGAGAGAAGTTTTTAATATGATTTAAAATTAGAAAGTCCGGGATATGGATTAGGTCTTGGAAATTTAACTTTGTCACAACACAATGTACTGTTATTTTTATTTTTGCTTCGCTCAACTTTCTAATAATTAACATTAGTTTATCAAACTTAAGCCTCTCACTATGCATGGGACGATGCACTTTTTTCCAAGAATCAAATTTACACGAATGCAGACTTATCCAAAATGAGACATTGTTTTTTTTATAAAATTCAATTTTATCTTCTTTAATACTGGTTGCGTTAGTAATGACCTGAATATCTGCTTTTCCTCTACTTCTATTATTAATATGAATAATTAATTTTTCTAAATTTCCATACAGTAGAGGCTCGCCATTAGAAGTAAAATTAAACTTTAAAGTTAAATCATCAAGAGCATTATCAATAATCTCTATTATCTTTTCATATGTAAGGACGTTTTTCTTTTTGATGCTTCCATTGCCATGAACATCGGTAATACAAAAAGGACAGTTATGATCACATGTTGATGGTAATGTCAGGTGCAAAATTCTCGGGCCAACTAATCTTTTACCTATATTTATCCCTAAAAAAATAAGCCCATTTACTATCAATAAGCAAACAGGCTTTGGTAAAGAAAATAAAATAGAAGCGAATATTCTTTTCAATTATAGATTTAACTCTGAAATAGAAACACGTGCAAACTGGCAACTTTTAAGGGATGCTAAAACTTTGACTGTCGCACTTTTATTCTCGTGACTTTTAACCACCCCTTCAACAAAAATATGTGAATACGAATATGGGGTTCTAAGCTCAATACTTGAGCTAATTGCCTGAAAATCTAAACCAAACTCTTTCATTTTAGTCTCAGCTAGGGCTTCTGCCTGTAGGTCACATTGATGATGAATTGCTCGCTCATCATCACGCCAATCTGCTTCACAGTAAACATCGGAATCATAAATATGCGCAATGGGCGTCTTAAGATCTGCAGTATAAATCGAGCCGTACGTATTTCCGCCGTCACATTCATCTTCTACAGAGCGAAAGACAATATAATTAACTCCATCAACTTCGATCTTTGATTGTCTAATAGCACTTTTACATTGCTCGTAAGGAAATGAAGCAACAACATCAATCTGCTTCCAAATTTCTTTTGTAAGCTCAACTCCACCAGAATGATTCGAGTAATCAAAGTCACCCTCTTGAAATTTTTGGCATACTGATGCTGATAGGTTCATGCTTAATAAAATAGCAGTTGCTAAAAATATTTGTTTCATAAAAAGTCCTTAATTTGAGATATGAATCTATATCACCTTATATCTAGTTTTTTGATTGGATTGAAATAATTACAAATCCTCATCAACTCAATACATCTAGATAGATACTTTCAACCAATATAATATTTAGATACCCTTGAATCGTAAAATCTTTCCAAAGTAACCATCTTCGGAGGCATTTTGACTCCATTTCTCCTTACATTTCAAAAAATAATCTTACAAACTGGCTTATTTTCAATACTTTTTACAATTCAAGTTGGCTAAATGACTCAGTCTTCATAATACTCAGTTAATAAATAATGTTGGGGGATTAGTATGATTAAGTTCTTATTAGCTTTTGCTATGCTGTTTTCATTTTCTTACGCTAGTTATGCAGATAGTTGCACTGTTGCAATGACTAACGGAAATATTAACGTTCGTACCTATAGAGGCACTGGTTATGGCAGAAATGAGGCATGCCGTGATGCTCTTAGAGAATGCAATCGTGATCGTGTGTCTAATTCTCGCTATAGATACTATCGCTGTGAGACGATCAGATATAATCCTGGCAACGGTGGTGGCTATCCATACCCAGGTCAAGAGTCTTGTACATACAACCTACAGGACCGCTACGGATATACGCTTAGAACCTTTACAGGAACTTCTTACTACCGTTCACAAGCATGTGCAGATGCTAATAACCAATGCCAAAGTGAGAGAAACTATCGCAATATCCGTGGAGAATATGGCCTAAGCTGTTTTGAAAGATATTATTAATTAGTTCTCGTTAATGGTGTAGCCGAACCTATCGACTACACCAAATTTAGCCTTCCCTCAATTGACGCACAGCCACACTCAACTTGAAAGATACAAACAACCGCACGTCCATTTAAGAGATAGAAAATCTCTATGTTTTTAGTTAAATTCTTTAGAAACTTATCTAGGAATTATTGTGGGAAGAAAGTCTGCCAAGATTGCTAACAAAAAAGGTGCTGCCGATAAAGCTCGTGCAGCTCTTTACACTCGCATGCTTAAAGATGTCTTTATGGCTTCAAAAAAAGGTGGACCCGACCTTGGTTCTAACTTCTTGCTAAAAGTTGCTGTTGAACGGGCTAAAAAATTTAACGTACCAAAAGACAATATTGATAAAGCCATCAAAAAAGGCCAAGGCTCAGATGGAGTTGGCTATGAAGACATTACTTATGAAGGATATGCACCGGATGGTGTCGCTGTTTTCATAGAAGCATCAACAAACAACCCCACACGAACAGTTTCAAACGTTAGAAGCTACTTTAGAAAGTGCAGCGGCTCTCTTGGGGTAACAGGCTCTCTTCAATTTGTGTTTGACCATAAGTCAGTCTTTACTATTCCTGTTGAAGGAGTTGATGAGGATGAGTTTACTCTTTCTATGATTGACGGTGGAGCAGAAGACGTCGAAAAACAAAAGGATATGTTCAAAGTTACAGGGCCAATGGAAGCTTTTGGTAGTATTCAAGAAAAAATACAAGAGCTAAACCTTACTCCTGAAGAAGCTTCTCTTGTACGTATTCCTATAACAACTAAAACTGTTAGTGAGGAAACTCTCGAACAAGTCGATAAGCTTCTAGACATGCTTGAAGAAGATGAAGACGTTGTTACGGTTTATCATAATCTTGAAGAAGATGAGTCAGACGAAGAAGAGTAAATTATTTTAGCTATCCGCCATCACTGTATACTCAGGGTCTTCATACATATTAACCTCAACCATTGAACCTGCCCGACCCAAAAGCTTAACGCAATCAGGACTCAGGTGTTTAAGGCAAATTCGTTTACCGACTCGAGAGTAACGCTCTGTTAGTTGGTTTAGGGCTTGAAGAGCGCTGTGATCGACGACTCTAGATTCCTTAAAATCAACGACAACATCTATTGGATCTTCGTTTGGTTCAAATTTTTCATTAAAGGTTGCAATTGAGCCAAAGAAAAGTGGTCCGTAAATTTCATAGTGTTTAACACCTTTATCGTCTGTATATTTTCTAGCTCTAATTCTTAGAGCGTTGTCCCAAGCAAATACCAAAGCAGCAATTACAACACCAATAGCAACCGCGATCGCTAGATCAAAGATTACAGTAGATATTGTTACAGCAAAAATAATGATGGCATCACTTTTTGGAATTTTATTAAGTATTCTAAAACTTCCCCACTCGAACGTTCCGATAGCAACCATAAACATCAAGCCAACCAAAGCTCCCATTGGAACCTTTTCAATAAGTTCTGATGCAAACATTATAAAAGAGAGCAGCGAGATTGCAGCAACAATACCAGATAGTCTTGAACGTCCACCTGAGCTGACATTGATAATAGACTGCCCAATCATGGCACAACCACCCATACCACCAAAAAAGCCTGTTACTACATTAGCAATTCCTTGAGCGGTACACTCTTTATTCCCATTGCCTCTGGTTTCAGTAATTTCATCAATAAGAGTTAAAGTGAGTAAAGATTCAATTAGTCCAATGACCGCTAGGATTAAAGAGTAAGGAAAAATAATTTTAAGTGTCTCAAGATTAAAAGGGACTGATGGAAGATAAAAAGGTGGAAAGCCACCTTTGATAGAAGCAAGATCACCTACTGTACGAGTATCAAGATTTAGAAAGATAACACCAGCAGATACAATTAATAGAGCTGCAAGAGAAGATGGTACAACTTTTGTTAGTTTGGGTAAAAAATGAATGATGATCATTGTTAAAGCAACAAGGCCTAGCATCAAATAAAGGGCGGAGCCTGTCATCCAGCTAGACTCTCCTACAGAATTGGTCACTTTGAACTGAGCAAATTGAGCTGAACCAATAACGATTGCAAGTCCGTTAACAAATCCATAGATCACTGGCTGAGGAACAAGTCTTATAAAACGACCAAACTTTAAAATACCAACCAAGATTTGAATAATCCCCATAAGCACAACAGTCGCAAATAGATAATCAATTCCATGAGCCTGAACGAGTGAAACCATGACAACAGCGAGAGCACCGGTGGCACCAGAAATCATGCCCGGACGACCTCCCAAGATAGAAGTAATCAAACAAATCATGAAGGCCGCATACAGACCAACAAGCGGAGCAACATTGGCAATCAATGCAAAAGCAACTGCTTCAGGAACAAGAGCCAGCGCAACGGTTAAGCCTGAGAGAATTTCTGTTTTGTAATTAATTGCTTGGAACTGCTTAATAT
>CAYGQW010000009.1:0-27936 GCA_964352175.1 uncultured Halobacteriovorax sp.
AAGTGGCTGTCCATCGAGATCTTCACCCAGAGTGATCAATTTATAACCACAATCAGTCAATTGATGCTCAGGAATCCATGCATTTAACTGTGCTTTTCCCATTCTCACTCGATAACGACCTTCTTCGATTCGATCGAGACGAGTCAAAACATAACGATCTCGTTGTTTTATTTTATTGGAATTTAAGTCTTGAAAACGACAGTAGACTTTAGCTTGCACTTGACTCAAATGAATATCACTAACAGATATAATTTCATCAAGGGGGGGTAAAGCTAACTTAATATTATCAGCTATTAAACTTGAAGAAAAAAGAGTTAATCCAATGACCAGTAATCGCTTCATACGCCCTCCTAGCGAGGACATATTCTGTCTTTATCACTAATGCTGGTCAAGAGCTGGTGTTTCAAAACTTCGAATAGAGAGCTCGTATTTCGTAAATTGAGGTGGTTGCAAACTCTTGTCTAAAACTCTCTGATATTTTTCCACACCAAGTTCCCGAGCTAACCGGACAAGATTTTGTTGGAATGCAGGCAAAGTCCATTTACCGAAAACAGTATGACCGCCTTCATAGCATTGAGCTTCATATTCTTCAGGAGTTGTGATGTAGCCACAATAAGCAAGAGAATAAGGAGACAAAACAACTTGTCCTCCAAGAGTTTGCGACAACTCTTGGTAGAGTCTCTTGGCTGCCATGGTTGTAGGTTCTGCCGGAATATTCACCAATGAAAGTGAGCCAATTTTGACAATTGATAAAGGTAAAACATGTTGAGTCCACGTATGCTCATACACTCCACCACGTCTATGAATTTTTTTAAAGTAGCCAATGCTTTTGTCTATCCAGCCTGGAATAATCAAACTCATAACCTTAGTGGTTCCTAAAACTTTCTTTTCTCCAGTCTCGACAAAGATATGTTTTGGTTTTTGAGTTCTATACTTGAGCCGGATTCGTTTGCCCCACTCTTTAGAGCGAAGAGGGATTATAGAATATTCCCACAGCTTAATAATATTCGAGATACTGCGAGAGAGATACTTGACCGGATCATTGATACCGGCATTTTCAGCTCCTTCAGCAAAAGCTACTCCAAGACAGGCCGGCGAGGTCGATGCAAACTTAGTATTTTCATCTAACCTAGAACTTTCAATTTCAATATTTGAAAAGTCTACATAGATTAACTCTCCATCAATATCGCCAACAACTTCGATTCCATCATGGGATAAAAATTTCTTTGCCCATGAAAACTGTTTCATACCATTTTCTTTGGCCATGGTTATCATCTTCAAATCGGGCTGCTTAAACCAATGGGCCCAAAATGGTGGAACTTTTATAGGCGAAACATCACCAGAGGCACCTTGTGCAAAAACTCCAATATAGTCAGGTCGAGCATGAACCTTTGACTGATCTTGCTCTAAATATGTTGCTGCATAACCTTTGTTTCCGGGTGATATATGATGATTAGTCCAAATGATATTGGTGCAATGAACAGCAAACCAGTTCCAAGAAGCAAAAGGACCTTGTTCATCAACAAACTCAAGAATCCTCATACACCTATCAGTTGCGTGAGACTGCTGGTGAAGACCAATTGGTTGCTTCACCTCTGAATTTAAATTATAAGCTTTAAGTGAACGATTAAAACTCACGTCTGCATCAAGTGGTACTTGTCCCTCTTTATAAAGGATCTTGGCTGCTCTTTTTTTACTAAACGCAATTTTAACGGCACTAAAACAACCGGTCACAAGCGTATCGAGAACTTCCTGGGAAAAACCAGGAGTAGGCATACTGTAAAGTGCATAATGGGTATACCCTGAAGGTGCAGCATGAGTATGTTGGGCCGTTATTGTGAGATTCTCTCGTTTTAAATTGGGATATTCAATTGAGAGCTTTTGCCACAAAGAATCACATAAAGCCTGAGTGATAAAACAAACCTCAAGACAAAGCATAAGTGAAATTTCATTTGAAGTGTCACTTTCAATCCAAATGGCACGAGCATTAAGAGGAGCGTGGACATACTTAACAGTATTATGAGGATTACCGTAACCAAGCATAACAATACCTGGAATAAACGCTGTTATATCTGACTTACCTGCGCCAACTAGCCAAGAACACATAATCCACCTTCAATTTTTTAAAATTATAGGATTACTATTTAAACAAGGCCAAGAGATATTAACCAAGTTTTTGCGTCTGCATTATTTTGATCAATGGATTTAACCTAACAACTCTCCTAAAATAGCCACATGAATTCAAATCAAGACTTAAAAGAGCTTTTAAAAGGCAAACCGCTACCCTTGGCCTGGGTTGATTTGAATCGTTTGGAAGCCAATATCAAGACATTGGCACAAATGGCATCACCTCTTAAAATTCGATTAGCCAGTAAATCAATTCGCTGTCGCAGCTTGATTGAAAAGCTACTCGATCAGTATCCAGATATTTTTCACGGCGTATTAGCATATCACCCAGATGAAGCTATGTGGCTGGCCGAAAAAGGTATCAAGGATATTGTAGTCGCCTATCCATACATTAGGTGGTTTGAGCAACAAACAAATGCAGACTTAAATTGGGATCAAGTGACTTTTATGACCGATTCAATTAAGCATTTAGATGTGCTTAACGAAATGGCCATAAAGCTCAATAAGAAAATAAATATCTGCTTTGACATAGACCTTTCAACCTCTCATTTTGGAATCTACTTTGGGGTGCATCGATCTTCAATTAAAACACTCGATGATTTACGTTTGCTTTTAGAAAGTCTCAAGCAAAGGAAACAACTGAAGCTTAGAGGTCTGATGGGATATGAAGCACAGATTGCTGGAGTTGGTGACAATAATCCATTTAAGAAAATCTTAAATCCTATCATCAAGTTTTTAAAAACTATCTCGATGAAGCAGGTTATATCTAAACGTGTTGCCATGAGTGAGCTTTGTAAGAGTTATCATCATCAACTCGAATTTATAAATGGCGGTGGAACAGGTAGCTTACACCTGACAAAAAAAGACCCCAGCGTTACTGAATTGGCGGCAGGCTCTGGCTTGTACTCACCTTTATTATTTGATTACTACCAAGATTTCACTCTAATGCCAGCTGCTGGTTTTGCCCTTGAAGTCACTAGAAGCTCAAAGAAAAATACTTATACTGTAGCTGGTGGCGGTTATATAGCCTCTGGTGCAATAGGCCCTGATAAATCCCCAAGACCTATGAGTCATGAAAATTCAAAACTTGAAACTAATGAAGGTTGCGGTGAAGTTCAGACGCCACTGTATTCTCAAGATACAAAAACACTGGGAGAAAGTGTCTTATTCAGACATGCCAAAGCAGG
This sequence comes from uncultured Halobacteriovorax sp., assembly GCA_964352175.1. Classification (GTDB taxonomy): domain Bacteria; phylum Bdellovibrionota; class Bacteriovoracia; order Bacteriovoracales; family Bacteriovoracaceae; genus UBA4207. Next base: position 3,315 of record CAYGQW010000009.1, read on the forward strand.
TGAGCTTTGCGAGAGATTTAACCATCTCTATTTGATAGAGAACTGCTCTCTAATAAAGCTTAAAACTTATAGGGGAGAAAATCAGTGTTTTCTGTAATTGACGATTTTCTTATCATTGGGGCAGGTGTCTCGGGCATTAATATTGCCAAAGAGCTAACAGAAGCTGGTGCCAACGTAAGTCTACTTGAAGCAGGACAACACTTTAACAAAGACACCTACCCCGACTCAGAAATAGATGCCAACTCTCAGCTTTATTGGGGTGGAGGCATTGAACTAAATCATCAAGCAACGATTGGTATGCTTCGACCAAAAGTAGTCGGCGGCGGCTCAATCGTGAACCAGGCACTACTCGACCGCTTCGATTCTATTGCGCTTGAAAGCTGGAAAAATATTACAAATATCAGTGATTTCAACCAGCAATCAATGACACCATGGTACGAAAAAGCTGAAGCAAGTGTGCAGATTCAAGAGATTCCGAAAGAGTTTAGAAACAAAAATGCTGATATTTTTATCGATGGGTTCAATAATCTTGGCTATCAATGTGCTCCACTTAAAAGAGCACAAAGCCAGTGCCAATTTGAAAAAGGCAATGACTGTATCCAGTGTTTAGCGGGCTGTCGCCTTGATAGTAAACAATCAACCGCAATAACTGCATTACCTAAGGCCATAAGCCATGGACTTAAACTTCATAGCCAAATGGAAGCTTTAAGAATTGAAGTCAAAAATGGCATCAATATTGTTCATGCCATCGATAAAAATAAAAATCATCATATTTTTAAATCTAAGAAAGTTATACTTGCTTCTGGAGCCATTGGAAATTCAAAGCTAATGCTCAATTCGAAATTACAAAGACAATCCTCAATGATTGGTAAGAATTTTTATACTCATCCACAATTTATGAGTTTAGGACTATACGAAAAAGAAATTGCAGCACACAAAGGTCCCTTTCAGGCAATGAAATCAGATGAACCTCACTTTAGAATCAATCACTTCAAACTAGAGAATGTTTTCGCACCACCTGTAGGTCTGGCCATGTTACTGCCTGGTATGGGACGTAAGCATTTAGCTAGTATGAAGAAACTTAGACATTATGCTTGTGTTGAAGTAGCCATCAGAGATCAAATACCAGGTGAAATAAAATTAGCCTCCAACGGACGAGTTAAAATTATCAAAGAGGTCAAAGGCGTAGACTATCAAAGTTATAAAAATGGAGAAAAAGTTGTTCATGAAATCTTCAACTCAACTGGTGCAACTAAAGTTATTAATGGAGAAATAAGTATCGGCCTGCACTTGATGGGCGGAATGTGTATAGGAGAAGACCCATCAAGCAGCGTGGTTAACCCTGATTTTCAATTACACGACAATCCTAATATTCTATGTGCCGACTCTAGTATTTTTCCAAATGCCCCTGGTATTAATCCATCTTTAACCATAATGGCATTAAGTCTCAAAGCTGCCAGTAAATTTATAAAACAAGCGAGCAAAGAGTGAAGCCAGAATTAGCACTAGATACTTGCTCAAAACACTTTGATCGCAATCAATTACTTGGTTTGTTAAAATTGGGTGACGTCGTTATCCCAGGAGATAAGCATCTCCCCAAATTTTCTGAAACAGAATTTGTTTTAGAAATAGATCGCATGCTTGATTATATGGAAGAAGAAGACCTAGAAGGTCTAAAACTACTCATGTCAATTTTCAGACCAGCACCAAAATTTATAATACGTCTTATTTTACAAATTAGTGAGTTTCATCAAAGTGTTCCGTACTTTATTGGAACACCCTTAAGAATGATTAAACTTGGACTCAAGGGAATCATCTTTACCCTCTACTACTCAGGACTTAAAGATACTGAGAAAAATGGTAAGAGAATCCATAAAATAATTGGCTGGGACGCTGAGACTCCTAGCTATACGCCACAGGATATAATAATGACTAAAAATGCCGTCTTAACACCTAAACAAAACTTCAAAATCGCAAAAGAAGCTCAAATTGATATCAGAAATTTAACAATCCCTCAAAGACTTAAATATGTCTCTGCTCTAAAGTCGCTAATCCTTAGAGAGAAAGAGATCATTATTGAGCGAATCCAAGATGATACTAACAAATCGAAATCAGATGCTTTAGTTTCAGAAATCTTTGGAGTGCTGGATCACCTCAGTTTTCTTGAGAAGGAATCAATTAAAGCATTGGCCGATGAAAAGGTAAAAACTCCAATTGCTCTGCTTGGTAAAAAATCACGAATTTTTTACCAACCGCTTGGAACGATACTTATTATCTCTCCATGGAACTACCCTTTTTATCAAGCCATTGTTCCAATAATGGCAGCTTTTGTAAGTGGCAATGCTTGTATTTATAAACCCTCTGAGTTCACTCCTTTAACTGGTCTAATTGAAGAACTGCTCTCAAGAATTGGAATGAATGCAGGCTGGGCACAAGTCGTCTACGGTGACGGTAAAATAGGGAGTCAACTGATTGAACAAAGACCGGATAAAATCTTTTTCACAGGCTCTGTCGCTACTGGTAAAAAAATCATGGCGCAAGCTGCCAACCAACTCATCCCGGTTGAATTAGAGCTTGGGGGCAAAGATCCATCAATTGTTTTTGCTGATGCTAACCTAAAGCGTGCAGCCAGTGGTGTTGTTTGGGGAGCTCTTACTAATTGTGGACAGTCATGTACATCTGTTGAAAGAGTCTATGTCCAAGATCTTTGTCTTGAAGAATTTACTAACGAAGTTTCCAGTATCATTTGCGAGATAAAACAATCTCGCGACTATGACGGGGACAGTGACTTCGGCGCAATGACCACAAAAGCTCAAATTGAAATTGTAAAAAACCATTTAGAAGATGCGCTTGATAAAGGCGCCAATCTTATTCACGGTCAAGATTGGGACAAGTCCAGTGAAATTATTCCCGCACTTGTTTTAACAAATGTCACAGATGATATGTTAATCGCTCACGAAGAAACCTTTGGACCAATTATACCAATAATGAGTTTTAGAGATGAAAACGAAGTAGTCTCAAGGGCCAATCAATCAATTTATGGACTATCCGCAAGTGTTTGGAGTCATGACCAAAAACGTTGTGATAGAGTTGCGAGACAGCTTGAAGTAGGAAATGTCTCAATTAATAATGTCATGTTAACTGAAGGTAACCACTACCTTCCTTTTGGTGGTCAAAAACAAAGTGGTATTGGCAGATATAAAGGCGTTCATGGTCTTCGAGCATTTTGCAATATGAAATCAATCTTAATTGATGCAGATTCGAAAAAGATTGAAGCCAATTGGTTTCCATATTCAAAAAAGAAGTATCAGCTCTTTAGTAAAATGACCGACGGTGCTTTTGGAGGAGGGGTCTTAAACTTTATTAAGTTTGCAGTTTTTGGAACTCTCTTAGAAGGACTCTCCCAAAAGAAAAGATCGCAACTAAAATGAGAAGGTTGTCTCCCAACCGAAGTGATCTGAGAGGTGGAGCGACATACCTTCTATATTCATAAGTTGATCGAAGACTACATTACCATCTAAAGGAGTTAAGTCATTTGATCCAAAAAGATGATCTATCTTTCCATTGTCATAAACTTTAAACATATTGCGGCTTGAGCTGGTAGAACTAGCTGTCTCATCGTGGGATGCTTGAGAAAAACCTGGAAAATAAACATCAAATTTATCCCAAATTCGATCTCGTGTACTTAACTTTGGTCCCATATTTAAATCACCGCCAAATACAATGGGCCCATCCAGTTTAGAAACCAATTGAGAAACTTCTTTAAGTTGCTTAGCCCTGATAGCTTCATAGGAATTGCAACCGATCCATGGAAAAGTGTCACAATAGTTTGCGACTAAATGAGTATTCACAAACCAAACATTTTTTAAACTTGAGATTTGAATTTGTGCAGCATAAACGGCCTTACTTACAATTGATTCTCCATCAATAAATATTCTGCGCCAATTACCGCGATCAGCATAAAACTTTTTAATCACTTTTTTAATTGGATATCTAGATAAAAGAAGTAATCCAGTCTCTAAGTTTTGCTCTCGCCCTACTTGGGCGGCTCTACCAGGCAAATCGTTATCAATGACTCCAATATCCACTGAGAAATCATAACCACATTTAGCTAGATTCTTTCTATCTTTAGCCAGCCATACTTCTTGCAGCATAATGACATCATAATCAGTCGTTCTAAGCACTTTACAAAGATGTTTTACTCTTTTGGCGGCATGGGTATCACCCATTCCAAAAGGTTCAGGCTTTCGATAAATATTATAGGTTAGAACTTTAAACTCACCCGCAACAGCAATAGTACTGATAAAAAGAGTTAATAGAGGAAAGGCCAGTAAGAATTTCATCGCTGTAAGCTAGAAGGATTGCATCAAATTGTCAGCTCAGAGTAAGGAAAAATTACATGATGTGCTGACTTGAAGCTCTTATAAGTTTATTTATGGTTAGATTATTATAAAAAATGGAGAATTTCATGAAATTTCTAGCACTTATCTGCTCATTACTATTATCTAGTGGCGTCTTTGCAAGTCTGAGCCAAGATGATGTTCAATCGGCCATTGCTGGTCAATGGAGTGTAAATTTTGAAGGATCTAAAGTTAAGTTCCTGATCCGGTCAAACGGAAACATTTCAATTCTATCAGCTGAACATTATGAATCTATGTCTGTATCATTAGATTTTAGTGGATCAACCTCAGATTGGCGTATGAGTGGCTTGCCTGTTGCTCATATCACATTATCAGAGGGCTCAGATGAAGATACTCGCGACGTTCATTTTCTAGTTACTGCTATCGGAGACAGAGATGATATCGAACTAAAGAAGCTCGCAGCATTTAATACATTTAATGATGGCCCAAATGAATTCTCTGATGCAGAAACTGGATATTCGACATTCAAGAAATATGATCCCAAAACAAAAAAATGGATTGAGATCAAATAATTATAAGGAGTGATTTATCAAATCTTGAAATTTAAATTTCTTTTCAAGTTGATCTAAACCACCAATTTCCTTATCGGCCTGTTCAATCATTGTGCGGGCTAATTCTTCTTTATCAAAAGTAGCAGCAAAAGCTACAAATTCATCGGCGCTTTCAAAGCCTTGACCCTGATCAAGCCTAGCAGCAAGTTGTTTAATTCTGTAATTGTTTCCATCAAACATATCAATTAGATCAATATGGTGAGCTACATTAATATTTAATCGTTTATTAGAATCATCAATCTTACTTTTAAACGATACATAGATAGGTTGCAAGGCATCTAATTTCGCTACAACTTGATCAATCTGACCTTCATTATCTTTTGCTTCAAGGCCATCAAAAATTTCTTGTTTATGATCGCGAATAGTTGCAGGACTTTCAAAATAGTTTTTAAAGTTATCATCAAAGCTACTCAAACTACCCATTGAAACTTTCATCACTTGATAAGCGAGGCGAACTCTTTGCTCGCGGTCAAGGTTACTGTCACTTGAAAGCATATGAGCTACGAGTTGTTTTAAAGTTCCGGCCTTTGAAGTGATCAAATTTTCAACAAGCTTTCTAAATCCTTTTAGAAATATTCTTTCATTTCGAGCCTGCCTTTCTTCATTGGCGATTGATCTCTTAATTGAATTTTGATCTTTCTCATATTGTTGAGTCCAAGCTGCATATGCTTTCCAACCCTTCTTGCCTTTATATGCAAATTCTTTTTCTAAATCATCAGAATCAACCAAAGCTCCGGAATATAGAATATTATACATCATGGTAGCGACAAAACCTTCTTTTGCGCCAAGCCTAGTTGGCGAATCAACTGTGCAATTGTTCTTAAGAGTTGTGGTGGAAACACGACCACCATCACCATAGAAGCGATCATCAAAATTGAGCCAGGCTAATGCTTTTTTGGCCGCTTGAGCGTCAAAACGTTCTTCAGTTAAGAGTCTTTCAAGCGCCTTTGCAGGTCCTGCATCGTTCGAGTTAATTGCATCTACAGCTCGAAGAGTACAATCTTTAAAATCATAAAGGTTGTAAACATAAGCATTGCGCCTAATATAAGTCTGACGATTGGCTAAAAATTCTAATGACTTCGATATTTTCGCTGTAAAATTACCAAAAAATAATTCACGCTCTCTATCTGTCATATTCATAATTTTTGAAGCAGTTGTGCCATAAAGAGCTTCAAAAGACTCAGCTAACCCTTCTGAAAATGCTAAATAAGAATTTGAAACAATCTGGGTGTCATGCCCAACTTCAGTTTTATTGTTTTCAATACTCTGTTGATTACGAGTCACCTCATCCAGCATTTCATTATTCCATATATGAGTGAATTCATGAATGATGACATCTTGTAGAATATTTAATTCTGGATTATTGATCAATTCATTTAATGAAAATACTGAATGATCCATTAAGAACATTAGACCAGATAGCGGTAACGACTTTGAAGCGAAGCTTACTTGTGCCGATTGTTCCTCTCCTCCATCTTTATAAGAAATTACTCCTTGGTACTGACCTTTAAGCTGAAAGAGATCACTAACAACGGCAGCAGGTCCAACCCCCATTTGTTCTATAAGGGCATTCTCCTGTCTTCGAGTAGCAAATGGTACAAAAGGATTGATTCTATAGGGATGACCAGATTTAATTTGACGTGCATAAGACAAGAGCTTTAGTGATTTTTGTAGACCAGGGTGCTTATAAAAGTTCATAATTTGTTTTTCGGTGGAATTATATTCACCACTAGGCACGACTTCATACTTCATACTTTGCTTATTCAAAAGTGCCATAGCAATCAGCCGAGTCACAGAAAGCTTAAATTTAGCCGGAATAGGAGTGATTGGAGCAATCTCAGAAAATGAAGAGTAGCTTGGCGTCGCTATATCCTGTTTCATGAGCTCTTTGAGCCTATCAGGAGCTTGGTCCTTACATGATGTGAGCGCAAGACAAACCAAAGCAAGAGCCAAAATTCTTTTCATAGGACCTCCAAAGTCCTAAGTATTTTACCTTTTTGCTTAAAAATATTCTGTAGGCAAAAAAAGCAATAATATAAAGTAATAATAACCGACCTTTACACAAAGTACCTCGCCATATCGTTTTATCTTAGATATGTAGTGTCAAAATCTTAAGTGTTGGAGCCATTTCTATGAAAGCAGTCGTCTTTTCTATTATTATATTTATAGCTAGCTCTATCCAAGCATCTGAAATTACTCATAAAATACTACCTGGCGACCTTCACAGTGGCGGAACCTTGAAAATTAAAATCATTCAGGAAAGACAAAGTGATTTTGATGCTCAGATTACATATAAAATAATACCTCGCCTTTTTGTTCCAATTTCTAGGAGTCAAAGAGAGGGAACTTTTACAGCAACATTACCAATCGAGTATTTAGACGAAAGAGGTTATGAAGATTTGGCGTCAGGTGGGCCAACAATCAATCAAGGAGCTAGACTAGAGCACCTAGGGATTGAGACTGTGGGACGATTTACAAACGCACACCACGTAAAATTAACACCAAAAAGTAAAAAATGGCTTCTAGAAGCTTGGTTCCATCAAAATATTAAATCAACAGGCTGGGCAAAATTAGCAATTGAGCTTCAAAACGTTCCACTAGTCGGAAAGTACAAAGTTTACTCTCAGCTAAATAACTGAATAAAGACATAGGGAGCGACAATTATAAAATTTGAAAAGACTTTGTATTGTTCTTTTCTGTGAAATTCAGCAAACTCTTCATCCACTCTAAATATTAATTTTTGCTTAATCCAGCCTTCAACAAGAGCTTTATCATCGACTGAGACCGCTTTTGCGACCTCTGCTAGGTTCAACTTGGTAGATACTATAAATAATGCATTATTTTTATGGTGTACTTCTAGCGGGTACCAATCAGTTTGTTGTATTTGATCTCTAAAATCGAAATCCATTTCATCCATTTGCCAGGCCTTGATACAATTTCTAGTATATATAGAGTTTATCAAAGAAGGTGCTTTCATGAAAGATGCAAAACTCGTATGGTCCGATGAATCTGGGGATTTACGAAAGAAAAATGACAAAAAGAAACAAGAAAGTATCGTTGATGAAACGCAGCTACTGCTAAAACTTAGAAGACTAACCTCTGGAAAAGGTCGAGTCGTCATAGAGATAAGCAACCTGCCAAATAATAATTCGTGGTGCAAACAGCTAGCATCAGAATTAAAAAAAGCGACTGGAGTTGGAGGAACATATAAAGAAAACTTTATCGAGATTCATTCTCCAACTTTAGAAAAAGTTTCTGCTTATTTAGATAAAAGATTGATTAAATGGAAGAAGACTGGTGGCTAATTAGAGATTCCAAATGGTTTTTAAAACGTAATTACAGCTTTTTGAAGTCGGGTCGACCGTTTCCGCGACCTCTTCAACCGGTGGAGCCTTTTTAAAAAATCCCATAATCTTAGAGAAAAAACCTTGTTTCTTCACATGAGTTTCAAGTGCAGCAACATCACTAACTTCATTAAAGTGTTTAAAAACTATTTCAATATCTTTAAAGGCTTTTTCACCTTCAACTTGTCCGTATTCTTCGATTAATTTTGCCTGAGTTTTTTCTAAAAAGCGTGCTTGTCTTTGAGAAGTATTCATTTCTCCGTAAAGTTCTTTGTCGTACACATCAACGAGCTCATCTGGAAATGTTACTAAAGAAGTTAAAAATTCAAATTCTGTTGTGTATCCCGTCGTGGCATTGGCAAGCAAGGCCCTTGGATCGACTAAATATGCAGCTGTCCTCTTCTCACCGAAACTACGGGCAACTGAAGCTTTTGGAGTAAATGACAGAAATGGGCTTCCTTGTGGATTTCGACTATGTTGCTTAAAAAATGTAGAAATTCTAAAGTATTGAGTCCACTCTGCAGACTTTGTTTTATTATTAAAGCCTAAAAACTTCTCATTAACTGTTTGTAAGGATCGAAGCCTTCTGTTCCAAGTTCCTTGATTTTTGGTCATCATCGAAGACATCATAAAGCCTTTGGAGTTAGCAAGTGCATCTTCTTTTGAGAGCTCTTTTCCTGCTTCGTTAAGAGCAGAATAAATCATATCTTCATCGATTCCTCTAAAAACAAGGACTCTGTCTTTTATCGGTAAAGGGTTACGTATAACTTCAAGCATCTGATCCCAAAATTTAACTTCAAAGGGACTCATCTGTTCTTTAGGAAGATACTTCTCAAGAAGAGCTGCAACTTCCTCACGTTTTCCAGCTGCTACCAGTGTTTTTAATTGCTCCGTATCTCCAGCGCGATCAAGACTAGACAAGAGATCTTTCCTGGCCTTCTCTGCTAGTCTACGTTCTCTTTTTAAAGACTTTGTTAGATTTTCAAGATCACTTGATCTATCATTGAGGTTTTCCAACACTAAACTAGACTGAGCAGTATCAACAGGCTGTAAACCTTCTAATACCTGCATCTTCAATTTGTGAAAAGCTTCAATTGATTCAGCATGTCCTTCTTTAATATTATAGAACCATTCAAATAAGTCATAATAAGTTTGTAAAACATCTCTATTAGTAAGTAAGTTAACAAGATTAGACACATAAGCTTGCGCATGAATATCATCCGCCTTAGCGTAAAAAACTCTTATAATAAATTCACCACTATCAGTAATTTCAGGAACAAATCTAGCGGCTACACCTTCAGGAAGTGACTCTTGAACTGCAAAAACTTTTAAATTTGATTTTCCAGTAGAAGACTCAATAGAGGTGAGTTTACTTTGTGCTTGCTTAGCGATTGATGACCATGAACTAGAGCTTGTCTGACTAACTTCGACGCTTGGAATATCAAAAGTTTCTTGAACAACAGTTTGATCAATAACAAAGTCAGAAGCCGGATATCGACTGCTGTCTTGAGAGCAAGAAAAAGAGATAAATAAACTAAGTATTAATAGGTATATTTTCATCAGATATTTATCGGATAAATCTTTAAATACTTGATATGTCATGAAATAAGTACTGAATTTTATTTGAATATTTCCGATAAGAACAGGTGGTTATAAAGAAAAAATATATCTTCCTACCCTTTATGCTTCTCCTCGGGCCAATTGTATATGTTGTTCAAGAACAACGGCTGGATACTATTGAAAGATCACCAGCACAAGAAAACCTAGAAATAAACTATGCATCTGGTTCAAGTGATCAAGCAAAGGCGTTAAGCCTCTATCAATTTCAAAGTGATATTATTGACGCAGTTGAGGATAATAAAATTAATGATGAGCAATTTTATAAAGCAATAAACGAAAGTGGTCAAAGCTTAGACCAAGCTCTATATGACTCAAGTCTCATAAAATTACCAATTGAAAGTACAGGAGTATATGATTCAACTTTTAAAGTTATATCTAATAATCTTTTGGATAATTTAGATCATCATTCACAATATTATTTCTCGATAATGGACAGTGGAGAACTAAGATTACAAAAAGTTAAAGTTGATGAACTGGCAGTAGATGAAACGAACCAACTTATAAAACTAAAACCAGCGCATTCAAAAATCTTAGCTAGACAAGAGGAAACTGTTGTTTCATATGGAAGACTTTCATGTCTTAAAAAGCAGCAAAAAAATATTATTTTTTCAACAAATTATTCAGAAGAAAAAATTGAAAACATAGAAACTTTGCTTAAAACAAAAGATAGTAAAAATTTCAAAAGTGTTTTCTTTAAACACCATACAAACTGGGCAGAGGTAGTCTACAAGCACTACCCTTCGCAAGCAAGATTTAGTCAAATAAAGCGTAAGCATTTAAGGACTTACTTAAAAGAACAGTTCAAGAAGTGGCAAGATGGTTATGACGAAAAGGAATTAAATAAAATTCTTAAAACTATAATAGATGAAAAAAGCATCTCGACAAATGGAAAAACATTTAAATATCTTAAGGATCAAAGAAAGATTGCTGCAATCCTTCGAAATGGTTTCTATAGTTACACGATTGATGGAAAAGCGCCTCCAGATTTTGAAAAATTTGTTAAAATATTTGGGAAACTTAATGATGCACTTCAATCAGAAAATAAAAATGAAGCGAAAAAGATTAGCAAGAAGTTAAAAAATATCATTAATGAAGTCTCATTAAAAAAGTTAGAGTTGAATATAGAGATTATCTCAGCTGAGAATCTTCAAAAAAGAATGTTTAGGCTGACATCAGAAATTGCAATTGCTTTAGAAAACGATGTTATTGGATCATATGAATTTCATAAAATGAGAAAACAATTAAAACTATTTCTACTCTTGGCCAATGATTTTAGAAACTATCAAGATGATAGTCCAATAAGTAGACAGCTATCAGAAGAACTTGATCACATTATTACAAGACTTGGAGATTGGCACGACACCCATATTGCTCACAAACTAAAGGGACTTGATGTTCTCGAAAGTTTTTCAATAAATGCTATCGATCGCCGATTAATTCTGGACACTCTAGACAGAACAACGCAAATAATGCTTCAAGGTGATTGTAAGCAAATTTTTAAATCTCTAAATCAATGACCATAAATTTTTATAGACCAATTCTTTAAAGTTCCTACATCTTGCCCTTGTCCATCAACTATTTTAAGTTGCCATGTTCCTAAACTAGACTCGCCATAAAATGCATTTGAAAGAAGAACTTCATTACTTATATTTGAAATACTGACACCACTATTAATATTCATCATCGTACTCGTGGTTCCAGATGGGGATGTTAGCTCAATACCTAGATCTCCGATAAATGGATGTTCTATATCTAGCTTTAATTGTACCGCTTCAATTGAATAATTATTGGCAATAGAAAGTTGGCTCAAGGCTCCAGCATTTGAGTTATCTGGTATACTCAAATTTAGATTACTTGAGCTACTAATTTGAGCTTCTTTAAAAGTAGCTAGTCCGCTATTATAATTTGTTGCTAATGTGATTGCGGCAGAAATATCAACGACTCCAAAGCCATACCAGTTATGAAAATTAAAACCAGCTGCATTTCTTGTCCAGCCTCGATCATAGATAAAGCCTGACAGGTTTAAACCGCCTGGATGGCTAAGATTATTTCTATTGATATCAACCTTTCTTGCTGTTTTGGCCAAAATGTACTTAATATCACGCCATGATAGATTTGGATTAGCTTGTAAAAGTAAGGCTACAGCACCACTGATCATAGGTGTTGCTGCCGAAGTTCCATTCATTGCACTTGTATAATTACAGTTATTGTTGAGAGAGTTAATTCCCCGGTCAAAGTCATTTCTAGTACTGTCTGTTTCTGAGTAACCTCTATCGCAGCCTGATAGATCGGTTGTAATGATCGCGGGGAAATTGACTCCATATTCTCCACCAGGAGCACTAACCCATAAGCTCGAGCCAGGTGTCGAATAGCTGGCAGAAACACCATTAGCGTTAACTGCTCCGACCACGATCATCCATGGATATGAATGTACTTGCTCAAGATTAGCATTACCTAAGTAATAGGTATCGTCGTCCTCAGACAAGGTTGAATCACAATCCGAGTTATAGGAGTAGTATTCGTTTCCGGCTGCCTTTATATAAAGAGCTCCTTTACCACCTCTAAGGTTTTTAACTCCATATTCTAATTGAGCTAAGTAGGTAGAAGACTCACGATCGAAGTAACAGCTATATCCGCCATAGCTATAGTTAAATATATCGTAATTACCATTTGCCTGGTCAACCTGCATACTTACATTAACTGCTTCACCAACGTACTTAAAACCAGCTAAAATCGATTGCGAAGCCACTCCTCTAGAACCGACTCCATTTTGACTTGAAGCTGCAATAATGCCTGCAACGGCGGTTCCATGGGCACTATCACTCGGAACAGGATCACCATACCAACCGGAGACATTATTGGCGTAGTTTTTAGAAAAACCTAAGTTAAAGTTTCTGGATAAATCTTCATGTTCTTTTTCAATACCGTTATCTGATACGGCGACTAAAACACCTGCACCTGTATACGGAACCCCGGACCACTTCATATCCTGTCCACTCAAACCTCCGCTTTTTGAAAATGAAGACTGACCGGAATTAACAAGATGCCAAGATTCAAAAAATATTGGGTCTATACTATTACCAACAGGTGGCAAAGTTGGATTTATCGTTGGATTAACGGCAGGGTTTCCAGGAGCGACATCAGAATTATCTGCTTCTGTTACTCTTTTATTAGATTTAGGAGATTGAACACAGCCTACGATGAAAAAAATAAATAAAATGGAGAGTTTATTTTTCATGCACTCCCCCCTCAATCATTTCAATTTCCATTAAACTATTACTACTTGAATATACTTCTAAGACAACAGGTCCCAAATTCACAACAAATACGTTTAAATGCTGCATGGTTAAATCAACATCCGAGTTGTACTGCCTTGCAATTTGAAGTGCAAGATCATGATCTTTTAAAATTAATCGACCAGTTAATAATACAACCCGCTTTTGGTTGACGTCATAAAGTGTAGGCATACCAACACTAACCTCAGAGCCTTCAAAATATGTGTAGCCACTATCCTGAAATACAACTGCTCCAAGATCTTCATTGTAAACTGAACTAGGTATACTTCTTAACCTTTTAGACAAAAGATAACTTGAGTGATTAAAACGGTATGAGTCGTCAGAAAAAAAATCAAGAAGCGATGATGGCGCTCTTTGTTGTTTGTTAAGTTGACCAATATCTTTTTTTACAGTTTTAATATTGTCATTGTTATTATGAGATAGATCATCTTTTCGACTTAAACTTGGAATATTTTTACCTTCATCATCAGATTTTGAATCAAGTGAAACCGATATTTTGTCTTTTGAAGTATTTTTTGAAAACAAAGAATTAGTTAAATCTCTAGATTTACTAAAGTAAAAAATAGATAAAATTAAGGCAGTAAAAAATATGAATATTCCAATCTTTTTCATGCTCTGTTATCGGATTATTTAGTGCAAAATGTAGCAACAAAAACCAACCAGAAGGATAGGACATAGAAACCTAATCAAAGTCAGCTATTAATAACTAGAGAATCAAATATGATTTAACGAGAAGATAATTGCGACAAATATCTCTAGGAGCTCCAAAATGGGTCAAGAAATTTCAGAAACACCAACAAGTCAAATGCCTTTAAATACACAAAGTATAAGTAATGAAACGTTAAGAATGTCTCTGATGCTTGAAACTCTTCCACTTAACGTAATGGTGGTCGACAGGGATCTCACTTTAATCTATATGAATAAATCTTCGATGCAGACATTAGAAAAGCTTGAGCATTTACTGCCAATAAAAGTCAGTCAAGCCATTGGCCAAAAAATTGATATCTTCCATAAAAATCCAGATCATCAAAGAAGATTACTTGGTGATCCATCAAATTTACCTTTCAAAACAATCATATCGTTAGGACCTGAAAAATTAGACTTAGCTGTTTCAGCTCTTACGACCTCTGATGGGCAATATATCGGAGCGATGGCAAGCTGGTCTATTATGACTGCAAATATTAAAGTGGCAAAAGAGATTAAAACCGTAGCCACTCAATTAGGAACAACCTCAACAGATTTAGAAAATATCTCTAATTCAATTGCTAGTGGGGCGGAGGAAACGGCCAAGCAATCCGATGTCGTCGCAAAATCATCTGAAAAATCTGCCGACTCAGTACAATCTGTAGCTGCAGCAACTGAAGAAATGGGACATGCTGTCAGAGAAATTACAACAAGGATTAATGACGGATCACAAATGGCACAAGAAGCTTTCGTTCAAGCTACAGAAAGCTCAAAAAATATTGACCAGCTTTCCCTCGCCTCTGATGAAATTGGTGAAGTTGTAAAAGTCATTGCAACAATTGCTCAACAAACAAATTTATTAGCTTTAAACGCCACAATCGAAGCAGCAAGAGCCGGTGACGCTGGTAAAGGCTTTGCTGTCGTTGCTCACGAAGTAAAAGAGCTTGCGAAGCAAACGGCCAAGGCGACAGAAGAAATACATACTAAAATAAATTCAGTTCAAAAAGAAACAGGCCTAGCAGTGCACTCAATCAAGGGCATCACTCAAATAATTGAAAAGCTTAAAGAAGTGAATATTAGTGTGGCATCAGCTGTAGAAGAACAAAACGCCGCGATTAGTGAGATTTCAAGGGCAGCAAAAGAGGCATCAAAAGGAACTGAAGAAGTTAATACAAATATTAGAGTTGTCTCAGAAATAGCTAAAAAGTCACTAGAGTCTTCAAAGGTTCTAAAAGAAGCGGCTAATGAGTCTAAGGCATTAAGTGAGCAGACAAATGAGATTGATCAATTCTTAAAATCACTCGGTTGGTCTACAAATAATTAATAATAAGTTGGGGTTTTGCCTTAGTTGTTAAATTTAACAAAGGTCTAAAACTCCAACTTCTTTACTAAATAATTACTTAGCTCACCAGAATCTCATTAACAATTTAATCAATCTATTTCTCACATCCTAAAATGTATTCTTGTGAAAATGATTTTACTTCAGCAGAACTCATCGCTTTTATTGAATCATTATCCATTTGTAAGTCTGGTAGGACTTCAACTCCAGAACTCAACTCCAAACCTTTAAGGTATGACAAAATTTGAGAAGCAAACTTATTTTTAGGAGTCGTTGTTTTGTGTGTAAAACCAAAAATGTCACCAAAAAGACCCGTATTGTATACAACAAATGTTTCTGGCTCGTAGTAGCTACTCACTTGTGAAGGAAAGCTAACATCTCTGGAAATATTACGATCAGAACAACCTTCGACGTGACGATTTGACCAAGAATATATTCTGCCATTGGCAAAGGAAGCATCTTTACCAACAAGAAGTTGTTTTACTTTTTGGCAGGCGTCATTAAAGGTATCTAAAATTGTTTCATAGTTATAGGCATTACAGCCACGATTTTGAATTTCTGCTTTTAAACTAGTCTCAATAGTAAGAGTAAGACCAGAACCAGTTAAAACTTTTGCACCAGGCTTTAAAACCCCAACAATAAGTCCGTAGTTTCTTTGTCCACCATAGGCTCTGGAAACTAGTGCATCTGAAGCCATATATAAACCAGGCCCTTCAATATCACTGTCTCCTGCCCTACGGCGACGATAAATGCGACGACCTTGTTTTTCAACATAGCTAGTGTAGTGAGCCGCGGTTGGCTCATAAGCCGTATTATACTCACCTTTAGGATTAATATCGCTGGCATCAACCCAATGGAAGATAATTTTTTCTTTTTTGATTGTAGACATATATTTTGAAATATCAGCTCTCATCTCATCACCAAGTTGTTTGTCGCTCATGGCGAAAAGGCTGGTGCTAAGACATGCTAAGGAGCTAGCAATCATAAGATTTCGAGAAATAGCTTTAACTAAAGACATAAATACCTCAAATTTTTAGATACGCTCTTCTAACATATCCAGAAAAATTGGAGGTAGATCAAATAAAATTTACATATCTAAAACAATTAAGAATGTGATTAAAAAACCCATAATAAAAGGAATACGAATCAGAAAAATGATTCTAGTGCTAATCCCATAGTAGTCATTAAAAGATTAGCCAATAAGAGAATATATTAAGACAAAATGAGCAATAGCTCCTAGACAAACAAATAGATGAAAAACTTCATGATAACCATAGCGTACGGGCTTTAACTTAGGCCACTTAAGTCCATAAGAAACAGCACCAATGGTATAAAGCAGTCCACCTAGCAACAATAAGAAAATATTGACCTTACCAAGTTTTGGCATTAACTCACTTACATATGGAATAACTGTATAACCTGGAACCATATAAATAAGAGATCTGATATATTTTGGTAGATTGGGAAAGAAAATCGATTGTCCAATTCCTATAAGTGCAATAGTCCAAATTGTAATTAGAAGAATTAAGCCTGATTGTTCACTAAGTACTAACAAGCAAATGGGAGTACATGAACCAGCAATCATAATGTAAATGGCACTATGATCGAGCTTATTCATGACTGCACGAGGAGCCGGCTGCCAATGAATACGATGATATAAAGCACTAACTCCAAACATGCTTAAAAGACCAAAACTATAAATAATAATAGAAATCAGTTGAATTGATGACGTTGATTTAGCCATCAGCATGGCGCAAGCACCAAGCGAGATAAAAAACATGGCCTGGTGTGAATAACCCCTATAATGAGGTTTTACTTTAATCAATATCCCAACCGCGTTACTGGATTAAATGAGGTTCATCCCATGCTTGGCAATATGGATTGCCGCCATTATTAACTGTAGGAGGTTCATCGTAATGTGTACAGAAGTTACCAAATTCAATGATTGGTTTTTCTAAATATAGCCATTGAACCGCTTTTTGATCATAGCTCAGAGCAGAATGACCTAGTCTCATTTTTGCACCGATGAGCGCGAAGTAATCAATACTTACATAATCCATCGAAGAAGTTGCAGGAATTGTGGCTTCATCAATCTCTAATGTTTTACTATAACGATCAAAAATTTGTTTAAAGTTATGTTGATGGATATTACTTTGAGTACTGGCGGCAAAGTTATGACGAATCCCTAAGGTGTGTCCGATTTCATGTGCCAAGGTATGAGTTAAATAATCAAGAACCATTTGATTAATATTATCTAAGCTAGAATTTGGATATTTCTCCCGGAAAAACTTTGTCCCCCAAACCTTAAAGCCAGATGGAACATAGATATAAGAAGTTAAAATTTTACCGGATTCTGGATCTAGGCTAAAAATCCCACGGGCACCACCATCATCATCTCGATCTGCATAATAATCAATATAATGAGTGCCTATTTTTAATGCCTGGCTTTTATCTTTAGCTTTTTCAAGACGAATAAGATTAACCCCTAGAGCGTTATTCCAATAACCAACAGCACTTCGAAGAGGTGCCAACAATTCCTCAGGAAAACTCTCATCATACAAGTATGTTGTTGTTAAAGACTGTTTGGCAGCAAACAAATCTCCACTTAAAGATGGATATGTAGCGTAAATGCCAACCAACTCCTCTTGAGAATGCAGTGTTGGCTTAAAGTTCTTCTTAATGTCATCTTTAATTTCAAATGTTATAGATTCATAGCCGGGAATGTCCAGTTTAACTTCAACGAATAACCTCTCTGGAGAATTCTCTAAAACAGTAACTTGCTTAAAGCTTGAAGCTGGCAACGTATACTTTTTCAACTGTGGATGATCTAAATCAAGCTCAGTTTTGTAAATAGAAGATTGAAAGTTTATGGATGTAAGACCCTCAGTAAATTCAATTTTAATACTACTGGAACTTTCGCTCAATATTTGAAATGAATAACTTAACTCGTTATCAGAACTTTTTAAAAAAAGCTTATCCCCATCTTTTAAAAATTTAACAGAATATGCTTTAGAGTAGTTATAAAGTCCGTTCGTTTTTAGAGCATATGAATTAAAAATAAGTTTTTTATTAATAAAGTTTTTTGGGATACTAACATCTGCCACGACAACGAAAGCCGATAAAAATAAAATGAGCGAGAAAACGATTTTCTTCATACATCTTCCTAATTACTATTTTCAGGAAGGATACCATAATTTTTACTTAGTCTGTGTCAGATCGAAAAAATCAGTAATTATTACAAAAAGATCAATTATTCTAATAGATTAGAAGTTTTTCTAAAAATACTTAAATTACATTCATGAGAGAAATCTTTAAAAACATCTAATCCTCTTACAGAATGACCCTTTTCATCGATTGGAGGCGAATAGACGGCAATCCCGAACTCCCCGGGTACAACACCGAATATAGCACCAGATACACCACTTTTAGCAGGGATACCAACTGAATAAGCCCACTCCCCTGAAGAGTCATACATGCCACATGTAAACATTAAACTTAAAACGTCACCAACGTACTTTGAAGGAATCGCAGATTTTTTTGAAATTGGATTAACACCAGAATTTGCTAAAGTAGCGGCCATTACACTTAAGTCACTTGTATCAACAAGAATTGAACATTGTTGAAAATATAAGTCTAGAGTTTCATCAATTTTTTCATCGATGACATCAAAATGTCTTAATAAGTGAGCTATAGATCTATTTCTATGAGCCGTTAATTTTTCGGATTCAAATACATCCTGACTCACACTGAGTTTATGACCAACATAAGCTTCAAAAACGTTCATCATATTCTCTAATCGTTCTTGAAATCCAACACCTTTGATCATTGAACTGATAGCAATTGCACCTGAATTAATCATGGGGTTATAGGGCCTATGTGTATTTTTTTCCAATTCGACGATAGAGTTAAAGGCTTCACCGGTAGGTTCAACTCCAACTTTTGAAATAACTTCTTCTCGTCCGTGCTCAGCCAGGGCCATACCATAGATAAAAGGCTTAGAAGTTGATTGCAAAGTAAATTGTTTATCAAATTTTCCAACTTGAAACTGCTCGCCTTTAACGGTTGTCACAACGATTGCAAAGTCTTCAGGATTTGCCTTGGCAAGCTCTGGAATATAAGACGCAGGCTGACCTGAATTAAGGACAGAGTACTTATTGTAGAGTAACTCGATTAATGTTTGCATAGATTCCATTAAAGAGAGTGAAGATCCCAAGACATATGACAAAAGGTGTTAATTGTCAATTTATGTCTTATTCTCGAGGCATTATTGTTCATTTTATACGTAAGAAGTTAACCCATTTCAATAACAATCAATGCCATTGATTAACCTATCCAAAACTGCAGACTAAGCACTACTAGTCTACCTACTCTTACTAAAGACAGGAATGTTGATCTACTGGAGGTTTTAGCAATTGCATTTTTTTAACTATAAAAGCTAGCGACTGCCAACTAAAAAATTAAAAGAGTTCATTACAAATAGAGATTAAAAACATAATGAAGCACCTAACAATGGTGCTTCTTTCTTAAGCTAATTTAAAGAAGTCTTACTCTTTAAATCATTCTTTTATTCTTGAAGACAGTGATTCTGAAGATAAAAAATCAACAGTGATTTCATTCGTATATTTATTTATATAGAAAACTCTTGAAATTGTTTGTTTTTCGAAATTTGTTGTAATATTCAAAGGCATATCATCCCCATGGCCAACACCAAAGGTTAAGACCTTTTCTTTCTCAATACCAGAATTTAACTCGAGACCTTGGATGTTAAAGTTCATGTCGCAAGCGAATAAATAATGTCTAAAGGGCATTTTAAATTTTGCTAAAATATCTTCAGGAATTTCTACACTATATTCACGAAGCTCTATTCCATTTTGTGAAATAAACTCACTGCTAAATTCGATATTTTCGAACTCAACGATTTGACTTGTGTGGGACCTAATTGATGTTGGGTTACCTAAAATTGTAAATTTACTATAAGTACGACAAACCAATTGTGCTGAAATTGTTTTAATATCCAGGTTTTTATTACTCAATATCGAATAATATCCTTGATCAATTTGGTATAATCTTTTTGCGGCGTAAGCACTCGATGAAAGTAGTAAAAAAATCATAGAAAGAATTACTTTTATATTATTCATATAAGACCTCAATTAAAGAATGGCCCATACTAATCTATAAAGTATTTTCATAGTGTTTTTATGAATTTATTTCACACACTAAAACAGGACTTGCCACTAAATGATGATAGAAGTGAATAAAAAAACCACCCATACGGGTGGCTTTTTATTTTTGGAGGAGACGGGCGGATTTGAACCGCCGGCTTTACGGTTTTGCAAACCGTTCCATTGGGCCACTCTGGCACGTCTCCAAATACGGTCAAACTAGGTGACCCTAATAATAGAGTTTTTCTGAATAAAGTCAATGCTTTAAGGCCTGCGGCAAAAAAAACGCCCACCAAATCTTAGTTTAATGGGCGTCTATACAAGCTTTAATTTTTAAATATTAGGCTTCGCGGATAACGTATTTATCCTTACCAGCGTCAACCATTTCTTTAAGCTCTTTACCAACTTTAAAGAATGGAACCTTCTTAGGTGGAACCTTTACGACTTTACCAGTCTTAGGGTTTCTCCCCTCATAAGCTTTGTAATTACGATTCGCAAATGATCCAAAGCCTCGAATCTCGATACGCTCATCACCATAGAGGGCTTTAATCATGGCATCAAAAGTGATGTTGATCACTGTTTCAGATTGCTTGTGGGTCAAATTAGCCTGCTTTTCGATGGCGGCGATAAGATCTGCCTTCGTCATAAAAACTCCTTAAAAGTCTATTTGCTTACATGGCACTTCTCGGTAAATGCTTGAGATTACTTAAGCCCAAAGTTCGTGGCACTTATAAAATAAAGCCAGACGACTGTCCATCATATAAGTAATTGAAATTACTAACAAAGACCCCCTTATCACTGATTCACCCCATTAACCGTCTAAAATAGTTAAAAGGACTTAAAGATTGAACTCGAAAAACCCGAAAAATATATAAGAAACGGAGTTTTACATAAATATGTTACGAACGAAGGCCATTAAATTTTTAGCGCTACTACCAATTTTGGTAGTGATTAGTGCGTGTGTTAGTGAAGGTGGACGAAAAGGAAGACCTCTCATTGCAGACTTTTCAATTGGTGGCTCAAGTGAATCCGGTGCATCTTTGTGTAATGATTTCTTCGATCCCGTCACTGCAATTTGTCGTACTACCGCCTGTCCAAGTGGTACCCATGAAGCTGACGCAGATGAGCGCGCAGAGCTTAAGTCTGAATTATTACAACAGAAAATTGATATTGATCCAACTGATACAGAAGCTAATGAAGTTCTGGATTTTATTTTACAAAATTTTGATGTTCAAAATACAATCTGCGCTGCCGGCAGTGGTATCAACCGTCCAACACGACAGGTCTTTGTTAAAAATGATTACTGCTCATGTAATAATGGAGTGCCAGATATTTTAAATAATTGTGCCGCATTCTGTTCAACCAAACCAAATACTAATGCGCAACCTGTTCTTTTTGGTAGCGTAACTCTTGGACCTGATATTTTATTAAATGAAGATCTAGGAAGCTTAGAAAAATGGTGTAACCAACCGCTTGTTGGAGATGATTCTGTTGCCGCTCCAAGATGTGCACTTAGAGTTTTTGATGCCAGTAATAACGTGATTGATTTAGATATTAGCATCCCAACGGATTCAAATTCTTTTAGTGCAAACTTAGGTAGCCTACAAGTTGAAACACCCTATGTGGCACAGATTATAGAAGTTCAATCAGGTTCAAATTCGGTCTCTGATGAATTCCAACTTTATAGAATTCCAGCTCCAACAGGCCAAACTACTGTTGGCCCACTTAAAATTATGCCTATCTCGCAATACACATGTGTTCAATGGGCAGGCAGTGTTACTGGCCTAAATATTTCTTATGATGCATTAGCAAAGCTATATTTTAATTTCCCATCAAACCAAGAACCAGTACCAATCCTAAATATAAATAATGGAAGCAATCAAATTAATATCTACTGCCACGATCTTCAACTTTATGGAGAGACAGATAGTCCTCTATTTCCTCGCCTAGAGCTTATCCCTCAGCACTTTAGTCTTTGGGATTTTTCAGACACTAGACTTGCTGATGTGAGTCCTCAGGATGGTAACTCCGACATCAATCAAACAATTATTGATCGTCTACAGACTGAATTCAATGTTGCCTTCTCAACCAGAGTTTTTAATCCTTTCCCTGTAACAACAAGACCAAATGTTGGAAACAATCAAATCCCGACCCAAGTTGCTGGCGGATTCTTTATGGTTCCCTGGATTAACCCCCAAACGGGACGTGCCTTTTGTCCAAAACAAGCTGAGTACAATGGAACAAACCCTGTCTTTAAAGTGATTAAGGATTATGTGGGAGTTGATACTGAAGGTATCTATGCTGCCATTAAGCAGCCTGAACTTTTACTCTTACCTGACGGAACGACAACTGAAGCGCCGCAATCTTTCATGTTTATTAGGGAAAATCTTTTAAAACAGATATGGTTTTATACTGAAAATAATCAAACTTTAATTCCGAATGATGTAACTGCAGGTCAAAAGACTTTGCACTACTATTGGCCACCAGATACCCAAGATCCATACAGTAAAAAAGACTATCAAAGAATTTTCACTATTCGTGGTGCAAATGATTTGAATACTAACTCTGCTATAACAATTCCAACGACCATATCACCGTCAGACAAACGTCTTGGCTGTATTCCTGCTCTTAATTAAAAGAAATTCTTTTTAACGAGATTGAAAGTTGGGGCTAAATTCGCTCCAAAAAAATACATGATGACGACAAGTCTGATGGCAAACATACAAGAAAGTCGCCAAATAAGGCGAACACCTCTCATTCCTGGGCCAGATACTAAATTTTTTTCGCGATGAAGTTTTTTAAAAATAAAGCCAATAAAGAAAAGCAAAACATTAAATATAAAAAAAGCAAATAGCTTTTTCTTATTATTAATAATGTCTCCAACTTTTTGTAAGGCTTGATCGTCCCTTATAAGGTCATCTAAGAAGTCTATAAACTTAGGCGAGCTAACAATAGGTTTTCCTTTTAACTTGGTTCTAAGGTGCTCTTTCGTTATCTCAGGAGACTGGCTTCGATAGGGAGCAAGCATTTCATCAATTTTGAAAAAAGGTACAAGAGAATCTGAGTTTGAAGCAGTAGGATCAGCCACACGCATAAGCTGGTCTTGAGCATCTTGTGTAGCCTGTTGCAGTTCTAATCTCTCTCGCTCCATCTGCTCCATGAGAGATTCAGTAGCCTCTTTATTGCTCTTAGGCTGTGCAAGTGTAGTAGAGACTACACTGCTCAAAGCCAAAAGGAATACGAAACAAATAGTCTTAAGCTTCAACACGTTTAGCTGATGTTGAACGGCTGGTCTTATCAAATAGTAGTGCAACTGGAGCTGCCACAAATAATGATGAATAACTGCCTACGACCACACCAACTGTCATGGCCAAAAAGAAGTCATGAACTGCAGGTCCACCTGAATAGAACATTGTAAGAGCAACGAACAATGTTGTTGCAGATGTTAATAATGTTCTTGAAAGCGTGTCATTAAGAGCAAGGTCGATAATCTGACCCAATGTTCTTGCGTCCATATTTTCATATTCACGAACACGATCATAAATAACGACGGTGTCATTCACAGAGTAACCGATAACGGCAAGAATGGCAGCAACGGTTTGAAGAGTAAATTCAGTTCCTGTGATGGCGTAGATTCCAAGAACAATGGATACATCATGAAAAACCGCGACTATAGCACCAGGCGCGTACTTGAACTCAAAGCGAAGAGAAACGTAGATCATAATAGCTAACAAAGCCCAGAACATGGCCTGAAAACCAGAAAGACGAAGCTGAGCACCTGCTTTAGGTCCTACAATATCAACCTTAACGATTTCCATTTGATCAGTTGAGTAAGCCGTTTTTAAAGCTAATGATACTGCATCAGATACAATGTTCAGATTAGACTCGTCACCGGCCACTTTAACTAAAAAAGTGTTATCTACCTCATCTCCATAAGATTGAACAACAGCATTACCATAACCACTCTTATTAAGAGTCGATCTAAGGTCTTCAAGTTTTGTTGTTTCACTGAACTGAACTTGCAACTCAGCACCACCTCTAAAGTCGACACCGTATTGCATCTTCGTTGCCGCTAACCAAATTGAAACAGCAACGAGAATAAAAGAAATGACTGAAGTGAATTTAAAACAGCCAGTAAAATTAAATTTTGGATTTTTTATAATTTCAAAAAACATAGTTTATCCTTAAATACTTAGGTCTTGGCC
>CAYGQW010000010.1:0-5261 GCA_964352175.1 uncultured Halobacteriovorax sp.
AGACTTAAAATTTCTTAATCACAACCTAGGAGGAATAAATTATGAGCAAGAACGAGATAGTTACAGTCTATGGTCGCCTTGGAAAAGACCCTGAGCTTCGTTATACGAAGAACCAGAAAGCAGTCTGCAGCTTCACCCTAGCGGAGAATATAGAGGGACAGGAAGCCCCTAACTGGCATCAGGTGGTGGCGTGGGAGAAACAGGCTGAACGCTGCCCAGTTAACCTAAGTAAAGGTGATCCGGTTATTGTGCGAGGCCATATTCGCGAGCATGAGTTTACTGGACGAGATGGAGTTTCACGGCAAGTGCGTGAATTACATGCCGACTTTTTAGGTGTTTCAATAGCTTAAACTTGGAGAATATTTGACTCTTAAAAATGCTACATACAGACATGAATTAGATCGAACACCGTGCTATAAAAGCACTGTTGATTCTGTTCGATCAGCAAGGCTCTTTGACAAAAGAATATGGCGTGTAGAAGATGTTGCATTGTTCACTGGGTATGCTCAGGGAACAATCTATAACTTCGTATCAGATGAGAAGATTCCGAAAAGAAAAAAACGCGGAGTGCTCTTTTTTATTCCTGAAGAAATCAGTAATTGGTTTCTTGAAGGAGACTAGAGTATGGGTAAGTATATAAGCGTAAATAAACACAAAGGAATTAGAAAGAATATAGAGTCTGGCACTTTCCTAGCCACCAAGTATATCAATAAACAAGCCTTTTCTAAGAGCTTTAGCTCTTTAAAGCAGGCAATTGATTGGCGAGCTAACTTTCATCCTTCTAAAGCTAAAGAAAACGAGAGTCAATTCTTAGGTAGTGTTAATAATTTAGACCAACCTCAAATTAAAAAAGCAAGGAAGCTTAACGGTGAGGACCTAGGCTATTCATTTGAAGACCTATGGAAACTTTTTCAAAAGTATAGTTTCTCAAGGTTAGAAAAATCGACACAAGAAAAGTACTTATCTAGAGAGGCGTTTATCGCGCCTCTCTTTTGTTTTAAAATGGTCGATGTAAACTCTACCTTAATAGACTGGCTTATAGATAATCAGAAGAAAGAACAGATTAAGAACAATCCTAAGCGATTTTGTTTTGATAACGATCTTAGATTTTTAAAGGCAATGCTGAATTGGTATCGAGAGAACTATGACGCATTTTTTATTAATCCAATTTTAAAAAGGCATTATGTGGCCGGAATAATTAAGCCTACACCTTTTAAAAATAAAAAGATGAGAGCTGAAGATTTAATCAAGTTCCTTAATTCTTTTGAGTCCGAGTTTTGGAGAGACTTTGCTGAACTTCATTTTTTTATGGCAGCTAGGGTAGGAGAAATTGCAGGTCTTCAAAGAGAGTCTATACATTTAGAGGAACGTTCAGTAGTTGTTCAGCATGTGGCAGTCTGGTCTTATAGAAATAAGAAGTTTGACTATCTTAAGGAATACCCTAAGAACGGAGAAGTTAGTTATACCTCAATGAATGATCAGATGTTTGTGATACTCAGTAAAAGATTAGCTGAAGGAGGAAAAAAAGGTTTTCTCTTTCTCAATGATCAAAAACCTCTTAGTTATCGGCAAATACAATATCAGTACAACAAAGCTTTAAAAGAGGCCGGTTTATCTGAAATGTATAGCTCCACTCATATTATGCGACATAGTATGGGAACGATTACGAGGAACGTTACAGGTAGTATCGATTCAGCTCAGGCGGTTACTAGGCACAAGGATACTAAAACTGCTGAGAAGTATGCATCAATGCCGACGAGGGCTAATCGAGAAGCAGTGAATATGGTTGGTCAGTATATTGAGAAATTTAAACCTGACCCGACCTGACCCAAGTCAGTTTTTCTTCTGGGTCAGGTGTAGTTACCTGACCCAGCCTGACCTAAAAGTATTCATGCTGAAAAAACTTTTTAATTTTGGTAGGTTAGAAAAAAATGGTCGGAATGACTGGATTCGAACCAGCGACCCCTTCACCCCCAGCGAAGTGCGCTACCAAGCTGCGCTACATTCCGACATTAAGAAAAAGAATATAATTGATGGGAAAATAAAAGTCCATGATGACTCTATCTGTAAACCGATTACACTGGTTATATGAGTTGGTACGTTTATATTGTTCGAACACAAAAAGGAAAGTTCTATACTGGAATTTCAACTGATGTTGAGAGACGTTTTCTGGAGCATCTGACTGGCTTCGGTGGAGCTAAGGCACTTAAGGGTGATCCAGCAGAAGAACTCGTGTATATTGAAGATGCTATTGATCGAAGCGATGCCTCGCAGCGTGAGTATGAAATTAAAAAATTAAAAAGAAAGCAAAAAGAGCAATTAGTTCAAGAATTCTATTCGTCTTTCTTAATTTGATCTTCATCGGCCATCTCAATATATCTGGCGTAGGGATCATCTTTGTCCTGAATTTTTAACTCTAAAGGGACATCGCTGGCAGTAGCTTCGAGATAAGGACAATGACGACAATCGCTGTGACAACAGTGTCCACGCTTTTTAAGATATGATGCAGTGAGAACCATCAGTCCTTCATCATCGTAATAAAAATCTTCACCTTCAAGAAATGCCATAGCTAACCATTTTGCAGTATTTAAAACAAAAAGGCCTCCAATTCTGGAGGCCTTTTCGTACAGAAGACATTAGGTGTGTGTGTGACCAGATGTCCGATTATGATTTTTTTAAGTGAAGGGTAAGTACCATAAAGCCGACGTCTCTTCTAGGAAATAAGTTTGTTTTTACATATAGTTGATAGATTTCATATGCTTGCCGCAATTAGCCAACAAGGCGCGCGTATAGAGGCAAGTACGGTCTTTCTTGTGTCTATCGGTAAAAATAAATATGATTGAAGTTCAATTTTTTAAATAAACCTTAGAAGAGGGGTCATCCGTGTCTAAACCTTGGTATAGCAGTTATGAATCTGGCGTTCCACATGAAGTGGATATCACAATATATTCTTCGATTGTTGAAATTTTAGAAGAAGGATTTTCGAAATATTCTACGCTACCTTCATTTCATTGCATGGGTAAGTCGTACACATATCGTGAAATAGACCTGCTCTCAAAAAAGTTTGCGAGCTATCTTCAAAACGATTTGAAACTTCAAAAAGGCGATCGTGTTGCTTTGATGATGCCGAATATTTTGCAATATCCAGTTGCTCTTTTTGGTGTGTTAAGAGCAGGTCTGATTGCTGTTAACGTAAACCCTCTTTACACTGCACGCGAGCTTGAGCATCAATTAAAAGATTCTGGTTCAAAAGCGATTGTGATCTTTGAAAACTCTGCCCATATTCTTGAGCAAGTATTATCAAAAACTCCAGTAAAGCATGTTATTACTACTCAAATTGGTGACTTCTTAAGCTTTCCAAAATCACTACTGGTAAACTTTGTGATTAAGAAAGTTAAAAAGATGGTGCCTAATTGGACAATCTCTTCTTCAGTTTCATTTAAAGATGTTGTTTTTGGCGCTGATGAAAGTAAGTACGTTAAACCAACAATGACTTTAAACGATACTGCGTTTTTGCAATACACTGGCGGAACGACAGGTGTTTCAAAAGGTGCAGATCTGACTCATGGAAATATTGTTGCCAATATGGTTCAAGCGAGAGCATGGATAAAAAACCTGATTAAAGACGGACAAGAGATTATTATCACTCCGCTTCCGCTTTATCATATCTTCTCACTTACAGCGAACTGTTTTATCTTTAGTTCTGTTGGAGCCCTTAACGTTCTAATTACTAATCCACGTGATATGCCTGGCTTTGTAAAAGAACTTAAGAAGTGGAAGTTTACAGCCTTCACTGGTGTGAATACATTATTTAATGGTTTGTTAAATTGTGAGGATTTTGCATCAGTTGATTTTAGCCATCTTAAGGTATCTCTTGGTGGCGGTATGGCCGTTCAACGTGCAGTTGCAGAAAAATGGAAGAAGGTTACAGGTTGTCCTCTGATTGAAGCTTATGGATTAACAGAAACTTCACCTGCTGCTTGTATCAATCCAATGACACTTAAAGATTATAACGGAACTATTGGTATTCCTCTTTCTTCAACTGATGTTGTGATTAAAGATGATGATGGTAAAAATGTTGCTACAGGCGAAGCTGGAGAGATCTGTATTAAAGGTCCTCAAGTTATGCGTGGTTATTGGAATCGTCCTGACGAGACTGCGCAAGTCATGACTAAAGATGGATTTTTTAGAACGGGTGATATCGGTATTATGGATGAACAAGGTTATTTCAAAATCGTTGATCGTAAAAAAGATATGATTCTTGTCTCTGGCTTTAATGTTTATCCAAATGAAGTTGAAGACGTAGTCGTCACTCACCCTAAAGTTTTTGAAGCCGCAGCTATTGGTGTCCCAGACGAAAAGTCTGGAGAAGCAGTTAAAGTTTTCGTTGTTAAAAAGGACGAATCTCTTACGGTCGATGAGCTAAAAGCGTTTTGTAAAGAAGGACTAACTGGATACAAGTGCCCAAAGCACTATGAATTTAGAACGGAATTGCCTAAATCAAACGTTGGTAAAATTCTAAGAAAAGAACTCAGAGATCCACCAGCAGCTCAAGCCTAATTGTTCATATTTATAGGGGTGTCTAAACTTTAGACACTCCTTCTTTATAAATCCAAACCCTTATCTAACATTATCTTGGTATAAGAATTGCTCTTTAATCCCTTGAATTCTAACGTTCAGGGGAGTTTTTCATGACCTTAGGTCTGAAAAGAGTATTAACCGCTTTCATCATCTTCATTGCAAGCTTTCAGCTGGCTTTTGCTGAAACTGCGTTGAATATTGCTCGTCATCCTGCTGAGATTCATGAACTTAGTCTTGAACAGCTCCATGAAAGAATTGAAGCATTTAAAGTAAAAATTAAGGGTAAAGAAGATACGTCTCACTGTGAAGACCATGAACCCGCAATGTTTGAAAGCGATCGTCCTTTTACTTCAGCAGCTGAAGCGAATGGATTAAGAGACTTTGATGAGCTTTTAACAGATATGAAAGTTAATAGTTGTGGTCAATACGGTAGACAATGGGATGCAACAGAGACAGAGCAAACTAATGATGATCAGTGTCTTCCGGTAAAAACACCAGGCATGTTAGACAAGCTGGCTGAAGATATTATGAAGCGCGAACGCGATGAGCGCCGCAGACCTACACTAAGACTAGATGATCCAGGAGTTAGAGCTATTCACCAAGAAGCTGAATTTCTTTTAAGAGAAGTTAGAAAGTGGTTAGTAGATCGCGATGCTGATGAAGAAGAGCTGCAAGAGATG